>DASRFY010000131.1:0-40924 GCA_035651315.1 Burkholderiales bacterium
CGCCGCTTTTCAGCGCGCAGGCGATGGTGAGGGCGGCGAACGCGGCGACGCACAGCCCGGTCAGCGTCCAGCGGATCGGGCGCAGCCAGCGCGGTTCGCCCTCGGGCGCGAGCGCATTGCGCAGCCGCACGAACCACGGCAGGCCCAGCGATTTGGCGCAATGCTCGCAAGAACCGCCGAGCACGATCGTGTCCCGCTTGCAGGTGGGGCATTGCATCACCCAATAGCGTTCCAGTCCGACGGCCGCCGCGCGCATCTCGATCGCGATACGCATCGCCGGCGCGGCGATCACGTAGATCAGCATGGCGGCGCCGATCACGAAGGCAAGCGGGGCGGCAAGAGACAGGGAAGGACCGAGAGACTTGTCGATGGTTTGCAGCAGCAGCGCGAGCACGGGGCTGCACCTCCACCAGTGATTTCCTCAGCAAGAATAGCATGCACGGGGCGCCGTGCTCGCCCGTGGCCGCAGATGTCGGGTTCCGGCGACAGCTGCCGTGCCCTACAATGCGCGGCTCCGATGGGTATGTCTGCGTCACCGGGCTTTTCGGCGCATCGACGGACGTCGCCGGGACGCCCGCCGGCGCGAGGAATGCAATACGTAAAAGCGAATGAATCTGCCGATCCTGAAACTGCTCGGCGCCGCGGTCATGCTGACCTGGGAGCGCCGCTACGTCCTGCTGCGCGCGCTGTGGCTGCCGCTTTCGCTCGGCATCGCGCTGTCGCTCGCCGGCAATCGCTGGGGCCCGCAGTCGCCGGAGGAGCCCGGCGCGGTACTGTGGGCGCTGCCGCTGTTCGTCCTGGTGGTGATGCTAGCGGTGCGCAGTTATCGGGTGTTTCTTCTCGGCGATGCGGCAGTACGCGACGCGCTGCCGATCTCCTGGTCGTTGCGCGAGACCCGTTTCATGCTCGCGATGCTGTCGGTGAGTTTCGGGTTCGCACTGGCCGCCTTTCTGACCGGCGCGCTGCTCGCGGTCGTGTGGCCGGGTGCGCGGGAAGTCGCGCAGGGACCGGTGGCCGGACTGATCATCCTTCCCGCGGCCTATGTCACGAGCCGGTTGTTGCCGGTCTTTCCGCTGCTTTCCGTGGCGGAAGGGCGCAGCGTCATGCAGGGGCTGCGGCTGGCCTGGGGCGCCTCGCGCGACAACGGATTTCGCATCCTGGTGCTGTGCGTGCTGATTCCCGGCGCGGCCGGCTGGTTGATCGCCGCTCTCGACGCGCTGCCATTGCCCGGAATGGATGTCCTGAGCACGGTGCTGGTCTGGCTGCTGCTGCCGGCCGAGCTGTCGATCCTCGCGCTCGTGTACGACACGCTGACCCGATCCACGACGCGACGCGCGTAAGGGCCGGGCAACCGGAAAGGGGCGGCCGTTCCGGTCGCTCCTTTCAACGCCGGTGCACTACGCGCGCAGGGTTCGGATTTCGGCGAGTTTCGGGACGCGATGCGGCAGAACGTCCTTCAGTTTCACTCGCGCTTCGCGCAGCAGCTCTTCGGTGGTCGTCCAGTCGATGCAGGCGTCGGTGACGGAAACCCCGTACCTGAGCTGGCTGAGATCCGCCGGGATCGACTGGTTGCCGGCGTGGAGGTTGCTCTCCAGCATCACGCCGACGAGGGACTTGTTGCCCTCCATGATCTGATGCACGCAGTCGTTCATCACCAGCGGCTGGAGGTTGTAGTCCTTGTTCGAGTTCGCGTGGCTGCAGTCCACCACGATGTTGGCGGGAAGCCCGTTCTTGTTCAGTTCCTTTTCCATCAGCGCGACGGTGACGGAGTCGTAGTTCGGCCCTTTCGATCCGCCGCGCAGGACGATGTGGCCGTACGCGTTGCCCTTGGTGCGGATCACCGACACCTGGCCGCGCTGGTCGATGCCGAGGAAGCTGTGCGGCTTGGAAACGGAATGCAGCGCGTTGATCGCCACGGTGAGCCCGCCGTCGGTGCCGTTCTTGAAGCCGACCGGCGTCGACAGGCCGCTCGCCATTTCGCGATGCGTCTGGGACTCGGTGGTGCGCGCGCCGATCGCGCTCCACGTCACCAGATCGCCGAGATACTGCGGACTGATCGGGTCGAGCGCCTCGGTGCCGGCCGGCAGCCCCAGCTCGTTGATGTCGAGCAGCAGCCGGCGCGCGATCTGCAGGCCCGCTTCGATGTCGAAGGAGTCGTTCATGTGCGGATCGTTGATCAGCCCTTTCCAGCCGGTGGTGGTGCGCGGTTTCTCGAAGTACACCCGCATCACGACGAACAGCGTGTCCGCGACTTCGTCCGCGAGCTTCCTTAGCCGGCGCGCGTAATCCATCGCCGCGACCGGGTCGTGGATCGAGCAGGGGCCGACGACCACCATCAGGCGATGGTTCCTGCGGTCGAGAATGCGCTCGAGACCGTGCCGGCCGGCGAGAACAGTCCGCTCCGCGCGATCGGTGAGCGGCAGCCTGCGCTTGATCTCCTCCGGCGTGGCGAGCACGTCCTGCGCCACGACGTTGACGTTGTATACGAGCTTCTCGTCCATGTTTTTCTGCCCCGCGAGATGAACGAGGCCGCCTCGGCGGCGGCCTCGAGACCCCATTGTACGGAAAGCCGGCGGTGACTCAAGCCCCTCTGCGGAATAGGAAAATACCCGGGCGGCGAATCCGGGGCAGCGGGACGGCGCGGCCGAAAAACAAAAAAGGGCGGCCGCGCCGCCCTTGCCGGCAAGGAATGCTCGCTCAGAAGGAACGCGTGACCATTGCGCCGATGCCGTAGTCCGGGCTGCCGTCGGCCAGGCCGAGCACGCCGTAGAGCTGCGCCTTCCACAACGGGCTCAGCTTCTGCGTGTAGAAGGCGGTTACCTCGCTCATGGGAGGGCCGCCGTCGACAACCGCCTGCTGGCCGAACCACATCAGCCCGACGCTGCGGATGTCGTCCAGCTTGTAGCTGCCGCCGAACTGCGCGAAGAACACATTGTTCAGCGGAATCCCCGGCGGGCTGCCGAGAATCTTGTAGCCCAAGGTGACGAACGGGGTGAAGCGATCGATGGTGCGGTAGGCGTCGACTTCGAGGTAGATGTCGTCCTCGCCGGTGCCGAGGCCCTTGTCGCGATCCGCGGTGCCGAATTTGTACTTCGCGGTCAGGTCCAGCGCGCGGCCATCCGGACTGGAGAATGCGTTGTAGGTCGCCGCGGCGATGATGTCGCCGAGACCCGATTCATCGCGAGTCGCCGTGTTGGACGTCAAGCGCCTGCCGTTGGCGCGTACCGGACCGATGTCGCGGACCACGTCCCCCGGCCCGTTGACGTCGATCCATGGCACCGTCAGACCGAACGTCCACGGCCCGGTTTCGTACTTGCCGGTGACGGGAATGTACGTGATCGTCGTGTCCTGCGACTCGCCATAGCTGCCGGTGGAGTAGTCGAAGCCGGTGGTCAGGCTGAGCTTGTCGTCGTCCGCCGCGCACGCCCCGCGCGTCGCGAGCGCGGCGAGCGGCAACAGAAAGCGCAGAATCGATCTCATCCTCCGCATTGCGTTCCCCTTCCGCGCCTATGGCAGGAGGCTCAGCCCTTGCCCGGACGTTCCGGGCGGTCCGGGCGCTGCGGCCGGTCGGGCTTGTCCGGACGTTCCGGCCGGTCGGCTTTGTCGGGCCGATCCGCCCTGGCTGCGCGCTCGGCTCGTTCATGACGCACGGCGGTGGTCAGCCGCTCGTTGCCGGAACGGATCTGCGCGATCACCAGACCGAGATTCAGGTTGAGCGACTTCGCGATCCTGCCCCAGCCCATCCCCGATGCACGATCCGTGAGAATCGTGTTCATGGCGGTGGCCAGTTGCTGCGCGGTCGCAGAGCCGGTGCCTTGGCCGGTTGCGGAGGCCTGGGTCAGCGCCAGGATGATGAAAATTTCGCCGTACCCCATCTTTCCCTTTTGCGCGGGCGGGGTCAGCGTCGCGGTGCTGCCGGAGCTATCGGTGACGGTAAGGGTCGTCGAACCTCCGCGCAGGCCGTTGATGAGCGCCGATGTGCCCGTGCCGTAGGTGGACGAGAAATCATTCGACAGGCGATCGACGACCACCGTCTGCGAGTCGGAAGACGCCGCGATCCGGTCGGTGCGGCTGCCTTCGTTGGTGAGCGTCGAGTCATCATCCGCCGCGTGCGCCAGGGAAATGCCGAGACCTGCCGCGCCGGCGATCAGAAGCATCCTGAGGGACTTCGACATCGTTGCCTCCTTTGTATCGAGTTTCGGATTGTCGACGACCTGACAACGCCCCTACGTGCCGGCCGTTGACCCGGACAGGCTACCTCCTGTCTGCCGAAAAGCATGCCTGTCGCTCATCGACGACAGCAAAGCGCCCGCTTATTTCAGCTTAGAGTACGCCGTGGGCGAAAGGATCACGTTGCTGATGTGCGTGACCAGCGGGCCGTCCCTTTCCGTCTCGGCGCGGATCGCCAGCCAGTCGGGATGGGCGATGAAAGCGTTCCACTTCTGCTCGCGTTCGGCGAGGCTCTCCCACTCCAGGATGTAATAGAGATCGTTGCTGTTGTCGCCGATCAGCGTGGTCCAGAAGCCGACGTGACGGATGCCGAAACGCTCCCACATCTTCAGCGTGTGGTTCTGGAAGCGGGCGTTGAGCGCGGGCAAACGTCCCGGATAGGCGTGGTAGATGCGAAGCTCGTAGATCATCGGTGTCTGCCTCCGGTTCCGCCTGCGGTCAAAGCGTGCGCACCGTGCGCAACTGCTTCATCTCTCGCGCCTCGCCGAGCGGATTGCGCAGCGGGCGGCCGAAGGCGGGGGCGGAAATCTCGAATACGTCGCCGACCTGCGTTCCGATTCTTTTCGTGAAGCTGCCGGTGGCGGCGCCGAAGAAATGCGCGTGCACGTCGCCGGGGCTGCGGAAGTCGCGGTACTTGAAATGATGGTGCTCGAGATTGGCGATCGAATGGCACATGTTGTCGTCACCAGAGAGCCAGTCCTCCTCCCAGAGCACCTCCTTGCCGCGCAGCAGCCGCGCGTGCCCCGTCACGCTGCCCGGCAGTTCGCCGAGCAGGATCTCCGGCCCGAAGCTGCACTGGCGCAGCTTGGAATGCGCGAGATACAGGTAATTCTGGCGTTCCATGACGTGATCGGCGTACTCGTTGCCGAGCGCGAAGCCGACGCGACACACTTCGCCGTCGTCCGCGATGAGATACAGTCCGACGATCTCGACCTCGTCGCCGCCGTCCAGCGCATACGGCGGAAGCTCGATCGGCCGCTCCGGCGCCACCACGCAGCGTCCGTCGCCCTTGTAGAACCATTCCGGCTGCACGCCGATCTCCCCGGCGCCGGGTTTGCCGCCTTCCAAGCCCCATTTGAACATCTTCATCGAATCGGTCAGCTCGGTCTCGTTTTTCTGGATCTTGGCGTGCATCGAGTCGCGCGCCGCCGCGCTTCCCAGGTGCGAAAGCCCGGTACCGGTGATGAGTTCGCGGTAGGGATCGGGGTGGTCGAGCGGGGGCAGGAGCCGCTTTTCCGAGACGACTTCTTCGTAGCTGTCGCGATGGTCCGAGAGCCGCTCGGCGACGAGCGCCTCGAGACGCGTCCCGCCCTTGATGGCATCGCGCGCGAGATCGTACAGACGGCCGGCGCCGCGGATCACCTGCAGCTCACGGCCATTGTCCGAAACCGCCGCCACGCGACGCGCACCGTCGCGCCCGATGTACTGGACCAGTCTCACTTCTGCTCTCCTCCCGCATGCGGCAGCGCGTCTTGCGCGCGCGTGCCGCGTGGCGCGAATGGTACACCGGCGGCGCTATACTTCGAAACCTTTTCCAGGAGACCGGGCGATGAAAGCGAGCGCGAACGGAATACAAATCAACTACGAAATCGAGGGCAGCAGCGGACCCTGGATCACGTTCGGTCACTCGCTCGCGTGCAACCTGCGGATGTGGGACGAGCAGGCGGCGCTGCTCAAGGGCCGCTGCCGCGTGCTGCGCTTCGACACCCGCGGTCACGGCGCGAGCGCTGCGCCCGCCGGCGCCTACACGCTCGATCAGCTCGCCGGGGACGTGAAGGGACTGTTCGACGCGCTCGGCATTCGGGAGACGCATTTCGTCGGCCTGTCGATGGGCGGGATGATCGGCATGACCTTCGCGCTCAGGTACCCGGCCGTGTTCCGCAGCCTGGTGCTGTGCGACACCTCCAGCCGCATGCCGCCCGAGGCGCAGGCGGTGTGGGACGGACGCATCAAGACGGCGACCGAGCAGGGAATGGAACCGCTGGTGCAGCCCACGCTGGAACGCTGGTTCACCGAGCCGTTCCGCAAGTCCCGCCCGGACACGATGAAACGCGTGGCAGACATGATCCGCGGCACGCCCGTGCCGGGCTACGTCGGCTGCTGCCACGCGATTCCCAAGATCAATCTCACCGGAAAGCTGGGTGCCATCAAGTGCCCGGTGCAGGTCATCGTGGGCGAGCAGGATGTCGGCACGCCGGTCGCGATGTCCGAGGCGATCCACAAGGCGATTCCGGGTTCGGAACTGAGGATCCTCAAGAACGCCTCGCATCTGTCCAACCTCGAACAGACCGAGGCGTTCAATGCTGCGCTGGATCGGTTTCTGGCTGCGCACTGGTGAGGTAGTGATTGGGTGATTAAGGGATCTGGATGACCGGGTGATCGAGCGACAATGTCGCCAAGTGCCCGGGCAAGATCATCCTCGACACGGTTGTCCGGTTACCTGATCGCTCAATTACTGCCATTTATCCGGTCGTCCGCCACCTCGAGTTCGAAGATCCGAATATTTGCCGGCGGCCGCTTCAACACGCGCAGCAGCAGCTTGTAGGTGTCCATATCGAAGCCGGGCTCGAGACGCGTCTCCAGCGCATCGTCCAGATCGGTCTGCTCGCGCGCGGAGCCGAGGTAAGTCCAGCGGTCGAAGACGTGCACCTGCGATTGGCCGGTGAACGGATCGGTTTCGCGGACGCCGATCCTGCCTGTGAACGGCCAGCACTGAATCCGTAGCGGCGCGAGGGCGGCGGCAAGCCGCGCGGTGTGGGCGCGTTCCGTTTCCTTGCCGGCGCACAGGCCGCGGCAGCGCTTCAGCGGGTAGTTGTAGCAGGGGCCCTTGCCCGCATCGAGGCCGAGCGCGATGAGGCAGAGTCCGTGTTCGTCCGCCAGTCCGCGCAGCGCGTTGTTGGCCACGGCTTTCGAGCGGAACAGTCCGAACAGGTCCTGCGACTGCGCGAAGTCCGCCGCCGAGACCTCGACCAGCGTCGGCCTGTTCGGGCCATCGACCGGGTTCCAGCGGAAGGAGAGCGTCTCTGCGCTGCCCGGCTTGCGGTTGTAGGCAGGCTGCAGTCGTCTGAGAAGCCGGGCATCGCGAATGGCGGCGCCGAATTCTCCGGCCGTTTGCAGCCAGTCGATTCGCCGCACCCGGCGCGCGATTTCCCTGTCGCGGCGCGCGTCGCCTTCCAGATGCCCGAGCACGCGCGTGCGCAGGTTGCCGGTCTTGCCCACGTAGAGCGGCGTGTCCGCTTCGGCGTAGAAAACGTAAACGCCCGCGGCGTCCGGAATGTCCTCCAGCGCGTCGGGTTCGAGCCCGGGCGGCATGACCGGCGGGCGCAGCAGCTTCTCGACCTCCGAGCGGACGAGATCGGGTCCAAGACGCTCATGGACCCGCTGCGTGAAGTCCCACAGCACCCGGGCGTCGGCCAGTGCCCGATGCCTTTCGTTGCAGACCAGTCCGTGGCGCTCGATCAGGCTGTCGAGGTTGTGCTTGCGCTCGTGCGGGTACAGCCGGCGCGAGAGCTTCACGGTGCAGAGCACGTTCGCGACGTAGCGGTAGCCGGCGCGGCGGAACTCGTGGCGCAGGAAGCCGTAGTCGAAGCGCGCGTTGTGGGCCACCAGGACCTTGCCTTGGAGCCGGGCGTACAGATCTGGCGCGAGCTGATCGAAGCTGGGCGCGCCGGCGACCATCTCGTCGGTGATTCCGGTGAGGTTTTGTATTTCGGGCGGAATGCGCCGCAGCGGGTTGACGAGCGAACTCCACTCTCCGACAAGGCGGCCGCGGTCGACCTCGACCAGCCCGATTTCGGTGATGCGATCGAAGTGCGGGCCGGCGCCGGTCGTCTCCAGATCGAGGAAGACGAGCGAGCGGTCAAGCACGGAAGCGTGCCGCGCGCGGCGGCGGGAAGGCCGGCGCGCGGACCCGGCGATGGCGCGTTCCGGAGCGGGAAGCTGAGCGTTTCATCGATCCTGAATTGTAAGAGCTGTTGCTGCAACCGGTCGCGGCAATCCGCCGTCGCGCAGTCGACATTCGCCGGCGCGGCTTGGGCCGGAAGCGGTGCCGCTCGGTATACTTCGGCAAAAAGGAGGAGAACAAGGCATGCAGCTCGACCCCGGCAACGTTCTGCCCGCCGACACGGAGGCCGCCGTGCTCGTCGGCCGCGCCTGGGTGCCCGGCCGGGTCGCGGGCCCCAGCCCGGTCGCGATCCGCGGCGACAAGGTCTACGACCTTGCGCGCGCCGTCCCGACTTCCAGCCAGCTCGTCAACGCCGCCGATCCCGTCGGGCTGGTGCGCGATGCACTCGCAAGGGGATGGGCGAAGCCGATCGGGCGCGTCGAAGACCTGCTCGCCAACTCCGGCGCCGACCGGCGGGATCCGTCGCAGCCGTACTTCCTCGCGCCCTGCGACCTGCAGGCGCTGCGCGCCTGCGGCGTGACCTTCGTGTCGAGCATGCTGGAGCGGGTGATCGAGGAGCACGCCAAGGGCGACGCGGCGAAGGCGGACGACGTGCGCCGCGCGATCGGCGAGGAGATCGGCGCCGAGATCCGCGCCGTGAAGCCTGGATCGCCACAGTCGGCAAGACTCAAGGAGTCGCTCGTCAAGCGCAATCTCTGGTCGCAATACCTGGAAGTCGGCATCGGGCCGGACGCGGAAGTGTTCAACAAGTCGCAGCCGATGTCGGCGGTCGGCCTTGGCGCCGAGGTCGGCATCCGGCCGGACTCGTCGTGGAACAACCCGGAGCCGGAGGTAGTGCTCGCGGTCAATCGGGCGGCCAGGGTGGTGGGCGCAAGCCTCGGCAACGACGTCAATCTGCGCGACTTCGAGGGCCGCAGCGCGCTGCTGCTCGGCAAGGCGAAGGACAACAACGCGAGCTGCGCCATCGGCCCCTTCATCCGTTTGTTCGACGAGGGATACGGCATGGACGAGCTACGCGCAACCCGCATCGAAATCGAGGTCAGCGGCCCCGACGGGTATGTTCTTCGGGGCCACAGCGATCTCGCGCAGATCAGCCGCGATCCGCTGGACTTGGTCGCGCAGGCGGTGAACCGCATCCACCAGTATCCGGACGGCATGATGCTGTTTCTCGGCACCCAGTTCGCGCCGACCCAGGATCGCCACGCAAAGGGCAAGGGCTTTACGCACCGCGTCGGCGATCTGGTGACCATCCGCTCGCAGCGCCTCGGTGCTCTCATCAACCGCGTCGCGCACTGCGACAAGATCACGCCCTGGACTTTCGGCGTGACCGATCTGATGCAGAACCTGGCTCGGCGCGGATTGCTCTGATACCGCGGACGAGGCCCCGGGGGGTGCGCTACAAGGCGTCGATGAACTGCGCCATGCGCCGGCGCATCGACTGGTCCGGCAACCGTCCGAAGCCGGCCTGCATGTTCTGGACGAGGTGCTCCGGGTCTCCGGTCGCGGGGATGACGCAGGTCACCGCAGGGTGGGACAGGATGTATTTCAGAAAGAACACCGCCCACGAGTCACAGTCGAAGTCCCGCGCCCACTCCGGAACCGTGCTGCCGCGCACGCGGGAGAACAGCCCGGCATGGGCAAACGGGCGGTTGACGATCACCGCGGTGCCGGTTTCCTGCGCCAGCGGCAGCAAGCTGTTTTCCGCCTCCCGCTCGGCGATCGAGTAGTTGAACTGAACGAAATCGAATTCCCGCGTCTTCATGATGCGTCCCAGCTCGCCGTACGCGCCGGAGTGGTAGTGGGTGATGCCGGCGTAGCGGATCTTTCCCGCCTGCTTCCACTGCGCCAGCGTCTTCGCGTGCGTCTTCCAGTCGAGGAGGTTGTGGATCTGCATCAGGTCCATGCGCGTGACCCGCATCCTGCGGAACGATTCCTCCATCTGGCGCACGCCCGCCTCGCGCCCCGAGATCCACACCTTGGTCGCCATGAACAGCTTGGAAGCAAGACCGAGCGCAGAACTCAGCTCTCCGATCGTCGCCTCCGCCGAGCCGTACATCGGGGAGCTGTCGACGAGGCTGCCGCCGCGCTCGACAAAGCGGCGCAGAACCTCCTCGAGCCTCGCGCGTTCCGCGCCGCCGTTTCCCATGTCGAAGGCCTGATAGGTGCCCAGGCCCACCGCGGGAACGAGTTCCCCGGAACGGGGAACCGCGCGCCTGAGCATGGTTGCCCTTGCTGTGGCGTCAGCGCGGAGCCGCGGCGGGACGCCCGCCAGCAGACTCGTCGCGCCCGCCAGCTTCAGCAAGCGGCGTCGGTTCGGAGAGCGAAGGGGCATGGTGGTCGATTTTTCGTGCGGAGAGCATCGCGCGCAACTGCTCCTGCCGGCGGCCGAGCAGGTAGCCGGTGATCGTCCACAGGATTGCTACCGGCACGGCGACGAAAGAAATGGACGCGAAGCCGAGCCCGAGGATGCGCAGGCCCTCGAACAGCCAGCCTCCCACCGCGTCGCCGGCGCGGAACACGACGGTGTCGATCACGTTCTTCGCCTTGTATTTTTCCTCACGGCTTACCACGGTGAACAGGATTTCGCGGGCGGGACGGGTGATGGCGTATTCCCCGGCGCGCCGGATCACCTGCAGCGCCACCAGCACCGCGAGCGTCGGGAAAACGCCGAGCAGCAGGAAACCCGCCGCGGCGAGCGCCGGCAGCAGCAGCAGCGCCGCGGTCACCCCCAGGCGCTCGATCAGCCGCCCGACAACGAATATCTGTCCGAACAGGGTGAGCGCGTTGACTGCCAGATCGATCGCGGCAAAGAGCGCGGTGCGATCGCCCGGATCCGCCACGTTGGTGGAGACGATGATCGCCTGCTGGAAGTAGAGGAAGGTCGATAGCAGCGTATAGAGCACCACGTACAGGGTGATGCCCAGCAGATAGTCGGATCGCAACAGCAGCGTGATCCCGGCAAGCACCCCGCCCCCGAGCGCGCGCTCCGCCGATGGATCCTGTCGCGCGGCAATCGCCTGCGGCTGTCGGTTCGCCCAGAGCAGCAGCCGCTCGATGCACAGCATCGCGCCGAGCAGGAAGAAGGCCGACAAAGGCAGCAGCAGGGCAATACCGATCTCCGGCGCCAGCCGGGCGGTAAGGGCCGGGCCGACCAGCGCGCCGGTGCTGCCGCCCGCCGCGATGCAACCGAACAGCCGTCGCGCCTGCTCGTTTCGGTACAGATCCGCCATGAAGCTCCAGAACAGCGAGACGACGAACAGGTTGAACACGCTGACCCAGACGAAGAAGACATGGGCGACGAGCGCGGGCGCGGTGCGCGTTTCGAGCAGCACAAAGAAAACGAACAGGTTCGCGGCGAAGAAGAGATAGATGAGCGGCAGCAGCCGCCGTCGCGGCAGCCGCGCCGCCATCCAGCCGAACAGCGGCACCGCCGCGAGCATGGTGAGGAAGGTGCCGGAAAACAGCCACTGCAGATTTTCCACGCCGCCCTGGATACCCATCTCGTCGCGCACCGGGCGCAGGATGTAGTAGGCGCTGAGCAGGCAGAAGAAATAGCAGAACGACCAGACGAGCGCGGAGGCTTCGCCCGGCTGCACCCGGACGACGCGATTGGCCAGTCGCAGCAGCGTCTGATTGCCCATGTCCGGATTCTAAGCCGATCTCCCGGCCGGCGGACGTAACCATGGGCAACCGGCCGGCCGTCGCATCCCGGAGCAGGCGCAAATCGAGTATCATGCGCGCCGATGTTCAGGACGCAGTCGGCCTCGGGTCCCGGCTATGCCGCGCGCAGCGCTCCTGTCGTTCAAACATGCGTTCCGGGCGAGTCGTCCCGGTTTTTTATGGCAGCAGCAGTTCGTAAAAGGAGTTTCAGTAGATGGCGACCGGTAGTGTCAAGTGGTTCAACGAGAGCAAGGGTTTCGGCTTCATCCGCCCGGATGACGGTGGCGAGGACGTATTCGCGCACTTTTCCGCGATCAAGATGAACGGCTTCAAGACCCTGAAGGAAGGCCAGCGCGTGCGCTTCGACATCGTCACGGGCCCGAAGGGCAAGCAGGCCTCCAACATCGAGGCCGCGTAAGCTCCACCGCGTTTCCCGCACCAAAGCCCGCTTCCGGCGGGCTTTTTTGTTTCTCCTTTCAGGAAGAACATTTCACCACCAAGAGCACCAAGGACACCAAGAAAAGCACAAAGCAAAGACGAGATACGGGAAGACTCGGCTTGCAGTTACTTCCACCCGGTCTGTATCCATCTGTGCCCTTTGCGCCCCGGGATCTTCTCTTGTCTCTCCTGGCGTGCTGAAAGCCTGCTAGAGTGCGCGCGGTCGAGGATCGATCCTGCTAGATGACCATTACGCTCGAAGACGTGAGACGTGCCGCCGCCGCCATCCGCGGCGCGGTGATCGACACGCCCTGCCTGCATTCGCGCACGCTGTCGGGAATCACCGGCGCACAGGTCTATCTGAAGTTCGAGAACCACCAGTTCACCGCCTCTTTCAAGGAGCGCGGCGCGCTCAACAAGCTGCTCGCGCTGGACCGTGCCGGCCGCGCGCGGGGCGTAATTGCGGTGTCCGCCGGCAATCACGCGCAGGGCGTGGCCTATCACGCCAGGCGGCTCGGCATTCCCGCAGTGATCGTCATGCCGCGCTTCACGCCGCATGTGAAGGTCGAGCACACGCGCGACTTCGGCGCCGAGGTCCTGCTGCACGGCGAGAACTTCGACGAGGCGAAGGCCTACGCGCTGCGGATCATGCAGGAGCGCAGTCTCACCATGGTGCACCCGTACGACGATCCAGACGTGATCGCCGGGCAGGGAACCATCGGGCTGGAGATGCTCGCCGCGCAGCCGGACCTCGACGCGCTGGTGGTGCCGGTAGGCGGCGGCGGCATGATCTCGGGCATCGCGGTCGCCGCCAAGGGCGTCAAGCCGGGGATCGAGGTGATCGGCGCGCAGACGGTGCGCTTCCCCTCGATGTATTGCGCGCTGCGCGCCGAGAAGCCTGCGTTCGGCACCAGCACCATCGCCGAAGGCATCGCGGTGCGGGAGCCGGGCAGGCTTACTCTCGAGATCGTGCGCCGCCTGGTCGACGACGTGCTGCTGCTGGACGAGGGCGACATCGAGGAGGCGATGCTGCTGCTGCTCGAGATCGAGAAGACGGTGGTCGAGGGGGCGGGCGCCGTCGGGCTCGCCACCGTGATGAAATACCGGCAGCGCTTCGCCGGCCGAAACGTCGGCCTGGTCCTCTCCGGCGGGAACATCGATCCGCTGACGCTCGCCGATATCATCGAGCGCGGGATGGTGCGCTCGGGGCGTCTGACCCGCCTGCAGGTGCAGCTGCGCGACCTTCCCGGCTCGCTCGCCGGCGTGACGCAAGTATTCGCCGAAGCGAACGCCAACATCGAGGAGGTGCACCATCAGCGCGCCTTCACCCGTCTGCCGGTGCAGAGCGCGGAGGTCGACTTCGTGCTCGAGACGCGCGGCGCCGAGCATGTGCAGCAGATCCTGGCGGCGCTCGCCGCCGCCGGCTATACGGCGAGGCTGCACAATGCGGACGATTGAGGAGGTGATCGGCTGATTCGGTGACCAGGTAATTTAAGTGATTAAGTGATTACGTGAATGCGGCGGGATCTTGCGATCATCTAATCACTTGATCACTCACTTACCGCTCCAGCCATGGCCCGCATCCACTATGCAGACCCCGCCGATTCCGACCTGAAGGCGCTCGCCGAGCGCATCGCGCGCGAGCGCGGCGGCAAGCTCCTGAACCTGTATCGCGCGCTGCTCAACAGCCCGCGGCTGGCGGAAGGCTGGCTGCACCTGTTCACCGTCATCCGGCAGCAGTGCGAGCTGCCCGCGCAATACCGCGAGCTCGTCATTCTGTCGATCGCGCTCTGGAACGGCGCCGAGTACGAGTATCGGCAGCACCTCCCGCATGCGCTCGCGGCGGGACTCAGCCAGTCACAGCTCGAGGCGTTGCCGAATGGGACGAAATCGCCCCTGTTCGACGACGCGCAGCGCGCGGTGCTGCGCTACGCCGAATCGATGACCCGAGACATCCACGTGCCCGACGAGGTGTTTGCGGCGGTGGCGCAATACTTTCCGCCGCGGCAGCTCGTCGAGCTGACCGCCACCGTTGCGGGCTACAACATGGTCTCGCGCGTCCTCGAAGCGCTGAAAATTGACCACGAGGACTGAGGCCGCCGCCGCGGCTCAGCGGGCCAGCGCGCGCTCCAGGAAGTCGAGCCGGTCCTGTCCCCAGAACAGCTCGCCGTCGTAGACGTAGGTCGGCGCGCCGAACACGTCGCGCGCGATCGCCTCGTCTGTGAACGCTTCATAGTCGGCCCGTATGTCCGCCTTGTTGGCGGCCGCGAACAGCGCCCGGGCGTCGAGACCGGCGCCGCGCGCCGCGGCGGCGAGAGCGGTTTCGTCGGCCATGTTCTGCTCTTCCGCCCAGCAGCGGCGCAGGATCGCCCCGGCCAGGCGCATCGCCGCCTGCTCGCCCTGGCGGCGCGCGGCGATGATCAGCAAGGTAGCGAGGCCGGTGTCGTAGGGAAAGAACTTCGGCTGCAGGGTGAGCGGCAACCCGAGATGCTTGCGCCAGCGCTCCAGCTCGACCAGCCGGTATTTCTGCCGCTGCGGGGCGCGCTTGGCGAGCGGCAATCCGCCGGAAAGCGGAAAGATCCTGCCGTAGTCCACCGGCTTGACCCCGACCGTGGCGCCGTATTTTTTCGCCATCTGCGCAAAGCGCTCATGGCCGAGGTAGGTCCAGGGCGACATCGGAGAGAAGTAATAATCCACCGTCTTGCTCATATCGATTTCCCGTCTTGTTTCGACCCGAAGCGCGGACAGCGAGGGGATGCAAGCGCGAAGCCGTCTCGGCGCGATGCGCGGGCCGCGCCGCGCGCTCGAGCGGGCTGCATCAGGCGGCGCTGGGGAAGCACGCCGGCCCGAGCGGCTCGAAGCTCTTGTAGGTCAGGATGAATTCCTGGTGGCCGAGATCCTCGGACCGGGTCTTCTCGCCCGCGGCGACGCGCAGCACCAGGTCGTAGACTTCGCGCCCGACCTCATCCAGCGTCGCCTTGCCCTCGAGGATACGCCCGGCATCGACGTCCATGTCCTCCGCCATGCGCTTGTAGGTCGCCGGGTTGGCGCAGACCTTGATGACCGGCGAAATCGCGGAGCCCACCACCGAGCCGCGGCCGGTGGAGAACAGCACCAGCTGTGCGCCGCAGGCGATCAGCTCCCCGACCTCGACGTTGTCGTTGATGTTGGGGAAGCCCCAGCGCGGTTCGCCGTCGGGGATCATGTCCATCAGGTACAGCCCGCCGCGCAGCGGCGCATCGCCGGGTTTGAGGATGCCGCAGATCTTCGACTGGCCCGATTTGGCGTAGGCGCCGAGCGACTTCTCCTCGATGGTGGTGAGACCGCCGTCGGCGTTGCCCGGCGCGAAGCTCGCGTGGCCCATCGCCGAGTAGTAGCGCGCGGCCTTGGCCACGGCCTTGACGATTTCCTCGCCCAGCGCGGGGTTCTCGGCGCGCTGCGCCATCCAGTGTTCCATGCCGATCAGCTCGCCGGTTTCCTCGAAGATGCAGGCAGCGCCCTGTTCCACCAGGAAGTCGAAGGCGCGGCCCATCGCCGGGTTGGCGGTAAGCCCGCTGGTCGCGTCCGATCCGCCGCACTTGGTACCCACGACCAGTTCGTCGATGTCCATCGGCGCGCGTGGCGCGTCTTCGAGCTGCTTCAAGGTCTGTTCCACCCAGGCGCGGCCCTCGGAGAGCGTCTTGCGCGTGCCGCCGGTCTCCTGGATGACGAGCAGTTTCGCCGGGCGTCCGGAAGCGCGCACCGTTTCCAGCACGCCGCCCTTGTTGAATCCTTCGCAGCCCAGCGACACGAACAGCACCGCGCCCACGTTCGGGTGCGTGGCGAGCCGCGTCATCATCTTGTAGGAGTAGGCGTTCGGATAGCAGCCCGGGAAGCCGATCACCTGCACGCCCTGCTCCCGCCAGGGGATGGCGATCTCGCGTGCGACGTGGTGCGCGCACTCGACGAGATAGGCGACCAGGACGTTGTTGCGGATGCCCTTGCGCCCGTCGCTGCGCGGATAGCCGGTCAACATCAGCGTGCCTCCTCGCTGCGCACGAAGCGCCGGCCCTCTTCGAGCGTGTAGGTGGGCAGGTATTCGCTTTCCATGTTGTGAGTGTGCACGTATTCGCCGGCGGCGATGGCGCGCGAGGCACGGCCGATCGGGGCGCCGTACTTCACGATGCGCTCGCCGGCCCGGATCGCGCGCACCGCGAACTTGTGGCCGACGTCCACCCTGGCGCGCAGCCGCACCAGGCTGCCGGCGATCTTGCACTGCGTACCGGCGGACAGCTCGGCGGTGGCCACCGCGACGTTGTCGCCGGGCGAAAGCAGCAGCACGCCGGAACCGTCCGTCTTCTGAAACTGTGCCATCGGTGCATTCTCCTGCAGCGGGAGGACAAAGTGTAAACCCATGTGCGAGCGGCGTGGCGGGCGCGGCGCCCTTTCACCGCCCAGCGCATCGGGGATAGCAGTACGGCATACGGAAAAACCATTCGCCGCGGCCAAGGCTGGCGGTCGAGTTATGCCTGAGTCAGGAAATCGAATATCGCTCTTCTTCGTGTTCCCGGCGCTCTTGGGGGCGCGCGCGTGCCGCTCAATGCCCGCCG
Source organism: Burkholderiales bacterium (assembly GCA_035651315.1). Lineage (GTDB taxonomy): Bacteria > Pseudomonadota > Gammaproteobacteria > Burkholderiales > Eutrophovitaceae > DASRFY01. The sequence continues at coordinate 16,822 of DASRFY010000131.1, forward strand.
GCGCGCACGACGAAGGGCGGCCTTGCCCACCAGATCAGGAATATCAGACCCAGCATCATCATGCCGCAGATGCAGAGCACCGCATTGGTGGACAGCAGGTAGGCCTGCTCGGTGATGGTCCGTTCCAGCTCCGCGTATGCCTGGTCCGGCGCGAAACCCGCGGAGCGCAGCCTGGACAGATAATCCACCGCGATCGGGTTGTAGAGGTTGATCTGCTCGGTGAGCCGCGCGTGATGCATGGCCGCCTTGTGCTCCCACAACGAAGTGAGAATCGCGGTGCCGAAACTCGACCCGATATTGCGCATGAAATTGGCGATGCCGGAAGCCGCGGCGATCCGCTCCGGCGGCAGTCCCGACAGGTTGATGGCGATGATCGGCAGGAAGAAGCAGCTGATGCCGATGCCCATGAAGAAGCGCGCCGACGCCACGTTCCAGAAGTCCACGTCCGGGGTGAAGCGCGCGCTCCAGAACGCCACCAGCGCGAACACCGAAAAACCGAACGTGGCGATGGCGCGCGCGTCGATGCGGTTCAGATTGGCGCCGACGATCGGACCCAGGATCACCGCCAGCACGCCCCCGGTGGCGATCGCCTTGCCGGCCCACAGCGAGGTGTAGCCCTGGTAGCTCTGCAGCCACAGCGGCAAGATGACCACGGTGCCGAAGAAGGCCATCGTGCCGACCATCAGGCAGATCAGGCCGACGGTGAAATTGCGCCGCTCGAACAGCCGCAGGTCCACTACGGGATGCAAGTCGGTGAGTTCCCAGACGACGAACAGCGCCAGCGCGAACGCCGATATGCAGGCGAGCGCGATGATGACGTCGGAGCCGAACCAGTCCAGTTCGTTGCCCTTGTCGAGAAGGATCTGCAGGCTGCCCACGCCGACGACCAGCAGTCCCAGCCCGACCAGGTCGACCGGCATCCGGCGCCGCGCCGACTCGCGGCCGCGGAACAGCGTCGCCGCCAGCGCCGCGACCAGCAGCCCCATCGGCAGGTTGATCAGAAACACCCAGTGCCACGTCAAGTTGTCGGTGAGCCAGCCGCCGGCGAGCGGGCCTGCGATCGGCGCCACCACGGTGGTCATCGACCAGATGCCGAGCGCGATGCCGCGCCGCTCCGGCCGGTAGATGCCCGTGATCAGCGTCTGCGACAGGGGAATCATCGAGGCGCCCACCACGCCTTGCATGACGCGCGAGGCGAGCAGCATGGGGAAGCTCACCGAGATGCCGCACATCAGCGAGGCGAGCGTGAACATCAGCGTCGCCGCGACGAACATCCGCACCTGCCCGAAGCGGCTCGCGAGCCAGCCGGTGAGCGGCAGCATGATCGCTTCCGACACGCCGTAGGAAGTGATGACCCAGGTGCCCTGGGTCGCACTCACGCCGAGGTCGCCGGCGATGGTGGGCACCGAAACGTTGGCGATCGACAGGTCCAGGATGTTCATGAACGAACCCAGCCCCATCGCCAGCGTGGCGAGCGCCAGCGGGACACCCTTCATCGGCGGCGGAGCGCTCGGACCCGGGGGCGCGGTGGACGGCGCGTCGCTCAAGAGCGTGGCCCCCTGCCGAGGTTCTCGGAGATGATGCGGGCGATCAGCGCATCGGCTTCCCGCGCCTGCGCGTCGAACACCGGCGTGGTGTAGCCGTCCTTGCCCGGCTGCGCGGCGAGCACCGCGCCGCTGCGTTCGTGGGTATCGACGGTGGCGCGCATCGACAGCCCGATGCGCAGCGGATGCGCGCGCAGCTCGTCCTTCGACAGCGAGATGCGCACCGGCACGCGCTGCACGATCTTGATCCAGTTGCCGCTTGCGTTCTGCGCCGGCAGCAGCGAGAAGGCGCTGCCGGTTCCGGGCGCGAGCCCCACCACGCGGCCGTGAAAGACGACGCCGTCGCCGTACAGGTCGGCGGCGAGCGAGACCGGCTGGCCGATGCGCACATCGCGCAGCTGGCCCTCCTTGAAGTTCGCGTCGACCCACAGATCGTCCACCGGGACGATCGACATGAGCGCGGTGCCGGAGGAGATGCGGCTGCCGACCTGGACGCTGCGCTTGGCGACATAGCCGGTCACCGGCGCGGGAATCACGGTGCGCGCCAGCGCGAGATAGGCCTCCTTCACGCGCGCCGCGGCGGCCATCACCCGCGGGTGATTCTCCACCGAGATGTTGTCCACCAGCGCGCTGCTTGCGCGTCGTTCCTCGTGCGCCTGCGCGAGCGCGGCCTGCGCTTCGCGCACCGCCGAGTCGGCCGCGTCGCGCTGCGCGACCGCCGCGTCCCAGGCGAGCTTCGCGTTCTGCACGTTCTCGCGCGAGATGAAGTTTTCCTCGGCGAGCTTCTGGCGGCGCTCGTATTCGGCCTCGGTGCGGGCTTCCTCGGCCTGCGCGCGCACCAGCTCGAAGCGCAAGCGCTGCAGATCGGCCTCCCGCGCGGCCACGCCGGCGGAGGACTGCGCGGTGTTGGCGTACAGCCCGCGCACCGAACGCACCGCGTCGGCGAGGTTCGCCTCCGCCTGCGACAGCTGTACCTTGGCGTCGGCGTCGTCGAGCCGCACCAGCGCCTGGCCCTGCTCGACGAGCTGGGTGTCGTCGGTGAGCACCGCGACCACCGTGCCGCCGACCTGGGGCGTGACCTGCACCACGTTGCCGCCGACGTAGGCGTTGTCGGTGGAGACTTCCCAGCGGCCGAAGAGCAGCCACCAGGCGGTGACCACGACGGCCGCGAGGAGAAATACGCCCAGCACGCCGAGGATGGCGCGCCGACGCCGGCCGTTGCCCTCGGCGAGCTGCGTCGCGGCGGCGAGGGATTGGGGAGCGTTCATGGAATCTGTTTCCGTGTTCTGTCGAGGTCAGGGCGTGGAACGGGTCGCTGCGCGCGGCCTCGCACGCCGCCCGCCTTGGCCTGCGGCGCGACGGACGCGCGGCTCGGCGCGGCTCCGAGGTGCTGCAGCCATCTGCGCAGCAGCCCTTCGAGCTGACGCCGCTCGGCAATGGTGAACGCGCCGAGGGCGCGCTCGTATTCGTTCCAGGTGAGCGGCAGCAGGCGTTCGATGGTGCGCACTCCGGTTGCCGTCAGGGCGAGGTCGACGCGGCGGCGGTCTTCCGCGCTCGGCATGCGGCGGATCAGGCCCTTCTCGGCGAGGTCGTCGGCGACGCGGGTCATGTGCGTGCGCGACTGGATGACCGCGGCGCTCAGCTCCGAGGGCGTGACCCGCCGCCGCGGGGAGCAGTAGATCATCATGAGCGCGAGCCAGGAAGAGGTGGTCAGCCGGTGGCGTTCGAAGTGCGCTTCGAGCCGGGCATCCAGCGAAAGGAATGCGTGGTAGGTGAGCCGGATCAGCATCACGGCATCGCGCGGCATGTCCGGGTGCAGCTTGGCGAGCTGCCCGATGCCTCGCTCGAAGCGGGAGAGGTCACGTATCACGATGATCCCGACGCAAATAGTAACCTGCGTGATTATAACGGACGAAAAGAATCGCCGTTGACCACGGCGGCCGCGGCGGCGAAGTGCGCAGCCGGCGCGAAAGGCGGGGGTTCAGAGCTTGCTGATGCGGACCCGGGCGTCCTTGCGCTTGAGCACGGCGGGCTGGAGCTTCGTGCCCAGTCCCGGACCCGCGGGCGCGGTAATGTATCCGTTCTCGATCGGCGGGAGCTGCGTGACCAGTTTGCCGTACCAGTCGTAGTAGAACGCCCGCACCATTTCCTGCACCAGCGTGTTCGGGCAATTCATCGACAGGTGGACGGAGGCGGTGAGCATCACCGGGCCGGTGCAATCGTGCGGCGCAACCGGCAGCGCCCAGGCTTCGGCCAGGGTGGCGATCTTCTTGGACTCGGACAGGCCGCCCGCCCAGCCGACATCCAGCATGCACACCGACACCGCCTGCTTCTGGAACAGGTCCCTGAAGCCCCAACGCGTTGCCAGCGTCTCCGAGGCCGTCACCCAGACGTTGGTGCGATGCGCGTAGTCGGCGAGCGCGTCCAGGTTGTTCATCTTGATCGGGTCCTCGTACCACAGCGGATCGAAGGGCTCGAGCGCCTCGGCGATGCGGATCGCGGCCGGCAGTTGCCACATCGAGTGGAATTCGACGTGGATGTCCATCTTGTCGCCCGCTGCCTTTCTGATCTGCTCGAAAGGCTTGAGCGCCTTCTTCAGCTCCGCGTTGGAGATATAGGCTCCGTTGCTCGCCTCGGCGGCCTCGTCGAAGGGCCAGATCTTCATGCCGGTGATGCCCATCTCGAGCAGCGACATCGCCAGTTCGCCGGCGTCGGTCTTGAATGCCGCCAGATCCTCGTAGGGGCGATTCTTCCGGTCGATCCTCGCCGGCAGCCCGAAGTTGCCGGTGTCCTGGGTAGGCTTGGCGCGCACGTACTGGTAGCCGGCGCAGGTATTGTAGACGCGCACCTTGTCCCGCGAAGCCCCACCGAGCAGCTGATAGATCGGCTGGCCCGTCGCCTGGCCGAAGAGGTCCCAGAGCGCGATGTCGATCGCGGATGCGGCACGCATCTCCACGCCCACGCTGTTGAAGCCGAGGTAGGTGTTGAGGAAATGGCGGCTGTGCCTGTCGATCTGCAGCGGGTTCTTGCCGAGAAGATACGGCGCGCAGGTCTGATGGACGTGCTCGATGACCGGCGCCACGGCATAGAAGGTCTCGCCCAGTCCCACGATGCCCTCGTCGGTGTGGATGCGGACCCAGAGGACGTTGGGGAACTCCTCAAGATTGACGGTTTCGATCGCGGTGATTTTCATTGTTCTCCTCCGGAGGCGCTTGTCGTGCGGCGGTTGGACCGGCGCTCAGTTTACCGCTAGCATCTTGCACTTTCACGGCAGGAGAGCATCCCTCGGCCCATGAACAAGATCGATCGCGCGCTGCGTCCGCGACGCAGCCTGCTGTTCGTTCCCGGCCTGCGTCCGGACCGCTTCGCGAAGGCGCTCGAGACCGGGGCCGACATCGTCTGCGTCGATCTGGAGGATGCGGTGGCGCCGGAGCGCAAGGCGGAAGCGCGCTCGCTCACCCTGTCGTTGTTCCGCAAAGACAGCCATCCGCACGTCGAGCAGATGGTGCGCGTCAACGGCCTGTCCACGCCGGACGGCCTGAAAGACTTCATCGCCATCCTCGAATCGGACGCACCGCCGCCGTCGATCATGATTCCGAAGGTGCGCTCGGCGGAAGAGATCCAGCTCGTCGATGCGCTGCTCTCGACGGGCAAGGCGCGCGAGATCCGGTTTTGCGTCATCATCGAGACCAATCGCGGACTGGAGCGCGCGCTCGAGATCGCGGCCGCCAGCCCGCGCATCGATTCGATGATACTGGGCGCGGTGGACATGTCGGCGGATCTGCGTTGCCAGAAGGCCTGGGAGCCGCTGCTCTATGCCCGTTCCCGGCTGGTCCACGCCGCCGCCTCGGCCGGAATCGATCTCCTCGACGTGCCCTATCTCAACCTGGACGACCCTGCGGGCCTGGGCGAGGAGGCGAGACGCTGCGCGGCACTGGGATTCACCGGCAAGGCCTCGATCCATCCGAATCAGATCCCGATCATCCACGAGGCGTTCACGCCGAGCGCGGCCAGCGTGGAGCGCGCGCGCAAGGTGTGCAAGGCGTTCGAGGAGAACGACAGCGGACTGGTCGTGGTCGACGGCGAGCTGATCGAGCTGCCGGTGATACGCTCCATGTACCGGGTGCTCGCGATCGCGGAGCGGATCGCGGCGCGCCGCTGAGCCGGCGACGGGAGCTGTGGAATGCCGGCGGATCAGAACCAATAGCGCAGCGCGAGCGCGCTGAAGGTCAGACCGTTGTTGGGGCGCTTTATGCCGCCGTTCGAGACGTGCTGCAGCGTAACGCCCAGGTCGTACTGCGCGCGCTCGCCGAGGCGCACTCCCGCGCCGAGCAGCTCTCCGAACTGGAACGCGGTGCTGAGTCTGCGATCGTCGATCTGCGTCTGCGACAGCAGATGCACGCCGATGCCGGTCTGGATATAAGCGTCGAGGCCGGGCCGCAGCGCGACTTCGTAGCGCGCGATCGGCATCGCGCTTGCGTCCCACAGGCCATCGTTGCCGCCTTGCGCATCGTGGCCGCGCCAGCGGTCGATGCGGCCGAGAAAGTCGAGGCTCACCGCCACGCCGTCTGCGCGCGAGCTGAGCAGGACGGGCGATTCCAGGCCGAGCCCGACGACGTAGACCCCGTTGCCGTGCCCCGCTTCGACCAGCAGACCCTGTGCCGTCAGCGGCGCGGATGTCGTCGCGAGCAGGGCGACGCCGGCGATTATCAGTAGCCTGCCGATCGCCGGCCGGGCACGCCGGTCCGCGCCGCCTTCGGCCGTTTCTCCGCTTCCGGCCGGTGCGTCGTTCCCGATCGAGGCTAAGACGATGCCTTGAAACATGCGCCGAGGATAGGGTCTGCGCCCAGCCCGGTCTTGTACGAATTTGCTCCGGTTTTTGCATGTTCTTGCTGGAGCATGATGCGCTTCCAGCGGCGCGGCCGCGCGGCTTACGACACGGCTTGAATCCTGCGCGCCAGCCAGACGCAGATCAGCGTGCAGGTCGCGGCGACCAGCCCCACCATCCAGAAGCGCGTCAGCGCGCCGTCTGCGGCGCGGCCGATGATGTAGCCGGAGGAGATCGACGCCGCGCCGGAGGCAAGCTGCTGGACGGCCGAGTTCAGGCTCAGGAAGCTTCCGCGCACCTGCGGCTGCGCCGCCGCGGTGACGATCGCCATCGCCGGCACGAAACGCCCGGAGACGAATACCATGAACAGCACCGAAGCGGAAATTGCGGCCCACACCGGCACCGGCGGCAGGTTGGTGGTGATCAGCAGCGGCAGGATGGAGACGGAGGCGACGGCGGCAAACGTCTCGCGCTTGCCGCGGCGGTCGGCCAGCGCTCCGATGCGGCGCGAGGTGAACACGGTGGCAAGCCCGCCGAAGAAGTACAGCCAGGGCAGATCGGTTTCCTTCAGATGCACGTTCGCCACCATGTAGGGCGCGATGAAGGGGATCACCGAGAAGCCGCCGAAGGTGAGGATGGCGATGAGCGCGAACGCCCGGCGGTGATTCGCCTGGGTGAATACCGCGCGCACCTGCGCGAAGGCATCTCGTTCCCGGGCCTGCACGACATGGCCGCGCAGAGGCGGCACGGCGCGGGCCGCGAGCAGCCATACCGCGCCGCTCGCGGCGCAGAGGAAGAAGAACGGCGCGCGCCAGTCGAACAGGTTCGCCAGCGTCAGTCCGAAGGGCACGCCGGCGACGGCGGAAAGCGGGAAGGCGACCGCCACCGTTCCCAGCGCCGCGCCGCGGCGCGCGTCGGGAACGGTGTCGGCGAGGATCGAATACACAGTCGAGCCGGAGACGCCGCCGAAGGCGCCAGCGCAGGCGCGCGCCGCGAGCAGCGCCGGGTAGCTCGGCGAGAGCGCGCACAGGAGGGTGGCGAGCACGAAGCCGGCGTAGAGCGCGAGCAGCACCCGGCGCCGGTCGAAACGGTCCACGTAGAAGGCGCAGAGCAGCGCCGAGACCGCCGCGGTGATGGTATAGGCCGACACGAGCAGTCCGAACTGATGCGCCTCGATGCGCCACAGGCGCATCAGCTGCGGGCCGAGCGGCATCATCACCATGAAGTCCATGATGTGGGTGAACTGCACCCCGGTGAGCACTGCGAGAAGCAGCCGCCCGTCTTTCCCGCTTGCCGGCGACACGTTCAGGCGGTCCCGGCACCCAGCCCGAATGCCCGCGCCAGCAGTTCGTAGGATTCGAGACGGCTGGTGTAGTCGCCGGTGATGGTGATCACCATGAGCTCGTCGGCATCGAACGCGTCCCGGATTTCCAGCAACCGCGCTTTCACTTGCTCCGGGGTGCCGATCACCGCGCGGGCGCGCTCGTGGCGGATGATCTCGCGATCGCGTTCGGAGTATGGATAGGCAAGCGCTTCTTCCGCGCCGGCAACGGTGGTTTCTTTTCCCATGGCCATCAGCAGCCGGCGGTGGTCGATCGAGGCGGCGAGGCGTTCGGCCTCGGCCCGGGTGCTCGCGCACAAGGCGAAAACGCAGACCATCGAGTAAGGCGCCGGATCGCGCAGACCGGCGCGGAACCCGGCGCGATAGGCGCGGCTCACCGCATCGCCGCCGCGGGCGCTGATGAAATGCGCGAACGCGAAGCGCAAGCCGAGATCGGCGGCGAGCGCGCCGGAATAGTCCGACGAGCCGAGCAGCCACACTTCCGGCGACGTTTCCCCTGCGGGCATCGCGCGCACGCGCTTGTACGGATGCTCGTCTGGCAGCGCGTCGTCGAGCCAGGCCACGAGTTCGACGACCAGGCGCGGGAATGCGTCCAGGTCGGCGAATGCATGGGGATTGATCGCCTTGGCGGTGAGCATGTCGCCGCCGGGCGCACGGCCGATGCCAAGATCGACCCGACCGGGAAACAGCGCTTCGTACATCCGGAACACCTCCGCCACCTTGAGCGGACTGTAATAGGGCAGCAGCACGCCGCCGGTGCCGACGCGGATGCGGGAAGTCGCCGCGCCGATCGCCCCGAGCAGGATTTCCGGGCAGGGGTCGGCGAGCCCCCGCATGTTGTGATGCTCGGCGAGCCAGTAGCGGTGATAGCCGAGCCGCTCTGCCGCACGGGCAAGCGCAATGGTCTCCCGGATCGCGTCGCGCGGAGAATGGCCGCTGACGATCGGCGACTGGTCGAGGATCGAGAGACGCATCCGGCGGCGTCCGTCAGCGCGCCGGCGCCGGTGCGCGCGACACCGCTCTGCGCCTCAGCCAGGCGAGCCACAGGATCGCCGAGGCGGTGAGCGCGACCGGCGGCAGCGCGGAGAAGTTGAGCGAATTCCAGCCGAAGTGGTAAAGGATGGCGCCGGAGGACAGCGACGAAGCCGACATCGTCAGGTAGATGAGCAGATCGTTGAAACCCTGCGTTTTCGCCTTTTCGGCCGGACGATACGCCTCGGTCAACAACGACGTGCCGCCGACGTAGAGGAAGCACCATGCGACGCCGATCAGGATCATCGCAATCCAGAAATTCACCACAGCAATGCTGGCCGCGGCTACCGCAACCGCCGCGAGCGCGCACAACACGCCGGCGAACATGACCGGCAGCACTCCCCGGCGCGCGATCAGCCAGCCGGCGAAGAACGCCGGCGCGAACATCGCGACGATGTGCCATTCGATCACCAGCACCTGCGCGCCGTACGGGTGGCCGCAACGCTGCATCTCGAGCGGCGCGGCCGCCATGAGCAGGTTCATGACGCCGTAGGCGGTGGTGGCGCCCAGCGCCGCGACGAGGAAAGCGGGCTGCAGGGCGATTTGCGCGAGCGGGCGCTGTGCGCCGCCGCGTTCCTCGGCCGAGGCCCGGGGAATGTCTAGGCGGCTGACGATCAGCATGGCGATCGCCGCGAGCAGGATCAGGGACAGGAAAGAGCCGGTGAACAGCGGCCCGAGCAGCCCGCGGGTGAGTTTGCTGCTTTCCGGGCCGAGGATGCCGCCGACGATTCCGCCGGCGAGCACGAGCGAGATCGCCCGGCTCCTGAATTCCACGCTCACCGTATCCGCGGCCGCAAAGCGATAGAAGCCGCCGGTGCCGGTGTATACGCCGGAGACGAGCGCCGCCAGGCACAGCAGCCAGAAATTGCCGATAGCGGCCGCCGCCGCGGCCAGCGCCGCGCCAATCATCCCGAACAGGCAGCCGAGCAGGAAACCGGCGCGCCTGCCGCTGCGCTTCATGAAGTGCGAGATCGGCACGGTGGCCAGCGCGCCGCCGGCGATGTAGGCGGTCGCCGGCAGCGTCACCAGAGACTTGGCGGTCGCCAGCGTGTCGGCCGCGAGCGTGCCGATCGATATCATCATGACGTTGTTCATCACCAGCAGCGCCTGGCAGGAGCCTAATGCCACGACGTTGCTGCGAGCGCGGTGCACGGCAGGGCCCGCCGCTTATTGCTTGACGCGGATGCCGACCGCGTGAAACACGGTCTCACCGGCGTTGGCGAGTCGCACCGCGCGCGGCGAATCCCGCCACTGAAAGCCGGCGCGACTCATCTCCGCGCCCCAGTTCTGCGCGACGGTCCGGGCGGATTCGATGCTGACGAACAGGCCGTCGTTGCGATGCCAGTGATACAGCGTTCGATAGCCGGGCTCCAGCGCGACGTCGAAGAGGCGCAAGTGGGCGTTTTCGAACTTGAGCACGTGCCGCGGTTCCTGCTTGATCGGCACCGGTTCCTCGCCGTACGATGCGGCGCCCGTCGTGCAAAGCAATAGCAGCAAAAGGCTGCCGGGTCTCATGTCCTTACCTTCGCGCGGAGATTCCGCAGGCATGCTGCGGAAAGGTGCGCACTCTACCAGATTGGGTTTCGTCCGATGCGCGGGCGCAAGACCGCGGTGCTGCCAGCGTTTGACCCGCGAGCCGCGGCGCGGGGGAACTCCGGCGGCCTGGGCGGGTCGATCTTGTCCTGGTTGCCTTGTGCCGGTCGACCATTTCCCGTCCCTCCTGTCATGGCTCGGATGAGGGTGCGCCCTGGAGGCTGCATCCGTGTCCGGGCGGGCGCGAGAGAAATGCGGCCAAAGCCGCCGCGAAAGTCCCGGGTCGGCAAGCGGCCGTGGTGGTCCCTGCATATCGATGTCCTTCTGCGCCAGAGCGGCCTGTGCCGCGATCTCGTTTCTCGCCGTCTGTTCGGCGCGCGCCGACGAGATTTGGCTGCAAAACGGCGACCTCATCAGCGGCGAACTCGTCCGGCTGGAAGCGGGAAAGCTCACTGTCAGAACCGCATATGCCGGCGAGTTGAAGCTGGACTGGAGGCAGGTGCAGACGCTTTCCACCGAGCGGCCCGTCTACGTGACGCTCGATGACGAGACGCACACGCAAGGGGTTCTGAGCGCCGCCGGGGCCGGCATGGCGCTGCTGGCAGGACCCGACTCCCCGGAGGGGCGCGCGATCGAGTTGTCGCACGTGAGCGCCCTGGGACTAGAGCCCGGCTCGGAAGTGAAGATATCGGGACACGTCAACGTGGGTGGATCTTCCACCGGCGGAAACACCGACACGAGGCAGCTCAATGCCGACGCGGAAACGACGGTACGCTGGCGGAAAAACCGCGTCGTTGCCGGCGGCCAGGTCGCCCAGGCGGAGGAAGGCGGGCAGAAGACGCAGTCGAGCTATCTCGCCTACCTGAAGTACGACCGCTTCGTCTCGAAGCGGTGGTACGCCAATTCGAATGCCTCGGGCGAGCACGACTTGTTCAAGGACATCCGGCTGCGCACCACGCTGGGTGCCGGCACGGGTTACCAGTTCCTGGACACCCCGCGCGGCGCACTGTCCGCGGAAATGGGTGTGAACTACGTGACGACCGATTTCCGCGCCGCCCCGGACGAAGACTACCCGGCGCTGCGCTGGGCGCTGAATTTCGAGCACAATGTGTTCGGTTCGCAGGCGCGGTTTTTCCACCGGAACGAAACCTATGTCGGGCTCGACGCGGTGAAGCAGTCCTTCGTGCGCACGCAGACGGGACTGCGCTGGCCGATCATCGCGCGGCTCAACGCCACGATCCAGTACAACTACGACTGGGAAAGTCATCCCGCACCGGGCCGGGTGCGCGGCGATCGCGCCCTGCTGTTCACGTTCGGCTACGCGTGGTGAGCGGACGGCGATCCGGGCCACCGGAATCCGGATGGGGTAAGGCGACAAGCCGCCGCGGCGGGGATGGGTCGCGAATCGCCTTGGTGCTGGATCATTGCGCCGGGCATGGGCAGGCTGTGGCGACATTGCGCAGTGCAAGTCGCCGCCGTCCTCGTCGCAGGTGCGCATCAAGTGGTGCCGGGAGAGGGGGTCGAACCCTCACGGTATCGCTACCGCGGGATTTTGAGTCCCGTGCGTCTGCCAGTTCCGCCATCCCGGCGCGAGGACGCGAATTATCGCCGAAACGTGAAACCGCGAGCAAGGAAATGCCGTCGCGCGCCGATATAATCGCGCGATGCGACTGGAGGACTTCGATTACGAGCTTCCGCCGGAGTTGATCGCCCAGCATCCGCCGCCCGAGCGCAGCGCCAGCCGCTTGTTGCACCTGGACGCAGCAACCGGCCGGATATCGGACCACCGCTTCACCGAGTTTCCGCGATTCCTGCGCGAGGGAGACCTGCTGGTGCTGAACGATACCAGGGTGATCAAGGCGCGGCTGCTTGGCGCGAAGGACAGCGGCGGGGCGGTCGAGGTCATGGTCGAGCGGCTGCTCGACCCGCGGCGCGCGCTGGCGCTGATTCGCGCGAGCCATGCGCCGAGAGCCGGACAGCGCATCGTCCTGGCGGACGGCTCTGCATTGCGCGTGGCGGGTCGCGAGCAGGATCTGTTCGAGATCGTCTTCGAGGACGACGCGCTTGCCGTGCTAGAACGGGCGGGCAGCGTGCCGCTGCCGCCGTACATCGGTCGCGCGCCCGACCGCGAGGACGAGGCGCGCTACCAGACGGTGTATGCGCGCGACCCGGGGGCGGTGGCGGCGCCCACCGCGGGACTGCACTTCGACGACGCGATGCTGCGGGACGTGGAGGCGTGCGGGGCGAAACTCGCGTTCGTCACGCTGCACGTGGGCGCCGGCACCTTTCAGCCGGTGCGGGTCGCCGACATCGATCGGCATGTGATGCACAGCGAGCGCTACCGGATTCCCGAAGAAACGGCCGAGGCGGTCGCCCGCGCGCGCGCCGGCGCAGGGCGCGTTCTGGCGGTTGGATCGACCAGCCTGCGCGCGCTGGAATCGGCGGCGCAGGACGGCTCGCTTCAAGCCGGCTGCGGGGAAACCCGTCTTTTCATCCGCCCGGGCTACCGGTTCCGCGTCGTGGACAGACTGCTGACGAATTTCCACCTGCCGCGCTCGACGCTGCTGATGCTGGTGGCGGCGTTCGCGGGCCTGGAAAACATCCGCCACGCCTACCGGCACGCGGTGGACAGCCGGTACCGCTTTTTCAGCTATGGCGACGCGATGCTGATCGAGCGCCCGCCGGCGGCGGTCTGACCGTGCGCTTCGAGCTCCTCGAAACGGACGGCGCTGCGCGCCGCGGGCGGCTGACGCTGGCGCACGGCGTGGTCGAAACCCCGGCGTTCATGCCGGTGGGCACGTACGGCGCGGTGAAGACGGTGAGCCCCGCCGAACTCGAGGCGCTCGGCGCGCAGATCGTGCTGGGCAATACGTTTCATCTCTGGTTGCGGCCGGGTCCGGAGGTCATCGGCGCGCACGGGGGTTTGCACCGTTTCATGGGCTGGCAGCGCCCGATACTCACCGACTCCGGCGGATTCCAGGTATTCAGTCTGGGCGAGATGCGCAGGATCAACGAGGAGGGGGTGAATTTCCGCTCGCCGCTGGACGGCAGCCCGTGCTTTCTGTCGCCGGAAGAATCGATGCGCATTCAGCGCGTGCTCGATTCCGACGTCGTCATGGTGTTCGACGAGTGCACGCCCTATCCCGCGGACGAGCGCGCGGCGGCCGAATCGATGCGGCTGTCCCTGCGCTGGGCGGAGCGCAGCAAGCGCGCGCACGAGGGCAACCCGAACGCACTGTTCGGCATCGTGCAAGGCGGAATGTACGAGCGGCTGCGCGAGGAATCGGTGGCCGGGTTGTTGAGGCTGGGCTTCGACGGCTACGCGGTGGGCGGGCTGTCGGTAGGGGAACCCAAGGCCGAGATGCGGCGGGTACTGCGGCACATCGTTCCACGGCTGCCGGAAGACCGGCCGCGCTATCTGATGGGCGTGGGCACGCCGCAGGATATCGTCGAGGCTGTCGTTCGCGGCGTGGACATGTTCGACTGCGTCCTGCCCACGCGCAACGCCCGCAACGGCTGGTTGTTCACTCGCCACGGCGTCCTCAAGCTGCGCAACGCCAGGTACCGGGACGATCTGCGGCCGCCGGATGAGCAATGCCAATGTTATGCGTGCCGGAATTTCACGCGCGCCTACCTGCACCACCTGCAGCGCACCAACGAGATGCTGGGCGCGCGTCTCAATACGCTGCACAACCTGCACTTCTACCAGGAGCTGATGCGGGAACTGCGGGATGCGATCGCCGCCGGCAGGCTCTCCCAGCATGTCGAGGAGCTTGCCGTCAGCGTAGCAGCCGCGTGCTAGAATCGGCGCCTTTTTAAGGGATGCGACGTCCGCACGCGGACCGGTCCCCGCGCATCGGGAGGAATTCCAGTGTTGATCGATTTTGCATATGCACAGGCGGCGCAGGGCGCGCAGTCCGGCCTGGATCTCATCGGCCTGGCGCCCCTGGTGCTGATGTTCGTTCTGCTGTACTTCCTCATGATCCGGCCCCAGACCAAGAAGGCGAAGGAGCATCGCGTCATGCTCCAGGGGCTGCAGAAGGGCGACGAGGTCGTGACTTCCGGCGGCACCCTGGGCAAGATCACCCGCGTTGGCGAGAACTACGTCACGCTCGAGATCGCCACCGGGGTGGAGATCCAGGTGCAGAAACCGTCGATCCAGACCTTGCTGCCGAAAGGCACGCTGAAGAGCGCGGTCAATTCCTGAGAATCGGTTTGTTTCTCGGCCTCGTCGTTCGAACCTCGCTGCCCGCGCCCACGGTATGAACCGCTATCCCCTCTGGAAGTACATCATCATAGCCGTCGCGCTCGTCGTCGGCGTGCTCTACACGATTCCCAATTTCTTCGGCGAGTCGCCGGCGGTGCAGGTCTCCGCCGCCAAGGCGACCGTGAAGGTCGACCAGGCGCTGTTTTCGCGCATTCAGGGTGCGCTCACCAAGGCCAACATATCGCCCGACGGCGTGTATCTCGACCCCGGTGGCATCAAGGTCCGCTTCTCGAGCACCGACGTCCAGCTTCGCGCGAAGGACGTGCTGCAGAGCGAGCTTGGCGATGGCTACGTCGTGGCGCTGAACCTGCTGTCGAACTCGCCGCGCTGGATGGCGCGCATCAACGCATTGCCGATGTACCTCGGCCTGGACCTGCGCGGCGGCGTGCATTTTCTCCTGCAGGTGGACATGAAGGGCGCGCTCACCAAGGCGGCGGATCGCTACGCCCAGGACGTGCGCCAGGTCCTGCGCGCGAAGGACGTGCGCTACGGCGGCATCAGCCGCGACGGCCAGGCGGTGCAGGTGCGATTCCGCGACGCGGCGCTGCGCGACCAGGCGACGCAGATTCTGGAGCGCGAGACCCCCGACCTGCTGCTGCGCGCCGACGAGGCGGGGGGCGAGTACCGCCTGACTGGCAGCCTGAAGCCCGAGGTGCAGAAGCGCATCCAGGAGTTCGCGTTGCAGCAGAACGTCACCACGCTGCGCAACAGGGTCAACGAACTGGGCGTGGCGGAGCCCATCGTTCAGCAGGCGGGTGCCGACCGCGTGGTGGTGCAGCTGCCGGGCGTGCAGGACACGGCGAAAGCGAAGGAAATCCTCGGCCGCACCGCCAGCCTCGAGGTGCGTCTGGTCGACGAGGAGCACATGGACTCGGCCTCGCTGCAGGCCGCGATTGGCGGCCAGGTGCCGCTGAACGACGAGCTGCTCTACGACCGCGACGGCACGCCCTACCTGCTCAAGAAGGAGGTGCAGCTGACCGGCGACCGGATCGCCGATGCTCAGCCGGGCTTCGATGGACAGACCGGCGAGCCGGCGGTGCACCTGACGCTCGACAGCCGTGGCGCGACGCTGTTCCAGCAGGTCACGCGCGAGAACGTCGGGCGCCGCATGGCGATGGTGCTGGTGGAAAAAGGCAAGGGCGAAATCGTGACGGCGCCCGTGATCCGCACCGAGATCGGCGGCGGGCGGGTGCAGATCAGCGGGCGCATGACCACTACCGAGGCGCGCGACGTGGCGCTGCTGCTTCGCGCCGGCGCGCTTGCCGCGCCGATGGAGATCGTCGAGGAGCGCACCGTCGGCCCGAGCCTTGGCGCCGACAACATCCGGCGCGGCTTCCACTCCACCTGGATCGGATTTGCGGCGCTGTCGTTGTTCATCATCGTCTACTACAGCTTGTTCGGGGTGGTGTCGGTGATCGCGCTGGGAGTGAATCTGATGCTGCTGGTGGCGCTGCTGTCCATGCTGCAGGCAACGCTTACCCTGCCCGGCATCGCCGCCATCGCGCTCACGCTCGGCATGGCGATCGACGCCAACGTGCTCATCAACGAGCGCATCCGCGAGGAGATCCGCAACGGCACCACGCCGCAGGCGGCGATCGCGGCGGGCTACGAACGCGCCTGGGCCACGATTCTGGACTCCAACATCACGACGCTGATCGCGGGCATCGCGTTGTTCATGTTCGGCACCGGGCCGGTCCGGGGTTTCGCGGTCGTCCACTGTCTCGGCATCCTCACCTCGATGTTCAGCGCCGTGTTCGTTTCGCGCGGGGTCGTGAACCTGGTGTTCGGCGGCCGCCGCAGGCTGGAACGGCTGCCGATCGGCAATACCGAATGGCACAAGCGCCAGCCCGCGGCCTGAGGCCACAGCAGAGGCACTGAAAGGCAGAGGCACTGAAAGATGGAGTTCTTCCGGATCCGAAAAGACATCCCCTTCATGCGCTATGCGCTGGTGTTCAACGTCATTTCGTTGATCACTTTTCTGCTGGCGGTGTTCTTTCTCGCCACCAGGGGACTGCATCTGGGCGTGGAGTTCACCGGCGGCACGGTGATGGAGGTCAATTACGGGCACCAGGCGGACATCGGCAAGGTGCGCGCGACGCTGGAACGCATCGGGCTTCCCGACGCGGTGGTACAGAGCTTCGGCAGCTCGCAGACCGCGCTCGTCCGGCTGCCGGCAAAACAGAACGTGACCGGGGCCCAGCTGTCGGAGACGGTGATCGCGGCGTTGCGCCAGGACGATCCGAGCGTGGAGCTGCGCCGCGTAGATTTCGTCGGTTCCCAGGTCGGCAGGGAGCTGGTCGAGAACGGCGGTCTCGCGCTGCTGCTCGTCTCGCTCGGCATCGTCGCCTATCTGGCGCTGCGCTTCGAGTGGAAGTTCGGCGTGTCGGCGATCATCGCCAACCTGCACGACGTGGTGATCATTCTCGGCTTCTTCTCCTTCTTCCAGTGGGAGTTCTCGCTCTCCGTGCTCGCCGCGGTGCTGGCGGTCCTGGGCTACTCGGTGAACGAATCGGTGGTGGTGTTCGACCGGATCCGGGAGAATTTCCGCAAGATGCGCAAGGCCGCCGTGCCGGAGATCATCAATAACGCGATCACCCGCACCATGTCGCGCACCATCATCACCCACGGCAGCACTCAGCTCATGGTGCTGTCGATCCTGCTGTTCGGCGGCGAGACGCTGTTCTACTTTGCGCTCGCGCTAACCATCGGCATCCTGTTCGGGATCTATTCCTCGGTGTTCGTCGCGAGCCCGCTGGTGCTCTGGCTGGGCGTGTCGCGCGAGGATCTGGTGAAGCCGGAGAAGAAGACCGGGGAAGCGGTAGTCTAGCGCCGGGGCCGCCGTTGGAGCTTGCGACCGGCTTTCTCGACCTGATCCTGCATCCGGATCAGCACTTGCAGTTGCTCATCCAGGCCTACGGCGCGTGGGTCTACGGCATCCTGTTCGCCATCGTGTTCCTGGAAACCGGGCTCGTGGTCACGCCCTTTCTGCCCGGCGATTCGCTGCTGTTCGTCGCCGGCACCATCGCCGCCGCCGGAGAGCTGAACGTCCATGCACTGGTGGCCGCGCTTACTGCCGCTGCGATTCTCGGCGACTCGGTGAATTATGCGATCGGACGGGCGATCGGGCCGCGGGTGTTCCAGTTCGAGGATTCGCGTTTCTTCAAGCGCGCCTACCTCGAGCGCACGCATCGCTACTTCGAACGGCACGGCGGCAAGACCATCGTCATCGCGCGCTTCGTGCCGATCGTACGCACCTACGCGCCGTTCGTCGCCGGCATCGGGCGCATGGAATACGTCCGCTTTCTGCTCTTCAACGTGACGGGCGGGGCGCTGTGGGTCGCCTCGCTCGCCTACGCCGGAGCCGCCTTCGGCAACCTGACTTTCGTGAAGAGCAATTTGACGGCCATCATCTTCGCCATCATCGGGCTGTCCTTGATGCCGGCGCTGCTCGAATACTGGCGCCACCGCAGGGCGTCGTCCTGAGCGGCGGCGCGGCGGTCCGGCAACGCTAGTGGAGCGCCGCTGCGAGCAGCCGGCGGTACTTGCCGGTGAGCTCGTGCTCGTCGCCGAGCAGCTCGAATACCGCGAGCATGTTCTTCCTGCCCGCGTCGTCCGCGAAGCGCCGGTCGGCGCGGACGATCTGCAGAAGCTGCTCCAACGCCGGCTCGTAACGCCGCTCCGCGGCGTAGCGGCGGGCGAGAGCGAGCCTGGCGTCGAGGTCTGCCGGCCGGGTCCGGACGCGCTGCTCGAGATCGGCGAGAGAGACGTCGTCCGGAGCCTGCGCGAAAGCGAGTTCGGCGCGCAGCCTGCCGGCGCGCGGGTCGCGCAGCGCGAGCGGACCGAGTTCGCCGAGCAGCGCCTGCGCCTCCGTTGCCCGCCCCAGCGCGTGCAGGATTTCCGCGCGGTCCAGTTTGATGGCGTCGTCGTTCGGTTCCATCGCCTGAGCGGCTTCGAGAATGGCAAGCGCCGCCGCGGCATCGCCCCTCGCGAACGCGCCTTTCGCCTCGCGCCGTTTCAGCTCCGCGGCGGAGGGCAGCAGGCGGTCGATGAACTGCCGCACCGCCCCTTCCGGCAGGGCGCCGGTGAATTCGTCGGCGAGCTTCCCGTCGTCGAACGCCTTGACGTTGGGGATGCCGCGTACCCCGAATGCGGCGGCAAGCTCGGCGTTCTCGTCCGAATTCACCCGCGCGAGGAGGAAACGCCCCGCATAGGCCTCGGCCAGCCGCTCCAGCACCGGCGTGAGGGCGCGGCATGGCCCGCACCAGGGGGCCCAGAAATCGACCAGCACGGGGCGCTTGCGCGACTCCTCGAGGACTGCGGTTTCGAAATTCGATCGATCGATGTCGATGGCGTGGGCGGTCACGGTGTGCATCTGCTGGATTGGAACCGGTTCGACAGATGGCGGCGGCGAGGCCGGTCTTCAAGGCCGCGTTCGCAGGCGCTAGATGCGCCGCGCCAGCTCCGCTGCCCGTCCGATGTAGTCGTGCGGCGTGAGCCGCAGCAGCCGCTCCCTGTCTTCCTGCGGGATCGCCAGATTGCGGATGAAATGATGCAAGGTCTCGCGAGTGATGCCTTCCTTGCCGCGCGTCAGCGCCTTTAGCTGCTCGTAGGCGTTCTCGATCCCGAAGCGGCGCATCACGGTCTGGATCGGCTCGGCGAGCACCTCCCAGGCGTCTTCGAGGTCGGCGCCGAGACGGGCACGGTCCGCCTGCAGCTTGCCGAGCCCGCGCAGGCACGCCTCCCAGGCAACGAGGCTGTGGCCGAGCGCGACCCCCATGTTGCGCAACACGGTCGAGTCGGTCAGATCGCGCTGCCAGCGGGATAGCGGCAGCTTCTCGCTCAGGTGGCGCAGCAGCGCATTGGCGAGGCCCAGGTTTCCCTCGGAGTTCTCGAAGTCGATCGGATTGACCTTGTGCGGCATGGTCGAGGATCCCACCTCGCCTTCCTGCACTTTCTGCCTGAAGTAGCCGAGGGAGACGTAACCCCAGATATCGCGGTCCAGGTCGAGCAGGACGGTGTTGAAGCGGGCGTATGCGTCGAACAGCTCCGCGATTCCGTCGTGGGGCTCGATCTGGGTGGTGTAGGGGTTGAATTCGAAGCCCAGCCCCTCGACGAAGCGCCGGGAGAACGCCTCCCAGTCGAATTCCGGATAGGCGGCGAGATGCGCGTTGAAGTTGCCGACCGCACCGTTCATCTTGGCGGGCAGGCGCACGGCAGCGACGCGGGAGCGGGCACGGCGCAACCGGTGTACGAAGTTGGCGAGCTCCTTGCCTAGCGTGGTGGGGGTTGCAGGCTGCCCGTGGGTGCGGGACAACATCGGCAGTTCCGCGGTCGCGTGCGCGTGATCCGCCGCGCACGCGATCAGCGCGTCCATTGCCGGCAGCAGCACGGCTTCGCGCGACTGCTGCAGCATCAATGCGTGGCAGAGGTTGTTGATGTCTTCGGAAGTGCAGGCGAAATGGATGAAATGGCTGACGCTCGTCGCCTCGCGATTCGAAGACAGCCGGTCGCGCAGCCAGTATTCGATCGCCTTGACGTCGTGATTGGTCTGGCGCTCGATCGACTTCACCGCTTCGGCGTCGGCGGTCGAAAACCGCTGCGCCAGCGCTTCGAGCTGTGCGATCGTCTCCGCCGTCAGGGGGCGGATTCCGCTCAACTGCGGCGCCGCGCACAGCGCCTTGAGCCACTCGACTTCGACTTTGACCCTGAAGCGGATCAGCCCGAATTCGCTGTAGTAGTCCGCGAGTTTCGCGGACAGGTTGTAATAGCGGCCGTCGAGCGGAGACAACGCCGTGAGCGGCGTCAGCGTCATCTTGTGAAAGGATTTGATTTCACGAGGCAATTTTATCACGCCGGCAGTCGTGGCAGGACCGTCGTGAAGAAATTCCCGCGGTTTTTTCGAGTCACGGCGACCGGATGCGGTATGACGAGCGGCAACGATCGCGATGCTATAATTCGCGCCTTTTTTCGGCAGTCCGACAACAAGACAAAATGAGACTCATCGGGTCGCACACCAGCCCATTCGTGCGCAAGGTGCGCATCGTCCTCGCGGAGAAGCGCATCGATTACGAATTTATCGTCGACTCTCCGGGCGAGCCTGGCACCCGCGTGCCGGAGTTCAATCCGCTCGGCAAGATCCCGGTCCTGGTGACCGACGACGGAACGAAGCTCTTCGACTCGCGCGTCATCGTCGAGTACCTCGACTCGATATCCCCCGTGCGCAGACTCATTCCCGAGCCCGCGCGCCAGCGCATCCAGGTGCGCAAATGGGAGGCGCTCGCCGACGGCGCGCTCGACGCCGCGGTCCTGATCATGCAGGAGAAGCGCCGGCCGGAGCGACTGCAGAGCGCGGCATGGATCGATCGTCAGCGCGGCAAGGTCCTGCGCGCCGTCGCGGTTGCGTCGCAGGAACTCGGCGAGCGCAACTGGTGCTGGCCGGACGAGTACAGCCTTGCCGACATCGCGCTGGGCTGCATGCTCGGCTATCTCGATTTCCGCTTCCCGGACCTGGGGTGGCGCGATTCGTATCCGAACCTCGCGCGCCATGCGGAGAAGCTGTTCGCGATGGATCCCTTCATCGCCACGGTACCCAAGGGTTGACGCGCAGCCGCCTTAGGCGGCATCCAGCGCGGCCTGTGCGCCGTCCTCGATCGGCAATGCTTGCTCGATGATCCCGCCCCCCAGGCAGACGCGGGACTCGTAGATCACCAGCGACTGCCCTGGCGTGGCTGCCCATTGCGGCTCGGCGAACTCCACTTCGCAGCGCTGCGCGTCGACGCGGGCAATCGAGCATGGTGCGTCTTTTTGCCGATAGCGGGTCTTGGCGCCGAAGACCCAATGGGTGTGCGGCGTTGCGCCGCTCACCCAGCTGAGATCGGTCGTAATCACCGTCCTGGACATCAGCGCAGGATGATCGTGACCTTGGACCACTAGGAGCCGGTTGCCGGCGAGATCCTTTCCGGCGACGTACCAGGCTTCTCCCTGGCCGCCGATCCCCAGCCCCTGCCGCTGCCCGATGGTGTAGTACATCAGGCCCAGGTGACGGCCCACCACCCGACCGTCCAGCGTGACGATTTCTCCCGGCTGCGCGGGCAGGAATTTGCTCAGGAATTCGCGGAACGGCCGCTCACCGATGAAGCACACGCCGGTGGAGTCTTTCTTCGCGTGATTCGGCAACCCGATCCTTCTCGCCAGCGCGCGCACGTCCCGCTTGTACATTTGGCCGAGCGGGAACAGCGATTTCGCCAGCTGTGACTGGTTGAGACGGTACAGAAAGTAGCTCTGGTCCTTGGTGCCGTCTTCCGCACGCAGCAGCTGGTGCAGACCGTCGGCTTCACGCACCTGCGCATAGTGGCCGGTGGCGATGCGCTCCGCGCCCAGCCCGAGCGCGTGATCCAGGAAGGACTTGAACTTGATCTCGGCGTTGCACAGGACATCCGGGTTCGGCGTGCGCCCGGCTTTGTATTCCGCCACGAAATTGCTGAATACTCGGTCACGGTATTCGGCGGTGAAGTTCACGGCCTCGATTTCGATGCCGATGATCTCGGCCACCGATACGGCGTCGACCAGGTCTTCTCGCGCGGTGCAGTGCTCGTCGTCTTCCCAGTTCTTCATGAACAGGCCGACGACGTCGTAGCCCTGCTCCTTGAGCAGCCAGGCGGCCACCGACGAGTCCACCCCGCCAGACATGCCGACTACGACTCGCTTCCTTGTCATGGCGATCAATCGTAATCGATCAGCAGCGAGAGCGGAAAGCGATTGCCGCGCAGGTAGTCCTCGACGCAGCGCAGGACCAGCGGGCTGCGGTGACGTGCGCGGCTGAGGTGGATCTCCTCGAGCGTCAGCCACAGCGCGCGCACGACCCCTTCATCGAGCGCGCATCCGGCATGGTGGGCGCCGGCCCGGCCCGCGAAGGCGAAGCGCAAATAGGTGGTTTCCGCGCCCGCCTTGCGCCAGCGGTACACCCCGACCAGATGTTCCGGCGCGAAGTCGTAGGCGGTTTCCTCCAGCGTCTCGCGCGCCGCTCCCGCGATCAGGGATTCATCCGGTTCCAGGTGTCCCGCGGGCTGGTTCAGCATCAGTCCGTCCTCGGTACGTTCCTCCACCAGAAGAAAACGGCCGTCGCGCTCGGCGATCGCGGCCACGGTGACGTTCGGCTTCCAGGGCATGGTCAGACGAGTTTCGGGAAGAATCCGGTCAGTCCGCGGTAGATGTATTCGATGGCGATCGCGGCGATGATCAGTCCCATGATGCGCGTGACGATGTTCAGTCCGGTGCGGCCGAGGTGCGTCAGCAGCCATTCGGAGCGAACCAGGGTAATCCAGGTGGCGACGGAGATGATCGCCGCTGGCAGCAGCAGGCCGAGACGCAATAGCAGGCCCGGCGAGGAGTTGGTGGCGACGATCATGGTCGTGATCGCGCCCGGGCCTGCGAGCAGCGGGATCGCCAGCGGCACCACCGCAAGCCCCTCCTTTTCCGCGGCCTCCTCGGCCTCCGCTGGCGTGTGCCGGATGCGGCTTTCCTTCGCCTGCAGCATCGATATCGCAAGCATGAGGAACAGGATGCCGCCGCCGATCAGGAACGACGGCAGGCTGATGCCGAAGAAAGCAAGCACCGACGTGCCCATCAGCGCTGACACGGCAAGAATGCCGAACACGGTCAGCGCCACCACTTTGGCAACGCGGCGGCGTGCCGATGGGTCCAGGCCGGCGGTGGCGCTCAGAAACACCGGAATGGCTGCGATCGGATCGACGATCGCTGCGAGCGTCACGGTGAGCTTGATCAGTTGCGTCCAGTCCCACATCGGGAAGATCGGCGGGCAAACAAAAAAGGCAGGGGCCCGCCTGCCTTTGGTCCGCGTGAAGATTTTTGCCGGTTCGCGCGATACCGCGGCTTCGGTTCGAATTCAAGGCGGGTGCAGCTTAAGGCGTTTACGAGGGAGCGTCAAACACGCCTGCCGCGCGAAGGCGGGAGCAGGATTGGGGCAAAGCCTGCCGGCGGCGAAAACCGCGGTTGCGGCTGGGACATCTTGGTAACCTACGACTGCACGCCGGCGGGTGCCGGGGCGACGTCTGTTCGGTGCAGGCCGGGGAGGAGGGGATATGGGGAGCGGGATCCGGATACTTGTGGCAACGCTTCTTGCCGCGGCGGGGGCGCACGCATGGGCGATGACGGCGGCGGAAGTGGTGCCCTGCAGATCCAATATGCCGCAGAGGATCGTGACCCTGACCGGGCTTTTCCGGGTGCACGTGGCCTGCGACCACGTGCTCTACGAGATTCCGTCGGCAATGCTCGACCGGGACATGTTGCTCAATACCGAATTCGCCGCGCTATCCGTTGGCACCGATCGTTTTGCGCCCGGCTCCATCGTCGACAACCGGGTGGTTCGCTGGGTACGGCGGGGCGATCGCGTGAATCTCGAAGACGTGCGCTACGAGATGCGGGCGGAAAACATGCCGAACCTGCAGCGCGGGGTGGAAGCGGCAGAGCTGCGGACGGTGATCAAGATCTTCGACGCGGTGGCGGAAGCGCCGGATGGCGCGCCGATCATCGACGTG
>DASRFY010000132.1:0-10445 GCA_035651315.1 Burkholderiales bacterium
TTGACCATCGCCCGACGGCGGCGCTCACTCGATGTTTTTTAGCCATGTTCAGTTTGTTCGGAAAAGCCTCACATTACAAAAAAACCGTCCAAGGAACGCTGATACATGACCGTCCAACGAACGCTGAGACTTACCCGGTGATTAGTGATTGGTGAAAAGGCGGGACTCAGGACTGAGGACTCAAGTCCAGGAATCCAAAGAAGAGATGCGTGGTTTTTGTTTTCTTTTCGGTCTTGCTCAGTCCCGAGTCCTTCGTCCTCAGTCCTGCTCTTGCCAATCACGAATTACCAATCACAAGTCACGGACGCTCCACCGAAGCGGCTAACGCCGCTTCGGTAGAGCGTCGTACGCCGCGCGAAATTCCGCGGCCGCCTGCCCGACCTGCGCGGCCTTCGCGCCGGCCTTGTAGAGCGCGGAGCCGAGCCCGAAGCCGTCGGCGCCCGCATCCCAGTACTCCCGCATGTTCTGCGGCGTGATCCCGCCGACCGGCAGCACCGGCACTTCCCGCGGCAGGACCGCGCGCAGCGCCTTGAGCACCTTCGGCGGGTTGGCCTCGGCGGGAAAGAGCTTGAGCGCGTCGGCGCCGGCGCCGATCATGCGGAACGCTTCCGTCGGCGTCGCGAAGCCGGGCAGCACGTACAGGCCGCCGCGCTTGGCCGCCTCCACGACGCGTTCGTCCGCGTGCGGCATCACCACGATCTTTCCACCGGCATCGGCGATGCGCGCAACCTGCACCCAGTCCGTGACCGTGCCGGCTCCGACCAGGGCGCGGTCCTCGTAGCGCTTGGCGAGCTTGATGATGCTGGCGTACGGCTCCGGGGAGTTCAGCGGCACCTCGATGATGCGGAAGCCCGTCTCCACCAGAATCTCGCCCACCTCCACCACCTCGCCGGGGTGGATGCCGCGCAGGATGGCCACCAACGGAAACTGCCGCAGCCAGTCGACGAAGGATTTTGCGGTCATCTATCGGTCACCGCCGCTTCGATCCCGGGCGCGACGGCTGCCACAGAGTATAGGACAGCCGGGAAGGCCGTGATCGGTAATTGGTGATTGGCAAGAGCAGGACTGAGGACGAAGGACTCGGGCCGGAGCAAGACCGAAAAGAAATCAAAAACCACGCATCTCTTCTTCGGGTCCCTGGACTTGAGTCCTCAGTCCTGAGTCCTGCCTTTTGACCAGTCACCAGTCACGAGTCGTTCGCGAGCAGAAACTCGCGAACGACGTCTATCTGGTCCTCCGCCATGAGCATGGGCGCGTGTCCGATGCCGGCGAATTCGACCAGTTTCGCGTTCGGCCCGCGCCGGGTCATCTCCACGGCGGTGTCCTTGAGCAACAAGTCCGACTCGGCGCCGCGCAGGACCAGCGTAGGGCAGCGCACCCGGTCCCACAAGGGCCACAGCACCACGTCGTCCACCTGCCCCTGGAAGGCGATGCCGATCGCCGGATCGTAGATGAGCCGCCATTTGCCGTCTTCGTGCCGCGTCGCGCTGGTCGTCGTCAGATGCCGCCATTGCGCGTCGGTGAGTGGACCGAACGGCGCGGACACCATGCGAATGTACTGCTCCAGCGCGTCGAAGGAATCGAACGCCGGGTCTTTGCCGACGTATTCCGAAAGGCGCACCAGGGAGGGCTTCGGAATGAATGGGCCGATGTCGTTCATCACCAGGGCGCGGATCGGCGAATTCGGCTGCGCCGCGAGCAGCATGCCGATCAGCCCGCCCATCGAGGTGCCGACCCAGCATACCGTCTCCGCGCCGCTGCGCGCGATCAGCGCCGCCATGTCCGAGCAGTACAGCGGGTAGCCGTAGTCCTCCTTGTGCGCGAGCCAGTCGCTGCGCCCGCGACCCACCACGTCCGGACAGAGCACCCGGAAGTCAGAACAAAGCGCGCGCGCCAGATCGTCGAAGTCGCGGCCGTTTCTGGTCAGCCCGTGCGCGCAGATCAGCACCCGCGGATTGTCCGCCTCGCCCCATTCGTAATAGCGGACGCGGTGGAAACCGTGGGGACCAAGGCTTGCGATATGCGCTTCGCGCATTTCGCCGCCAGTGACTGGTGATTGGTGATTAGTGATTGGTGAAACCATAAAAAGCGGTGACTGGTGATTGGTGATTAGTGATTGGCAGAAACATTCGTGGCAGGCAGACCTGCTCGGAAGCGAGTCAGCGTTGGATGTCGGGTTTCGATTTGGCTTTCACGGATCGGATCAGACCCTGGAGCATCTTCGAAACTGCCGTCAAATCCGAAACCAATTTTTTCCAGGGACTCCGCTCGGGCCAATTCCGCGAGCCTCGCGATCTCGATTTGCGTATCGAGCTCGCTTGCCGAACCAAGGGAGACGTACAGAAATTGCACGAATTCCTTATTGCCCTGCCGAGCGGCGCCTTCGGCGATATTACTGGCAATCGAGACGCTGCTTCTGCGCATTTGAGCGGCGAGCCCGAATACTTCCCTGCGCGGAAAAGTCCCCGTGAGGTCGTACACTGCCTTCGCAAGCCGGATGGCGGCTTTCCAGACGTCCAGATCTTTGTGTGATCTCACTTTAAGTCCGTGACTAGTGATTTGTAATTGGTGACTGGGACAAAGACCGTGACTCGTGATTGGTAATTCGTGATTGGCAAGTGCGGGACTGAGGACGAAGGACTCGGGCCGGAGCAAGACCGAGAAGAAAACAAAAACCACGCATCTCTTCTTTGGATTCCTGACTTGAGTCCTCAGTCTTCAGTCCTGCGTCCTGAGTCCTGCTTTTTCACCAATCACTACATTGCGCCCCTAATTCAGGGACGCAATGTACGCCGCCAGCGCCTGCAGATCCTCGTCAGAGATGCCCTTGACGACGGCGTACATGTTGCCGGCGTCGTTGGTGCGGACCTTGTTCTTGAAGTCGCGGAGCTGCTTCAGCACGTACTCGTAGTGCTGGCCCGCCGCGCGCGGGATCTCGTTCTGGCCCGAGAATCCGCCGAGGTGGCACATCGGGCACAGCGCGTCGTCGGAGACCTTCTTGCCGCGCGCGGCCTGCGCCGCGTCGGCCCGATAGCCGTTGTTGGCCTTCGTCTGTGCGGCGAAGTACGCGCCGATGTCGAACATGTCCCGGCGCGACAGGTTCGCCGCCATAGGCGACATGATCGGGTCCTTGCGCCGGCCGGCCTTGAAGTCGCTCAGCTCCTGGTAGATGTAGCGCGCCGTCTGTCCGGCGAGGATCGGGTACAGCGGGTTGGTGGAGTTTCCGTCGGCGCCGTGACAGGCGGCGCAGACCTCGGCCTTTTCCTTGCCGGCCTCGGCATCCTGGGCGGTCGCGGCCGCCGGCAGGCAGGCCGCGAGGACGATCGCGGCGAGGACTTTCTTCATCGACATGCTTTCCCTTGCGACGACACGAAAAGAAGGGCCGCCCCGGGGCGGCCCTCCTGCTGCGACTTCAAAACGAACCGGTTCTTACGGCAGCGCGAACACGAAGATGCTGTTGCCGCGCTTGAAGTCGAGCTGGGTATTGCCTCCCGCAGCAACGGCGATGTACTGCTTGCCGTTGACTTCGTACGACACCGGCGGCGAGTTGACGCCGGCGCCGCAGTTGAACGACCACAGCTTCTTGCCGGTCCTGGCGTCGAAGGCGTCGAACATGCCGTTGCCTTCGCCGGTGAACACCAGGTCGCCCGCGGTGGAGAGCGTGCCGCCCATCAGCGGCTGCTCGGTTTTCGCCTTCCAGGCCAGCTTGCCGGTGTCGAGGTTGACCGCGGCCAGTTGCCCCCACTGCTTCTCGCTCGGGATCACCTTGAACGCGCCGCCGAGCCAAAGCTTGCCGCCCGGGTACTCGCTCTCCGCCACGTGATAGGTCATCGGCTGGTGCAGGTTGGCGGCGTACGCCATGTGCAGCTTCGGATTGACGGACATCGGGTTCCACTCGACGCCGCCGTTGGCGCCCGGCAGCATGCGCGCGCCGTCCGGGGTCGGCAGCACCCACATGTTCTCCTGCGGGATCATCGCGTCGGAGAAGCGGATCAGCTCACCCGTCTTGCGGTCGTGCACGTAGACGTGCCCGGTCTTGCCGCCGTGGATGGCGACCTTGACCATCCTGCCGTCCTTGCCCTTGGCCTCGGTCAGGATCACCGGGCTCACCGCGTCCAGGTCCCACACGTCGTGCGCGATGTACTGGAAGTGCCACTTGTACTTGCCGCTGTCGAGATCCACCGCCACCATGGAATCGGTGTAGAGGTTGTCGCCGGGGCGGATCGCACCGTACAGGTCGGGCGAGGGGTTGCCGACCACGAAGAACACGGTGCGCGTCTCCAGGTCGACCGCCGGCGTCATCCACACGCCGCCGCCCAGGATCTGGTAGAAGTCGCCGCCCTTGTCCTGCAACGCCTTCTTCTCCGCGGCGATGTCGCGGTGCATGTCGCGGCCGGTCGCATCGTGGGTGGCCCACACGCCTTCATGCCCGGTCTCGGGAATGGTATGGAACGTCCACAGCAGGTTGCCGCTCTTGGCGTCGAAGGCCTTCACGAAGCCGCGAATGCCGTATTCCCCGCCGTTGGTGCCGATCAGGACCTTGCCGTCGACCACGGTCGGCGCCATCGTTTCCGAGTAGCCCTTCTCGGGATCGGCGATGTCCACCGCCCAGGCGACCTTGCCGCTCTTCATGTCGAGCGCGACCAGCTTCGCGTCCAGCGTGCCCATGTAGAGCATGCCGTCGTAGGCCGCAACGCCGCGGTTGTTCGGCCCGCAGCAGTAGGTGGTGATCGGCCCCATGTTGTGCTTGTAGTGCCAGTACTCCTCGCCGGTCGCCGCATTGATCGCGTAGACGTGGTTGTACGAGGTCGTCAGGTACATCACGCCGTCGATTACCAGCGGGGCGGTCTCGTTCGACTCCATGACGGCGGTCTGGAAGACGAACGCAGGCTTGAGCTTGGCGACGTTGCCGGCATTGATCTGCGTGCCCTGGTAGTAGCGCATCTGCGCATAGCCGCCGTTGACGTGCAGCCAGTTGTTCTTGTCGTCCTGCGCCTTGTTCAGTCGAGCCTGCGTCACCTGGCCGAGACTGGAGGGAACCGGCTTCGACATCGTCGTCGCTGCGCCTTGAATCTCGTCTGCCCCGTATGCGAGGCCGCCCCCCCCTGTGACAAGCAGAGCTGCCGAGAGCAGCTTGAGTCGGGTATGTAGTTTCATTGGAACCTCCGGAAGTTTTTTGTTGCGTCCTGTTAGTGGCCACGGAGTTGCTGCCGCCGGGACCGATTGCGGACCGGCGAACTATAGATGACAATCCGGCCCCCCACAAGGACGGACTGGGCCGCGATTACGGACTGAAAGAAAGCGGGAAAATATGCCATATGGATTCGCTCTCATCGTGCTTCTCGCCACGCTCCTGCTTCCGGTCGCCGGCGCCGGCGCACAGCCGGATCAGGGCGATCTGAGCCTCAACGCGCGGCTGCTCGCCTTTGCGCGCAATGGCGACGAGGCGAGCGTCAGGCGCGCGCTCGAGGAGGGGGCGGCGGTCAACTCCAGGAACCGCCTCGGCAACACGGCGCTGATGATCTTCGCGCAGAAGGACAACCTGCCGATGGTGCGCCTGCTGCTTTCGAAGGGCGCGGACGTCAATCTCGCCAATCTCGAGAAGGTGACCCCCCTGATGGCCGCCGCCTACAACGGCGACGTCGAGATGGCGCGGGAGCTGATGGCGGCGGGTGCGGATGTCTCGCTCGAGGACCAGGTGTTCAAGCCGGCGATGGTCTATGCCGCGGCCAACGGCCACACCGCGATCGTGTCGCTGCTGCTGGATGCCGGTGTGGACGTCGACAGGATCTACCACAACAACCTCACCGCGCTCATGTGGGCGGCCGGCTACGGCCACAGGGAAACGATCGAGCTTCTGCTCGCGCGCGGCGCCGACCGCGGCTTCAAGGACGCGCGCGGCAAGACCGCGGCCGACATCGCGCGGGAGCAGGGGTACCCGGAAATCGCCGATCTGCTGCGGCCGGAGAAATGACAAAGAAGTGGAGGCGGGTGGATTGATTTCGTAAATACGGAAAGCGCGAGAGGGGCCGGCGGACGCCGGCCTTTTTTTCCTCGACCCCCGCATCCGGAAGCGTCGCTCGAAAAACCGCCCCGGCACGCCGTTTGACATTGATCAAAGGCGCCGCCGCCGGGAGAACGAATAATGCGGCCGATCTTACAAGGGAGGTTCGATCGTGAATACCTGGCGCATTGCGGCCACGATCGCGCTCGCCATTGCCGTCGCGGCCGGATGCGCGAGCAAGCAGGTGAACGTCG
This sequence comes from Burkholderiales bacterium, assembly GCA_035651315.1. Taxonomy (GTDB): domain Bacteria; phylum Pseudomonadota; class Gammaproteobacteria; order Burkholderiales; family Eutrophovitaceae; genus DASRFY01. The sequence continues at coordinate 6,259 of DASRFY010000132.1, forward strand.
GCATCGACCTCGCCACGGCGCGCGCGCTGCCCGACTCCGATGGACTGGTCACCGTCGCGATGCACGACACGCGTCGCCCCGGCGTGGCGGCGAGCAGCAGGGAATCGCTCGGTACGCCCATGGGCAACATCGTCTTCGAGCCGCCGGAAGCGGATGTCCTGAAGGCGCGGCTTGAGGCGGACCTGGCGCGCATCCTCAAAGCCCGAGGCGTGACGACCCCGCGCACGTTTGAGTGCGACCTCCTGGAGCTCGGCGTCAACACGCAACCCACGCCGCTGTACTGGGACGTCGTGGGCAGAGTGCGCATCGTGCTGAAGGACGGCAGCCGCAACTTCGAGCTGGCGGGCACCGGTAGCGAATTCGCCTTCGTCTGGCCGGGAGAGGAGGTGGTGCGCACCGCCTTCTATCGCACTCTCGACGGGCTCTCCACCGAGCTGCAGAAAGTCGCCGACCAGCTTTGAAGAGGCCGTGATTCGCGACTGGTGATTGATGATCGGCCAAGAACAGTGAACGGTCTACTGCGAGTGGCCATCGGCGACGTGAACCGCGACCCAATGTCTTTCACCCTCTCCGCCCTTCAGGGGGGAGAGGGGCGGGGTGAGGTGGGTGGGGTACGGTGGAGGGGTGAGGTGATGAATCGCCAACGCAGCCTGCGGCGCAACCAGACCGACGCCGAGAAGCTTCTCTGGTTCCGATTGCGCAACCGTCAAATCGGCGGGGCAAAGTTCCGCCGCCAGCACCCGATCGGACCTTATATCGTCGATCTCGTCTGCGTCGAAGCCGGCCTGGTCGTTGAGATTGACGGTGGCCAGCATGCAACCGAAGTTCAGGCCGACTCGCTCCGGACGAGTTATCTCGAAGAACATGGATTTCGAGTCGTGCGTTTCTGGAACAACGACGTTTTCGCCCAAACCGACGCCTTGTTGGAGCGGATTCGGGAGATGGTGAGTAAATAACCTGACTACCCACCACCTCACCCCGGCCCTCTCCCCCAGAGGCGGAGAGGATGAAAAGACATTGGATGAACGTCGGCATCATCTGTAGCACCGGCATTCGTGTCTTTCCGTCCCTGCATCGAGACCAAGCCGACGCGTGTGCAAGGCATCGTTATCGCGACTTTCGAATTTTCTTTTTCACCCTCTCCGCCCTTCAGGGGGGAGAGGGAAGGGGTGAGGTGGCTGGCTGGTGGATGTCTGGCTGGCTGTGCACCATCGCCCAAACCCTTTACGATTGCCGCCGGAAACCCGTTCAGACAAGAATGCAGGCGGTGAAGAGGGCAAGGGGGATTGGGACAGTGTTCGATCGGTTCGAAATCTCGGCTGAGCGGGCGGTTCGTGCGGCGTGGCGTGCCTCCGCGTGGACGCTCCTTGCCACGCTGCTCGCCGCGCCGGCCTGGGCGCAGACTCAGGGCAACGAGATGCGAATCGATTCCCTCACCCAGCAGCCGGCGACGACGCTGCCTATCCAGTCGCCCACCATCGTCTCGCCGCAGCCACCCGCCGCCACCGACAAGATTTTCTACCAGCAGGGCCAGCCCGGCCAGCAGCTCTCGCCCGAGCGCCAGCTCGCCGCGCAGCCGCCGAAGCCGGTGCCGCTGGAGCGCAACGAATTCCAGGAGTTCGTGCTCAAGTCCACCGGGCGCGACCTGCCGCTGTTCGGCTACAACCTCTTCGAAGGCGCGCCGAGCACCTTCGCGCCGCTCGATCGCGTGCCCGTACCTTCCGACTACGTGGTCGGCCCCGGCGACGAGATCATGGTCCGCGCCTGGGGGCAGATCGACGTCGATGTGCGCACCACCGTCGACCGCAACGGCCGCATCTACATCCCCAAGGTCGGCGCGATCGAAGTCGCCGCCACCCGCTACCAGGACCTCGACGATCGCATCCGCAGCGCGATCAAGCGGGTGTTCAAGAACTTCGACCTGGTGGTGACCCTGGGCGAGTTGCGCTCGATCCAGGTCTTCGTCGTCGGCCAGGCGCGCAAGCCCGGCACCTATACCGTCAGTTCCCTCTCCACGCTGGTGAACGCGGTGTTCGCCTCCGGCGGGCCGAACAGCAAGGGCTCCATGCGCCGCGTGCAGTTGAAGCGCGGCAACAGGGTCGTCACCGAGTTCGACTTCTACGACCTGCTCGTCAAGGGCGACAAGTCGAAGGACGCGTCCCTGCTGCCGGGCGACGTGATCTTCATCCCCTCCATCGGGCCGCTCGCCGCGCTGAGCGGCAGCGTCAACAATCCCGCCATCTACGAGCTGAAGGGAAAGGAGAACCTCGCCGACCTGATCGCCATGGCCGGCGGCCTTTCCACCAGCGCCGCCGGGCAGAAAGTCACCATCGAGCGCATCTACGAGCGCAAGACCCGCGTCGTCGAAGAGCTGGCGCTCGACCAGACCGGGCTCGCGCGCGCCATGGCCGACGGCGACATCGTCAACGTCTTCACGCTCTCGCCGCGCATCGTCAACGCCGTCACGCTGCGCGGCAACGTCGCCACCCCGATGCGCTTCGAGTGGAAGCAGGGTCTGCGCGTGAGCGACATCATTCCCGACCGCAGCTTCCTCGTCTCGCCCGATTACTGGATGCAGCGCAACCGCGCCGGCCGCCCGAAGAGCTGGCTGATCGAGGACGAAGAGGCGAAGACCGACGTCTCCGGCAGGCGCACCGACATTGCGCAATTCCGCGCCCAGGAGCAGGCGCAGGAGGCCACAGGCACCCCAACCGAGCGGCGCGACGCCACCAGGATCCGGCGCGACGTCAAGCGTCCGGGGGCGGAGGTCAACTGGGATTACGCAGTCATCGAGCGCCTGAACCCTGCGGACTTCTCCACCATCCTGCTCCCCTTCAACCTCGGCCGGGCCATCGAGGAGAAAGCGGGCGACCAGGATCTCACACTCGAGCCCGGCGACATCGTCACCGTCTTCTCCAAGGACGACATCCAGGGCCCGGCGGAGAAGCAGAGCAAGTTCGTGCGCCTGGAAGGTGAGTTCCAGGCCGCCGGCGTGTACCAGATCCGCGCCGGCGAAACCCTTCGCGAGCTGCTCGCCCGGGTCGGCGGGTTCACTCCGAACGCCTACCTGTACGGCGCGGAATTCACCCGCGAGACCACCCGCGTGCAGCAGCAGGAGCGGCTCGACGAGGCGCTCGGCCGGCTTGAAGTCGAGATGCAGCGCGCGGGCATCCGGCGCGCGCAGGGCGTGGTGGCGCCCGAGGACGCCCAGAGCCTGGCGGCGCAGACGCAGGCCCAGCAGCAGCTACTCGCCAAGCTCAAGCAGCTCAAGGCCAAGGGGCGCATCGTGCTCGGCGTCAAGCCCGCTTCGACCGCGATCAAGGACCTGCCCAACCTCGTGCTCGAGGACGGCGACCGCCTCTACGTGCCGCCGCGTCCTTCCACCGTCAGCGTGTTCGGCTCGGTGTACAACCAGAACTCCTACGTCTTCCGCGCGGGACGCCGGGTGACGGATTATCTCGATCTTGCCGGCGGGCCGACGGTGGACGCCGACAAGTCCTCCCTCTACGTGCTGCGCGCCGACGGCTCCGTCATCAGCAAGCAGCAGTCCGGCTGGCTCGGCGGCTTCGGCGGCGAGACGGTCTACGCCGGCGACGCCGTCATCGTCCCCGAGGACCTCGAGAAGATCCAGTGGACCAAGGAGCTTCGCGACTGGACCCAGATCTTCTACCAGTTCGCCCTCGGCGTCGTCGGCCTCGACGTGCTGAGGAACCTGCATTGAAGCAGGACTGAGGACGAAGGACTCGGGACTGAGAATCCAGCTACGAGTAACGATGCGCGAGGTTCGACCCTCTCCCCACCATCTCACCCCCGCCCTCTCCCCCCCTCCCTCAGGGTGTATAGACCGGAGTCAAGGGTTACGGGTGTTCGAGGACATGGGTAACACTTTTATGCTGCATGGCGGTTATCCGAGAGGAGATCTGTCATGCCGTGGCAGGAGGTGTCGACCATGTCGTTGCGCACGGAGTTTGTGATGCTGGCAATGCAGCCGGGGGCAAACATTTCGCAGTTGTGCCGTCGATACGGTATCAGTCGCAAGACCGGCTACTAGCCAAACATGGGAGACCCCCCGGCTCTGCCGGGGTGGCAGTAGCAGTTTGACATTTTGGGGGGTCCATCGCGGAAACTCCTGATCGTGAGCCGCCAAGCACACGAGGAGGAGAACCGCGGATGGACGAGTTAGAAAG
>DASRFY010000133.1:0-24743 GCA_035651315.1 Burkholderiales bacterium
CGGCCCGACGATCGTGGCGCTCGGCGAGGGGATCGACCTGGCGCTCGCCAACAAGGAGTCGCTCGTCGTTGGTGGCGAGCTGGTGAGCGCGCTCTCGCAGGCCACCGGGGCCCGCATCATCCCGGTCGACTCCGAGCACGCCGCGCTCGCGCAGCTGATCGGCCCCGAGCGCGCGAACGGCCCGGGGACGATCGAGCGGCTCACGATCACCGCCTCGGGAGGCCCGTTTCGCGGACGCACCCGCGCCGAGCTGGAGACGGTCACCCCGGACCAGGCGCTGGCGCACCCGACCTGGACGATGGGCGCGAAGATCACGATCGACTCGGCGACGCTGATGAACAAGGGGCTCGAGGTGATCGAGGCGCACCACCTGTTCCACGTCGCCCCCGAGCAGATCGAGGTGGTCATTCACCCGCAGAGCATCGTGCACTCGCTGGTCGAATATATCGACGGCTCGGTCGTCGCCCAGCTGGGTAATCCGGACATGCGCACGCCGATCGCTCACGCGCTCGCCTTCCCGGAGCGCATCGAAAGCGATGTCCGTCCCTTGGATTTGTTCGAAGTCGCGACCCTGCAGTTCGAGCGGCCCGACATGGCGCGGTTTTACTGCCTGCGGCTCGCATACGAAGCGCTGCGCGCCGGCGGCGCGATGCCGGTGTATCTCAATGCCGCGAACGAAATAGCGGTCGAATCCTTCCTTGCCGGGCGGCTGCCCTTCGATCGCATTCCGGTCCTGATAGAAGAGGTTCTCGCCCGCCTGCCCGCCGCGGGAACCGACTCGCTGGAGCGGATACTCGGCGCCGACGAGCGGGCGCGCAGCGCCGCTCGCGATTGGCTGGCCGCGATGGTGGGTTGAGCCGACGATGGGATTGCTCTGGACTTTTCTCGCCTTCGCCCTCGCGCTGGGCGTCCTGATCGTGTTCCACGAACTCGGCCACTACGCGGTGGCGCGGGCCGCCGGCGTGAAAGTGCTGCGCTTCTCGGTGGGCTTCGGCACCCCGCTGCTGGTTCGAAGGCTCGGCAGGGATCGAACCGAATGGGCGCTGAGCGCCTTTCCGCTCGGCGGCTACGTGAAGATGCTCGACGAACGGGAAGGCCCGGTCGCCGTCGAGGAACGTCACCGCGCGTTCAACCGTCAGCCGGTAGGCAAGCGCTTCGCGATCGTTCTGGCCGGCCCGCTCGCCAACTTCGTGCTCGCCGTCCTGCTGTACTGGATTCTCTATCTGCACGGCGTGCCGGGGCTGCGGCCCCTGATCGGCGAAGCGCCGGCCGGAAGCGCCGCCGCGGCCGCACAGCTGGCAGGCGGCGACGAGATCCTGCGCGTCGGCGACAAGCCGGTCGCGACCTGGCAGGACCTGCGCTGGGAACTGCTCGATCACGCGGTGCGACGCGACACTGTCACGCTGGAGGTGCGGGGCGCAAAGGGAGACCTCAAGTTTCCGCGCCTCGATCTGTCCCGCGTACGCAACGAGGATATCGACAAGGACTTGCTCGCGGCCATCGGCTTGACTCGCTACACGCCCCCGATGCGTCCGGTCATCGGCAGATTGATCGAGGGCGGCGCGGGAAAACGCGACGGCCTGCAGGAAGGCGATCTGGTGCTGGCCATCGGCGGCAGACCGGTCGAGCAGTGGGAGCAGCTCGTCGAAGCGGTTCGCGCCTCGCCGGGCAAGGCGTTGTCGTTCGAAGTGGAGCGCGGCGGGCGGCGCATCGCAGTCGTGGTGAACGCGCAATCCGCGACCGAGGACGGCAAGACGATCGGCCGCATCGGCGCGGCGCCGAAGGTGGACGAGAAACAGATCGACCGCCTGCTGACCGAGGTGCGGTATGCGCCGCTTGCCGCGGCCGCGCACGCGGTGCAGCGCACGAGCGAGGTGTCACTGTTCACGCTCAAGATGCTGGGCCGGATGCTGATCGGGGAGGTATCGCTGCGCAACCTTTCCGGGCCGATCACCATCGCGGACTACGCGGGTCAATCGGCGCAACTGGGGTGGCTTGCCTACCTGAACTTCCTCGCCCTGATCAGCGTCAGCCTCGGCGTATTGAACCTGCTCCCGGTGCCGGTCCTCGACGGCGGGCACCTCATGTATTATCTCGTCGAGCTTGCAAAGGGGAGCCCGGTATCCGACCGGGCAATGGAAGTCGGCCAGCAGGTGGGCATCGTTCTGCTGTTCAGCTTGATGGCGTTCGCGCTCTACAACGACATAAATCGCCTGTTCGGCGGCTGAAGGCAGATGAAGAAAAGGTACCTGCCGCTCGCACTCTTCACCGGTTTCTACAGTTTCAACGCCCTCGCATTCGAACCATTCGAGGTGCGCGACATCCGCATCGAGGGAATCCAGCGCACCGAGCCGGGAACGGTTTTCAGCTACCTGCCGATCAAGGTCGGCGACAAGGTCGACGAGGAACGCGCGGCCGCCGCGGTAAAGGCGCTGTTCGCCACCGGCTTCTTCAAGGACGTGCGCCTCGAGGCCGAGGGCAACGTGCTCGTGGTGGTGGTCGAGGAGCGGCCGGCGATCGCCCAGATCGACATCTCCGGGTCCAAGGAGTTCGACAAGGACAAGCTCAAGGACGCGCTAAAGCAGATCGGTCTGGCGGAATCCCGCATTTTCGACCGCGCGATGCTTTCCAAGGCGGAGCAGGAACTGAAGAACCAGTACATCAGCCGCGGCAAGTACGGGGTGGAGATCACCACCACGGTCACGCCGCTGGAGCGCAACCGGGTGGCGATCAATTTCAGCATCGTCGAGGGCGTCGCGGCAAAGATCCGGCAGATCCATTTCGTCGGCAACCACGTGTTCAGCGACGACGAGCTTGCCGACCAGTTCGTGCTGCGCACGCCCGGGCTGCTGACCTGGTACAGCAAGAACGACCAGTACTCCAAGCCGAAGCTGGAAGGCGACCTGGAGACGCTGCGCTCCTTCTACCTGAACCAGGGCTACATCGAGTTCTCCATCAATTCCACGCAGGTGTCCATTTCGCCGGACAAGCAGGACATCTACATCACCGTCAACCTGACTGAGGGAAAGAAATACCGGGTGTCGGACGTCAAGCTCGCCGGCGACCTGATCGTCCCGGAAGAAGAGCTGAAGAAGCTCGTCAAGCTCAAGAAGGGTGACGTGTTCTCGCGCGAGAAGCTCACCGAGACGACGAAGCTGATCACCGACCGCCTCGGCGACGAAGGCTACGCGTTCGCGGCGGTGAACGCCGTGCCCGAACTGGACAAGGAAAAGCGGGAGGCATCCTTCACGCTCTACGTGGACCCCGGCAGGCGGGTCTACGTGCGGCGCATCAGCATCTCCGGCAACACCACGACCCGCGACGAGGTGATCCGCCGCGAGCTGCGCCAGATGGAGGGCGCCTGGTACTCGACCCAGAAGCTCAACCGCTCGCGCCAGCGCATCGACATGCTCGGATTCTTCTCCGACGTGCAGATCGAGACGCCTGCGGTGCAGGGCGTGCCGGACCAGGTGGACGTGAATGTGAAGGTGACGGAACGCGCCACCGGCAACCTCACCCTCGGGGTGGGCTATTCGACGGTGGAGAAGGTGATCCTGTCGGCGGGCATCTCGCAGCAGAACATCTTCGGCACTGGCAACGCGCTGTCCTTCCAGGTCAGCACCGGCGTGATCAACCAGATCTACTCGGTGTCGTACACCAATCCGTATTTCACCGACGACGGCGTGAGCCGCGGCTTCGACGTCTACAAGCGGCGTACCGACCTGTCCAGCCTGATCACGGTGGCGAGCTACAACACCGACACCTACGGCGTCGGCATGCGCTTCGGCGTGCCGGTGACCGAGTACGACACGATCAACTACGGGATCGGCTTCGAGCAGACGACCATCGGGGTGCTGGCGAACACGCCTTCGCCATTCGTTGATTTCGTGAACCAGTTCGGTGCCACGAACGACACATATCTGGGAACGGTGGGCTGGACCAGGGACAAGCGTGACAGCGCCATCTACCCGACGTCGGGATACGTACAGCTGCTACGGGGCGAGGTCGGACTGCCGATTGGCAGCATCGACTACTACAAGGCCAGCTACCAGCATCAGGTGTATTATCCGATCAGCCAGAAACTGACTCTGCTGCTCAATGGCCAGCTTGGATACGCCGAGGGATACAACCAGAAGCCGGTGCCGTTCTACAAGAACTTCTTCGCCGGCGGCGTGAACTCGGTGCGCGGCTACTACGAGGCAGGCATCGGCCCGAAGGACGAATTCGGCGACGCGCTCGGCGGCACGCGCCTGATGGTGGGCAACATCGAGTTGCTGTTCCCGTTACCGGGCCTGGAGAAGGACAAGTCGGTGCGGCTGTCGACCTTCGTGGACGGCGGTACGGTCGGTCCGAGCTACGATTTCAGCCAGATGCGCTACTCGACCGGCCTTGCGTTCAGCTGGTACTCGCCGGTCGGGCCGCTGAAACTCAGCTTCGGCTGGGCGATCAATCCGAAGCCCGACGACAGGCTGGAGAAGATCCAGTTCACGCTGGGGAACTTTTTCTGATAGGACCTTCGGGTCCGGTACGTCCAGGCAAATACAGGAGACATGAAATTGAAGAAGATCTCGCTCGCGCTCGCCATCGCGGCCTTGCTGGCGAGTTCCGCTCCGCTCTGCGCGCAGGAGTTCAAGATCGGTTTCGTCAGCACGGAACGGGTGTTCCGCGAGGCGGTGCCGGCGGTGAAGGCGCTCAAGAAGCTGGAAAAGGAATTCGCTCCGCGCGACCAGGAAATCCAGAAGCTCGCGAAGCAGATCAAGGATCTCCAGGCGCTCATGGACAAGGAGGCGATGACCATGAGCGAATCCCAGAAGCGCGACCGCGAGCAGGAGCTGGGGCGCATGAACCGCGACCTGCAGCGCATGCAGCGGGAATTCCGCGAGGACCTGAACATGCGCAAGAACGAGGAGCTTGCCGTGGTGCTGCAGCGTGCCAACGACGTCATCAAGCAGATCGCGGAATCCGAGAAGTTCGATCTCATTCTGCAGGAGGCGGTGTACCGCAGTCCGCGCATCGATATCACCGACAAGGTGATCAAGGCGCTGGCGGACAAGTAATCCGGGGCGTCCGAGCGGCGGCGCGCCCGGGCAGGCAGGGCGTTTCTGCGGGAGATCGATGATGAACGCGGATTCGCGTCCCACGTTCGCGCTTTTCGAGCTGGTCGCCCGGTTCGGCGGCGAGCTGATCGGAGAGGGCACGGTACGGATCGGCCAGGTCGGCACGCTGGAGACGGCCGGCCCGGGCGAGATTTCCTTTCTTTCCAACCTGAAGTATCAGCGTCAGCTCGGCTCCACCCGCGCCTCCGCCGTGATCGTGGGCGAGGATGCCCGCGGCGCGACGCAACTGCCGCGCATCGTTTGCAGGAACCCCTACGCCTACTTTGCCAAGGTTTCGCAGCTGCTCAATCCGCGTCCGCCGCGGCCGGCCGGCATCCACCCGGAGGCGGCGGTGGATCCTTCGGCTCGGCTCGGCGCCGGGGTCTATGTGGGCGCCTGCGCGGTGGTCGAGGCGGGCGCGACGATCGGCGACCGCGTCGAGATCCACCCCGGCGCGTACATCGGACCGGAAACGGTCATCGGGGCGGGAAGCATCGTCTACGCCGGGGCGAGGATCTATTACGGCTGCAGGATCGGCGAACGGGCGATCGTTCACTCGGGAGCGGTCATCGGCGCGGACGGATTCGGCATGGCGATGGAAGACGGCCGCTGGATCAAGATTCCCCAGATCGGGCGCGTCGTCGTCGGCAACGACGTGGAGATCGGGGCCAACACCACGATCGACCGCGGCGCGCTCGAGGACACCGTCATCGAGGACGACGTCAAGTTGGACAATCAGATCCAGATCGGCCATAACTGCCGCATCGGCGCCCATACCGCGATCGCGGGCTGCGTGGGCATCGCCGGGAGCACGAGGATCGGACGTTACTGCCGGATCGGCGGCAGCGCGATGATCGGCGGGCACATCGATATTGCCGATCACGTCGAGATTTCCGGCGGCACCGCGGTCGCCAAGTCGATCCTCGGCCCCGGAACCTACACTTCCCTGTTCCCGGTCAGCACGCACGAGGAATGGCTCAGGAACGCGTCGCTGCTTCGGCACCTGCGCGAAATGCGGGACCGGATCAAGGCGCTGGAAGAACAACTGAAATCTCTCGGGGGGCAACGATCGTGAACAAGGCGGATATGCAGCGGATGGAAATCCAGCAGATCATGGAGCACCTGCCGCACCGTTACCCGTTCCTGCTGATCGACCGGGTGCTGACCTGCCATCCGGGCAAGGAAATCGTGGCGCTGAAGAACGTCAGCATCAACGAGCCTTTCTTCAGCGGCCACTTTCCGCATCACCCGGTATTGCCCGGCGTGCTGATCGTGGAGGCCATGGCCCAGGCCTCCGCGATCCTCGCCTTCAAGTCGTTCGACCTGAAGAGCGACGCCAGCAGCGTGTACTACTTCGTCGGCATCGACGAGGCGCGGTTCAAGAAGCCGGTCATGCCCGGCGACCAGCTCGTCATCAAGGCGCAGGTCCTGCGCAATCTGCGCGGCATCTGGAAATTCTCCGCCCAGGGCTATGTCGACGACGCCATCGTCTCCGAGGCGCAGCTGATGTGCACGATGCGAAATCTATGATTCACCCCACCGCGATCGTTCATCCCGGCGCCCGCCTCGCGCCGGACGTCGAGGTGGGTCCGTATTCGGTCATCGGCGAGCAGGTGGAGATCGCCTCGGGCACCCGCATCGGCGCCCACGTCGTCGTCGGCGGCCGTACCCGCATCGGGCGCAACAACCGCATCTTCCATCACGTCTCGCTGGGCGAGATCCCGCAGGACAAGAAATACGCCGGCGAACCCACCCGGCTCGAGATCGGCGACGACAACACGATCCGCGAATTCTGCACCTTTAACATCGGCACGGCGCAGGATCTCGGCTATACGCGGCTGGGCAACGACAACTGGGTGATGTCCTACGTGCACCTGGCGCACGATTGCGTGGTAGGCGACCACACCGTGCTCGCCAACTGCACCCAGCTTGCCGGTCACGTCGAGGTGGGCGACTACGCGGTGCTGGGCGGATTCACCGGCGTGCACCAGTTCTGCCGGGTTGGCGCCCATGCGATCACCGGCGTGAGTTCGGTGGTGCTGGCAGACGTGCCGCCGTTCGTCACCGCAATGGGCAACACCGCGCGTCCGCACGGCATCAACTCCGAGGGTCTGCGCCGGCGCGGTTTTTCCGGCGAAACGATCACCGCTTTGCGGCGCGCCTACAAGACGCTGTACAAGACGGGCCTTACGCTGGAGGAAGCGAGGCAGGCGCTGTCAGCGCAGGCGGAAGAGTGCGCGGAAGTGCGGATCCTGCTGGACTTCCTCTCCGGTTCCAAGCGCAGCATCATCCGTTAGCCCAGATGTCCGACTCCTTCGGCCGTCCGGTCCGCATCGCGATGGTCGCCGGCGAGGCCTCCGGCGATCTGATCGGCGCGCATCTGCTGCGCTCGCTCCAGGCGCGCATCCCGGCGCTGCAGGCGTTCGGCGTCGGCGGTCCGGGAATGACGGGCGCCGGTTTCGAATCCTGGTATCCGATGGAGCAGATGGCGGTGCGCGGCTACGTGGAGGTGCTGAAGAGCCTGCCGAAGCTGCTGCGCATGCGGCGGGCGCTGAAAGAGCGGCTGATCGCCTCTGCGCCCGACCTGTTCGTAGGCATCGATTCCCCGGACTTCAACCTCGACCTGGAGATCGCGCTCAGACGGCGCGGCATCCGCACCGTGCATTACGTGAGCCCGTCGCTCTGGGCGTGGCGCGGGGAGCGCATCCACAAGATGAAGCGCGCCGCGGAGAAGGTGCTGGTGCTGTTTCCGTTCGAGCTCCCGATCTACGAGCGCGCCGGCATTCCGGTGGCGTACGTCGGGCATCCGCTCGCAGACGAACTGCCGCTGGTGCCGGATCGCGAAGCGGCGCGCGAGCAGCTCAGGGTCCCGAAGGGCGCGGCCGTGGCCGCCCTTCTTCCCGGCAGCCGCCAGAGCGAGGTGCGCGAGATGGGCGAGCTGATGATCGCCACCGCGAAGCTGGTGTGCAAGCAGGTGCCCAACGTGCATTTCCTGGTGCCTTTGGCGAGCCGGGAGACGCGGCTCATCTTCGAAGGCATGCAGTACCGCGCGCAGGGCGAGGACCTGCCGCTCACGATTCTGTACGGCCATGCCCACGACGCCATGACCGCGGCCGACGCGGTGCTGGTCGCATCGGGAACCGCGACGCTGGAGGCCGCGCTGCTGAAGCGGCCGATGGTGATCACCTATCGGATGCCCGCCGCCTCGGCGTGGATCATGCGGCGCAAGGCGTATCTGCCTTACGTCGGGCTGCCGAACATCCTCGCCGGGGAATTCATCGTGCCCGAGATGCTGCTCGAGGAAGCGATACCGGAAAACCTCGCCCAGGCCCTGTCCAACCTGCTCATGGACAAGGACGCGCGCGTGCGGCTGGAACGGCGTTTCCTGCTCATGCACCGCAGCCTGCGGCAGAACACGGCGGAGCGCGCGGTCGAGGCGATCCTGCCCCTGCTCGGTTCGGGCGTCGTCGCGGCTTCCTCCGCCCGCGCCGCTGTGGAGCAAGGCGCGCGCACGTGAGCCCGGCCCGGCTCGTCTGCGGCGTCGACGAAGCGGGCCGCGGACCGCTCGCCGGGCCGGTCTACGCCGCGTGCGTGATCCTGGATCCGGCGAAACCGATCGCCGGTCTCGCCGACTCCAAGACGCTGTCCGCCGCGCAGCGCGAGCTTCTGGCGCAGGCGATCCGGGAGCGCGCGCTGGCGTGGGCAGTGGCCGCCGCCAGCGTGGAGGAAATCGACGCGATCAACATCCTGCAGGCGGCGCTGCTTGCGATGCGGCGCGCGGTGGAACAGCTCGCGATCCGCCCCGCCGAAGTACTGGTCGACGGCAACCGCTGCCCCGAACTGACGCTGCCGACGCGGGCCATTGTGCGCGGCGACAGCCTGGTGGCGGAGATCTCGGCGGCGTCCATCCTCGCCAAGACCTCGCGCGACGCGCACATGCTGGAGCTGCACCGGCTGTACCCGCTCTACGGATTCGATCGCCACAAAGGCTACCCGACCCCGGAGCACATGGCGGCGCTGCAGCGCCACGGCGTGTCGCCGGTTCACCGCCGCACCTTCGCTCCGGTGCGCGCGCTGTGCTCGAGACCCGACTAACCACAGAGACACAGAGGCACAGAGAAACTCAAGAGAACTAAAGAACGACTCACGAAGACACGAAGTAACATCAAATCACATGTGGCCTTTCTTCGTGCCTTCGTGTTTCGCTTGTAATCTTGGGTTTCTCTGTGCCTCTGTGTCGCTGTGGTGAAACGGGATTTCAGTAAATGTGCCGCTGCAGGTTGGCCTGCTGCAGGATGACCGTGGCGAGCTCCTCGATCGAGCGCGTCGTGGTGTCCAGCACCGGAATGCTCTCCTGCCGCATGAGGGTTTCCGCCGAGCGCACTTCGTATTCGCAGTTCTCCTGCGTGCAGTAGCGCGAACCGGGCCGCCGCTCCTCGCGTATGCGCTGCAGGCGCTCGGGCTGGATGGTCAGCCCGAACAGCTTGCCGCGCCACTTTTCGACCGCCGCGGGAAGCTTCATCGCCTTGAAATCCTCCGGGATCAGCGGGTAGTTCGCCGCGCGAATGCCGTATTGGAGCGCCATGTACAGGCAGGTCGGCGTCTTGCCGCTGCGCGATACGCCGATCAGGATGATGTCGGCCTTGTGCAGCTCCTTGGTGCTCTGGCCGTCGTCGTGGGCGAGCGAATAGTTCACCGCCTCGATGCGGTTGTAGTACTCGTTGTTGCGCACCGCGTGGGAGCGCCCGACCGTGTGCGACGAGTGCAGCCCCAGCTCGGCTTCCATCGGCGCAATGAACACCTGGAAGCAATCCAGGTACAGCGCATTGGCTTTCTGCACGATGGCCGAGAGCACGGAATCCACCAGCGTGCTGAAAACCAGCGGGCGGGCGCGGTCCTTCTGCGCCGCGCGGTCGATCTGGCTGACCGCGTCCGCGGCCTTCTCCGGGGTGTCCACGAAGGGCAGGGTAATCTCGGTGAAGGCCACCTCGTCGAACTGGGTGAGCAGGCTGTGCCCGAGCATCTCGGCCGTGATGCCGGTGCGATCGGAAACGAAGAACGCGGTGCGCTTCGGTGCCATGTGTGATCTGATGCAATAGAACCGCCGGCCGGTAAAATACCATTTTTCCCGTCATATCATCGCCGCGAGACCGCCATGACCGACGAACGCTACGTCATTCCCTTCGAAGAGCTGCGCGTGACAGACGTCGAGCGCGTGGGCGGCAAGAACGCTTCGCTCGGCGAGATGATCAGCCAGCTCGCGGCCCGCGGCGTGCGTGTGCCCGGCGGCTTCGCCACCACCGCGCGCGCGTACCGCGATTTTCTGCGCGACAGCGGGCTCGCCGACCGGATCAGCGGCGCGCTGGCGAAACTGGACATCGAGGACGTGACCGCGCTCGCCCACACCGGCGCGCAGATCCGCCGCTGGATACTGGAAGCGCCGCTCACGCCGAGGCTGCAAAGCGAGATCGGGGCGGCGTACGGTGCGCTGATCGGGCACGAAGGCCAAGACCTGACGCTGGCGGTGCGCTCCTCGGCCACGGCGGAGGACCTGCCGGACGCGTCCTTCGCCGGACAGCAGGAGACTTTCCTCAACATCCACGGACTGGAAAACGTGCTCACCGCGGTCAAGCACGTGTTCGCCTCGCTGTACAACGACCGGGCGATCTCCTACCGCGTGCACAAGGGCTTCGAGCACTCCCAGGTCGCGCTCTCCGCGGGCGTGCAGCGCATGGTCCGTTCGGACCTGGGGTCGAGCGGCGTCATGTTCACGCTCGACACCGAGTCCGGCTTCGACAAGGTGGTGTTCATCACCTCGGCCTACGGCTTGGGCGAGACGGTCGTCCAGGGACAGGTCAATCCCGACGAGTTCTACGTCTACAAGCCCGCTCTCGAGGCCGGGCGGCCGGCGGTGCTCCGGCGCGGGCTCGGCAGCAAGGCGATGCGCATGGTCTTCACCGACGACAAGGCGGCGGGGCGCTCCACGCGCGTGCTGGAAGTACCGGAAGCGCAGCGCAGCCTGTTTTCGATCTCGGACGCGGAGGCGGAGGAACTCGCGCGTTACGCGGTGATCATCGAGAAGCACTACGGGCGCCCCATGGACATCGAATGGGGCCGCGACGGCGAGGACGGCAGGCTCTACATTCTGCAGGCGCGTCCGGAGACGGTGCGCGCGCAGGAGAAGGAGGGCACGCAGGAACGCTTCCGGCTCAGGAAGCGCGGCGAGGTGCTGACCTCGGGCCGCGCGATCGGGGCCCGGATCGGCACCGGGGTGGTGAGGCTGGTAAGCGGCGTGGCGGAAATGAACCGCGTGCATGTCGGGGACGTGCTGGTCACCGACATGACCGATCCGGACTGGGAGCCGGTGATGAAGAAGGCCTCCGCGATCGTGACCAATCGGGGAGGGCGCACCTGTCACGCCGCGATCGTCGCGCGCGAGCTGGGAATACCCGCGGTGGTGGGATGCGGCGACGCGACCGAGGTGCTGAAGGAAGGCGGGCACGTCACGGTGTCGTGCGCGGAAGGCGACACCGGCTACGTCTACCAGGGCATCCTCGACGTCGAGGTGCTGAACATCAAGTTCGACCAGTTGCCGCGGATCCCGGTGAAGATCGGCATGAACGTCGGCAACCCCGAGCTCGCCTTCGACTTCCAGCGGCTGCCCAACGCCGGCATCGGGCTGGCGCGGCTGGAGTTCATCATCGCCCGCATGATCGGCGTGCATCCCAAGGCCGCGCTGGCCTACCCGAAGCTGCCGGACGAAGTGAAGGCCGCGGTCGAGGCGCGGGCGCGCGGCTACCGCGATCCGGTGAGCTTCTACGTGGACAAGCTGGCCGAAGGCGTGGCCACGCTCGGTGCGGCGTTCTATCCCAAGCCGGTGATCGCGCGCCTGTCGGACTTCAAGTCCAACGAATATTCGAGCCTCATCGGGGGCAAGCTCTACGAGCCGCAGGAAGAAAATCCGATGCTCGGTTTTCGCGGCGCATCGCGCTACGTCGCGCAGAGCTTCCGCGATTGCTTCGAGCTGGAATGCCGCGCGTTCAGGAAGGTGCGCGACGAGATGGGGCTCACCAACGTCGAGATCATGGTGCCGTTCGTGCGCACCGTCGACGAGGCGCGGCAGGTGATCGAGCTGCTCGCCGCGAACGGCCTCGAACGCGGCAGGAACGGCTTGCGAATCATCATGATGTGCGAGATTCCTTCCAACGCGCTGCTGGCCGACCAGTTCCTGCATTACTTCGACGGTTTCTCCATCGGTTCCAACGACATGACCCAGCTCACCCTGGGCCTGGATCGCGATTCGGGGATCGTCGCCGGCCAGTTCGACGAACGCGATCCGGCGGTCAGGCAGATATTGCATCTCGCGATCCAGGCCTGCCGCCGCAACGACAAGTACGTCGGCATTTGCGGCCAGGGCCCTTCCGACCATCCGGATTTCGCGGAGTGGCTGATGGACGAAGGCATCGAGACCATTTCTCTCAACCCGGACACGGTCGTCGACACCTGGCTCTATCTCGGCAAGCATCTGGCATCGAAGGCGGCCGCGTGAGCACGGCCGCGCGTTGCGCGCACTTTTGTGCCCGCGCCGTTTGAGTTATGATTTCGCATGCGACCCGGACTTGAGATGGAATGAGCAAGTTTGTCTTTGTCACCGGCGGCGTAGTCTCCTCCCTGGGCAAAGGTATCGCTTCCGCATCCCTCGCCGCCATACTCGAGTCCCGCGGCATCAACCTCACCCTCCTCAAGCTCGATCCCTACATCAACGTCGACCCGGGCACGATGAGCCCCTTCCAGCACGGGGAGGTGTTCGTGACCGAGGACGGCGCGGAAACGGACCTCGATCTCGGCCATTACGAGCGTTTCGTCAACGTCAAGATGACGAAACGCAACAATTTCACGACCGGCCAGATCTACGAGAGCGTGATCCGCAAGGAAAGGCGGGGCGACTATCTCGGCGGCACGGTGCAGGTCATCCCCCACATCACCGACGAGATCAAGCATTTCATCCGCATGGGGGCGGGCGACGCCGACGTCGCGCTGGTGGAGATCGGCGGCACGGTGGGCGACATCGAGTCGCTGCCGTTCCTCGAAGCGGCGCGCCAGATGAGCATCCAGCTCGGCAAGCAGAACACCTGTTTCATCCATCTGACGCTGCTGCCCTACATCCCCTCCGCGGGCGAGATCAAGACCAAGCCCACCCAGCATTCGGTGAAGGAGCTGCGCGAGATCGGCATCCAGCCGGACGTCCTGCTGTGCCGCGCGGACCGGGTCATTCCAGAGAACGAGCGACGCAAGATCGCGCTCTTCACCAACGTCGAGGAGGCGGCCGTCATCTCCGCGGTCGACGTCGACTGCATCTACAAGATCCCGGGCTTGCTGCACGCGCAGGGCCTGGACGACATCGTGCTCAAGAAGCTCGACATCCAGGCGCCGCCCGCGGATCTCGGCAACTGGGCGGCGCTGGTCCACGCGCTCGAGCATCCCGTCGGCCGGGTCGACATCGCGCTGGTCGGCAAGTACGTCGATCTGACGGAATCCTACAAGTCGCTGTCCGAGGCATTGGTCCACGCCGGCATCCACACCAATTCGCGCATCGACATCCACTACATCGACTCGGAGAGCATCGAGCGCGACGGCGTGGGCGCGCTCGAGGCGATGGATGCGATCCTGGTGCCGGGCGGCTTCGGAAAGCGCGGCGTGGAGGGCAAGATTGCGGCGATCCGCTACGCGCGGGAGAACGCGATCCCTTATCTGGGCATCTGTCTCGGCATGCAGCTCGCCATCATCGAGTTCGCGCGGCACATGGCGAGCCTGGAAGGCGCGCACAGCACCGAGTTCGAACCCAATACGCCGTACCCGGTCGTGGCCCTGATCACCGAGTGGATGGCGCGGGACGGGCATCGCGAGGTGCGGGACGAGAAATCGGATCTGGGCGGTTCGATGCGCCTCGGCGGCCAGGAGGCGATCCTGCTGCCGGGAACGCAGGCGCGGGAGATCTACGGCGCCGAGCGGGTCGTCGAGCGCCATCGCCATCGCTACGAAATCAACAACCAGTTCCTGCCGGTGCTGAAGGAAGCGGGCCTGAAAGTCTCCGCCATGTCCCCGCGGGAGGGGCTGTGCGAAATGATCGAGCTGCCGGGCCATCCCTGGTTCATCGGCTGCCAGTTCCATCCGGAGTTCACCTCCACGCCGCGCAAGGGCCATCCGCTGTTCAAGGCGTTCATTCGCGCCGCACTGGAGCAGCAGCAGCGGCGCCAGGCCCCGGCGCCGCGTGAAGCACGCGTTCAAAGCCTTGCCTGACGGAGTACGCATGCATCCGCAGCGTATCGGGGCCGCGATCGGCGCGACCGTCGCGCGCGTTTCCCGCCCCGCCGCGTCGCGGGAGAAGCCTCGATGAAGCTGTGCGGCTTCGAAGCCGGCATGGACCGGCCGATATTCCTCATCGCCGGACCGTGCGTGGTGGAGTCGCGGCAACTGGTGATGGACACGGCGGGTACGTTGAAGGAAATCGCGTCGGCTCTCGGCATTCCCTTCATCTTCAAAGCCTCGTACGACAAGGCCAACCGCAGCTCGGGGGCGTCCTTCCGCGGCCTGGGAATGGAGAAAGGCCTGGAGCTGCTCGCGGAGGTGCGCGCCAAGGTCGGCGTGCCGGTGCTCACCGATGTCCACACCGAGCAGGAAGTGCCGCAGGTCGCGGCGGTCGTGGACGTCCTGCAGACCCCGGCGTTCCTGTGCCGGCAGACGGACTTCATCCGCGCGGTGGCGAGCGCGGGCAAGCCGGTCAACATCAAGAAAGGACAGTTCCTCGCCCCGCAGGACATGAAGAACGTGGTAGACAAGGCGCGCGAGGCGAGCGGCAAGGACAACATCCTGGTGTGCGAGCGCGGCGCCTCCTTCGGCTACAACAATCTGGTGTCCGACATGCGCTCGCTCGCGATCATGCGCGACACCGGCTGTCCGGTAGTATTCGACGCCACCCACTCGGTACAGTTGCCGGGCGGCCAGGGCACCTCGAGCGGCGGGCAGCGCGAGTTCGTTCCGGTGCTCGCGCGCGCCGCGGTGGCCACTGGCGTGGCTGGCGTGTTCATGGAGACGCATCCGAACCCGGAGAAGGCGCTGTCGGACGGGCCGAACGCATGGCCGCTGAAGTTCATGAAGCCGCTGCTGGAAACCCTGAAGAGTCTCGACGAGATCGTGAAGCGGCGGGGTTTCGAAGAGCGGCTGGTGCGGCAGTAACCGGGCGCAACAGCCGTTGCGGGTTGTCGCCGGGCGGACGGCGCCGGCGGATTCGGAGCGCCGAGCCCGCAGCCGGCGGGTGGCTGCGCCGCGCCCCACGGAACCGCGGGCGCTGGTATCCTCGCGAATCGATCGTCTGTCCGGAAAAGAAGGAAAACACATGAGTTCGATCGTCGATATCGTGGCGCGCGAGATTCTCGATTCGCGCGGCAATCCCACCGTCGAAGCCGACGTGCTGCTCGAGTCCGGCGTGAGCGGCCGCGCGGCGGTGCCCTCCGGGGCTTCCACCGGCACGCGCGAGGCCATCGAGCTGCGCGACGGGGACAAGAGCCGCTATCTCGGCAAGGGCGTGCTGAAGGCGGTGGAGCACATCAACACCGAGATCTGCGAGGCGATCGTCGGCCTGGACGCGATCGAGCAGGCATTCATCGATCAGACCCTGATCGATCTCGACGGCACCGAATCCAAGTCCAGGCTGGGCGCGAACGCCCTGCTCGCGGTGTCGCTCGCGGTCGCGAAAGCGGCGGCGGAGGAGTCCGGCCTGCCGCTGTATCGCTATCTCGGCGGGGCGGGGCGCATGCAGCTTCCGGTGCCGATGATGAACGTGATCAACGGCGGCGCGCATGCCAACAACAGTCTCGACCTGCAGGAATTCATGATCATCCCGGTCGGCGCGGAGAGCTTCCGCGAGGCGCTGCGCTGCGGCGCGGAAGTCTTCCATTCCCTGAAGAAGCTCATCGACAAGAAAGGCATGCCGACCACGGTGGGAGACGAGGGCGGCTTCGCGCCGAACCTGGCGAGCAACGAGGCGGCGCTCGAGCTGATCATGGAGGCGATCGGCGCGGCGGGCTACACGCCCGGCTCGCAGGTCGCGATCGGCGTGGATTGCGCCGCCTCGGAGTTCTTCCAGAAGGGCAGCTACAATCTCGCATCGGAGAGCCTGGAGCTCAGCGCCGCGGAGTTCGCCGACTATCTCGCCGCCTGGGTCGAGAAGTACCCGATCCTGTCCGTCGAAGACGGCATGGCCGAGAGCGACTGGGAGGGCTGGAAGCTGCTCACCAAGAAGCTCGGCAAGAAGGTGCAGATCGTCGGCGACGATATTTTCGTCACCAACACCAAGATCATCGCGGAGGGGATCAGCAGGGGCATCGCGAACTCGGTGCTGATCAAGACCAACCAGATCGGCACGCTGAGCGAAACCTTCGCCGCGATCGAGATGACCAAGCGCGCCGGATATACCACGGTGATCTCGCATCGCTCGGGCGAGACGGAGGACACCTTCATCGCCGACCTGTGCGTGGCGTCCAACGCGCTGCAGATCAAGACCGGATCGCTGTCCCGTTCCGACCGGATCGCCAAGTACAACCAGTTACTGCGCATCGAAGAAGATCTGGGGGACTCGGCGCATTACGCCGGGCGCGAGGCGTTCCATCATCTGCGGTAAATGAGGACTCTTGCGCTCGTCCTGATCCTGCTCGTGGCCGCGGTCCAGTATCCGCTATGGCTGGGCAAGGGCGGATGGGTGCGCGTCTGGGAACTCAGCCGCGACATCAAGGCGCAGCGCGAGACCAACGATCGCCTGGCGGCGCGCAACGCGGCGCTCGCCGCCGAGGTGCGCGATCTGAAGGAGGGATGGGACGCGATCGAGGAGCGCGCCCGCCTCGAGCTGGGCATGATCAAGCAGGACGAGATTTTCTTCCAGGTGCTGAATCCCAAGCCGTCCGCGGTACCGGAAAATCCGCCTGCGGACCACTGACCGCCGCGCCGAACCGCTCCGGATGTCGTCGTCTTTTCCGAGTGTGCAGCCATGTCGCGCAGGGCGCTGATCCGTCTCTACGTAGCGGCGCCGATCCTCCTCGCGCTGCTGCTCGCGTTCAATGCCGCCCGTCTGTCCAGCCGCCAGATCGAAGTACCGCGCGCCGACGAACGCGGCCCCGATGCGATGCAGGCGGCGCAGCGGCTGGCGCAGGCGATCCGCTTCCAGACCGTCTCTCACCAGGACCCCGGCGAGTTCTCCGCCGACGCGTTCGACGGTCTGCAGGGGTTTCTCGCGCGCAGTTTTCCGCGCCTGCAGGCGTCGCTGGAAAAGGAACGCATCAGTGAGTTCAGCCTGCTCTACGAGTGGCGCGGCAGCGATCCCGAGCTGAAGCCGATCCTGCTGATGGCGCACCAGGACGTCGTGCCCGCGGACCCCGACACCGCCATGGACTGGACGCACCCCCCCTTTTCGGGCGACATCGCGGACGGCTTCGTCTGGGGACGGGGCGCGCTCGACGACAAGGACAGCGTCGTGGCGCTGCACGAGGCGGTCGAGGCGCTGCTGGCGCAGGGATTCCAGCCCAGGCGCACGGTGTATTTCGCCTTCGGCCACGACGAGGAAGTCGGAGGCGTAACGGGCAGCGCCCGGATCGCGGCGGCGCTGGCGGCGCGCAACGTGAAGCTGGAATCGGTGCTCGACGAGGGGCAGGCGGTCACCATGGGCATCGTGCCGGGGTTCGACAGACCGGTCGCGCTGATCGGCATCGCCGAGAAGGGCTACCTGAGCCTCGAATTCGCGGTCGAGTCCGAAGGCGGTCATTCCTCCATGCCGCCGCCGCACACCGCGGTCGGGATTCTCAGCGCCGCCCTCGTCCGGCTCGAGAACAATCCGTTTCCCACCGCCCTGACCGAACCGGTTCGCGAGCAGCTCGCATTCCTGGCGCCGGAGCAGGGGGTGTGGCGCCGGCTGGTGTTGGGCAATCTGTGGCTGTTCGCGCCGCTGGTGGAATCGCAGTTGGCGAAGGCGCCGGCCACCAACGCGCTGATCCGCAACACCATCGCGCCCACCATGCTGGAGGGAAGCAGGAAGGAAAACGTGCTGCCGACGCGGGCGCGCGCGGTGATCAATTTCCGGCTCCTGCCGGGGACCGGCACCGAGGCGCTGATCTGGAGGGTGAAGTCGATCATTGCCGATCCGCGGGTCAGGATCGCACCGGTGGGAACCTCGCGCAGCGAGCCTTCGCCGGTATCGAGCGTCGAATCCGAAGCATTCCAGCGCCTGCATCGGTCGGTGAAGGCGATCTTCCCCGAAGCGGTAGTCGCACCGTCGCTGGTCCTGGGCGCAACCGACTCGCGCCATTTCGCATCGATCGCCGACAACGTGTTCCGCTTCAAGCCGACGCGGCTAAAGCGCGAAGACCTGAAGCGTTTTCACGGCATCGACGAGCGGATCGCGGTGCAGAACTACGGCGAGTCGGTGCGCTTCTACATGCGCTATCTTCGCGACGCGGCCGGTCAACCCTGACCGCTTTCCGCGGCGCGCAGTTCCTCGCGCGTGTTGATGTTGCGGAAGGCGTCCGCTTCGTCGTCGAACGGCACCTCCGTCGCGCGCGCGGTGGCGTACCAGGCGTCGATCTTTCGCCCGCCGCCGCGCAGAAACGCTTCCAGGTGAGCGAGCAACTCGCGCCGCGCGAGGCAGAAGACGGGATGCGGCTGGTCGCCGGTCCTGGCCACCGCCACGTCGTGTTTTCCATCGAGCAGGGCGGCGCGCAGCCGAGGCGCAAGATCGAGCGGAAGAAACGGCGAATCGCAGGGGACGATGAGCACCAGCGGGTTCCTCGCTTCCTTCATGCCGCAATGCAGGCCGGCGAGCGGACCGGCGAAGCCGCCCACCTCGTCGGCGACGACGCGGTATCCGAAACAGCGGTAACGATCGAGATTCTGGTTCGCGTTGATCAGCACCTCGTCGACTTGCGGCGCGAGGCGCTCGATCACCCACTCGACCATCGCCCGGCCGCGAAACGGCTGCAGGCCTTTGTCCACTCCGCCCATGCGCCTGCCCAGGCCGCCGGCCAGTATCACTCCCGTCACGAAGATGTGGCCCAATTGTTTACGCGACTGGTCGGTTGCCATCGTCGAAGGATAGGACTCGGTGCTCAGTGCTCGGGACTTGGATGGACAGTCTTTGCTCAATCCTGAGTCCCGAGTCCCGAGTCCTTGTCTTTTCGGAATCGCTGCGCGCCGGTGAACAGGAGATAGTGCTGGCCGGTGGCGCGGCCGATCATCGTGAGATTCACTCTCTGCGCCACCTCGTATCCCATGCGCGTCAGGCCGGAGCGCGACACCAGGATCGGCACCCGCATCTGCGCGCACTTGATCACCATCTCGGAAGTGAGCCGGCCGGTGGTGTAGAAGATCTTGTCGTCGCCCTCGACTCCGTCGAGCCACATCAGGCCGGCGATCGCGTCCACCGCGTTGTGCCTGCCCACGTCTTCGACGAAGTAGAGGATCTCGGTGCCGCGCGCGAGCGCGCAGCCGTGCACGGCGCCCGCCTGTTTGTAGACCGTCTCGCGCCGGCGTACCGCGTCCAGCAGCCCGTACAGCGTGCTCTGCGAGAATGCTTCATTTTGAGACAGTCGCACGCGATCGATTTCTTCCATCAGGTCCCCGAACACCGTACCCTGTCCACACCCGGTGGTCACCGTGCGTTTATGGAGCTTGCGGTCGAGATTGGCGATGCCGGATCGCGTCCGCACGGCGCAGGCGCCGCTGTCCCAGTCGACCTGCACCGAGAGGATTTCGTCCAGCGAGGACAGCAGCCGCTGGTTGCGCAGGTAGCCGATGACGAGCGCCTCGGGCGCCTGGCCGAGCGTCATGAGCGTGACCAGCTCGCGCTTGTCGACATAGATCGTCAGCGGATGCTCGCCGGCGATCTCGGTCTCGATGGGCTCGCCGCGCTCGTTCACGGCCGGGATGGAGAAGGTCGCGGGCCGCCCCGCCGAGGTGAGCTGCGGACGATGATCGGGAACTGGTTTGTTCATGCCTGGAGAACGCGTTGCATTGACCTCCGGCGCCGCCGGAATATGATTGCGCGAGGGGTCTTGCAAGTGTCTACGGAACGATAGAGTGGAAACGACGCTGATCTTACCCCCGCAGTGGAGTTTCGGGAGCAGGGACGTGGGTGCGCAAATGTCCGCCGCGGGAACGGGCGATCGCGCCGCCCTTCGCGCGGAGGTCCGCTAGTGGATCGTCCGAGCAGCGTGCGCGGCGCCGGACCGATGCGGCGCGACCGCGGCAAGCCGAAGGGACGCCAGGTCGATCCCAGCGCGCTGGAACAGGTCAGGGCGCTCCTCGGCGACGCACCGCGCCGCCGCGATCTGCTGGTCGAGTATCTGCACCGCATCCAGGACAGGTACGGTCGTCTGTCGGCCGCGCATCTGGTAGCGCTGGCGCAGGAGATGCGACTCGCGATGACCGAGGTGTACGAAGTCGCGACCTTCTACCACCACTTCGATGTCGTCAGAGAAGGCGATGCCGCGCCGCCGCCGTTGACGGTGCGCGTCTGCGACTCGATCTCCTGCGAACTGGCGGGCGCGGAGATGCTGCTCTCCGAACTGCCCGCCGTGCTCGGCCGCGACGTGCGCGTCGTCCCCGCGCCCTGCGTCGGGCGCTGCGCGGAAGCGCCGGTGGCGGTAGTGCATCAGCGACCGGTCGAGTACGCCAGCGTAGAGAAGGTCGTCGAGACGGTCCGGTCTGGAAAGCGCAACTGCGACGTCGCGCGTTACGTCGACTACCGGCGCTATCGCAAGGAGGGCGGCTACCGCCTGCTCGCCCGATGCCTGGACGGTGGGCTCGAGCGCGAGGAACTGTTCAAGACCATGGAAAGCGCCGGGCTGCGCGGCCTGGGCGGCGCGGGATTTCCCGCCGGGCGCAAATGGCGCATCGTCTGGGCCGAGCCGGCGCCGCGGCTGATGGCGGTCAACATCGACGAAGGCGAACCCGGGACCTTCAAGGACCGTTGGTACCTGGAGCGCGATCTGCACCGTTTCCTCGAAGGCATGCTGGTCGCCGCCTGGGCCTCCGGCTGCGCCGAGATCTATATCTACCTGCGCGATGAATACGCGGGCTGCCGCGCGATCCTGGAGAAGGAACTCGCCGCGCTGCGCGCCGATCCTCCGTGCGCCCTGCCGCCGCTGCACCTGCGGCGCGGGGCGGGCGCGTATATCTGCGGCGAGGAATCGGCGATGATCGAGTCGATCGAGGGCAAGCGCGGCATACCGCGGCTGCGCCCGCCCTACGTCGCGCAGGTGGGACTGTTCGGACGGCCCACGCTAGAGCACAACATGGAAACCTGCTACTGGGTGCGCGACATCGTCGACCATGGCGCGGAGTGGTTCGCGGGCCACGGCCGCCACGGCCGCAAGGGCCTGCGCTCGTTCTCGGTTTCCGGCCGGGTGAAGAAGCCGGGCGTGCACCTGGCGCCGGCCGGCATCACGGCACAGGAACTCATCGACGAGTACTGCGGCGGCATGCTCGACGGCCATCGCTTCTACGGCTATCTGCCGGGCGGCGCCTCCGGCGGCATCCTGCCGGCGTCGATGGGCGACATTCCGCTCGACTTTGACACGCTCAACCCGTACGGCTGCTTCATCGGCTCCGCCGCGGTGATCGTGCTTTCGGACCGCGACCGCGCCTGGGCCGCGGCCCGCAACCTGATGAAGTTCTTTCACGAAGAGTCCTGCGGCCAGTGCACGCCCTGCCGGGTGGGCAGCGCGAAGGCGTTGCAGCTCATCGAGACCAACGCATGGAACCGAGACCTGCTTACGGAACTCTCACAGGCGATGGCGGATGCCTCCATCTGCGGGCTGGGGCAGGCGGCGCCCAATCCGGTGCTGACCGTGATGAAATACTTCCCGCAGGAGCTGGACCAAAGCGATAACCAGATGCGAACCACCAAGGCACCAAGACACCAAGAAAACAGGAAAAGCAATTCGATATGACAACTCAGGCATGGGTTAAGGACATGATGTTCGGCGCCGTGGGTTCTGTTTCCGATTCTCTTGCAGTTCTTGGTGCCTTGGTGTCCTGGTGGTTGATTCCGTCTTATGAATAGAGGCGATTCGATCGCGTTCAAACTCAACGGGGCCGAGGTGCACGCGGTGCCCGGCGAGACGATCCTCGAGGCGGCGAAGCGCCACGGCGTCGAGATCCCGCATCTTTGCTACAAGCCGGGCTACCGGCCGGACGGCAACTGCCGCGCGTGCATGGTCGAGATCAAGGGCGAGCGCGTGCTGGCGCCGTCCTGCTGCCGCTATCCCAAGGCGGGGATGGAGGTCGCGGCCGACAGCGAGCGGGCGCTGCTGTCGCAGAAGATGGTGCTGGAGTTGCTGCTCTCCGACATGCCCGACACGCGCTACCGGCTCGATTCCGAGCTCGATCGCTGGGCGCAGAAAC
Source organism: Burkholderiales bacterium (assembly GCA_035651315.1). Classification (GTDB taxonomy): domain Bacteria; phylum Pseudomonadota; class Gammaproteobacteria; order Burkholderiales; family Eutrophovitaceae; genus DASRFY01. The sequence continues at coordinate 22,545 of DASRFY010000133.1, forward strand.
TGCAGCTCGGCCGGCCGCGATTCGCGTCGCGCGAGCAGCCGAGGCCCGACCTTTCCCATCCCGCGATGGCCGTTAATCTGGACGCCTGCATCCAGTGCACGCGCTGCGTGCGCGCCTGCCGCGAAGAGCAGGTAAACGACGTCATCGGCTATGCCTTCCGTGGCGAACGGGCGAAGATCGTCTTCGACCTCGACGATCCGATGGGCGATTCGACCTGTGTCGCCTGCGGCGAGTGCGTGCAGGCCTGTCCCACCGGCGCGCTGATGCCGGCGCACGAGGTGGCGCTGAGTACGGCCGACAAGACGGTCGATTCCGTGTGCCCGTACTGCGGCGTGGGCTGCCAGCTCACCTACCACGTCAAGGACAACCGGATCCTCTGGGTGCAGGGACGCGAAGGCCCGGCGAACCGCGGCCGGCTGTGCGTGAAAGGCCGCTACGGGTTCGACTACGTGCATCACAGGCAGAGGCTGACCCGGCCGCTGATCCGCAAGCCCGGGGTGTCGAAGAGCGCGGAATTCGAGATCGATCCCGCGCGCGTGCACGAGGTGTTCCGCGAAGCGAGCTGGGAGGAGGCGCTGGCGCTCGGCGCCGGGAGGCTGCGCGAAATCCGCGACCAGCACGGCAAGCACGCGCTGGCGGGCTTCGGCTCCGCGAAGGGAAGCAACGAAGAGGCGTATCTGTTCCAGAAGCTGGTGCGCACCGGCTTCGGCACCAACAACGTCGACCATTGCACGCGGCTGTGCCATGCGTCCTCGGTGGCGGCGCTGCTCGAGGGCATCGGCTCCGGCGCGGTGTCGAACCAGGTGCACGACGCGCTGCACGCGGAGGTGATCGTCGTCATCGGCGCCAACCCGACGGTGAACCACCCGGTGGCCGCCACTTGGATCAAGAACGCGGCGAAGCGCGGCGCGACGCTGATCGTCTGCGATCCGCGCGCCTCCGATCTCTCGCGCCATGCGACGTATTTCCTGCAGTTCCAGGCCGACACCGACGTCGCGCTGCTCAACGCGATGCTGCACACCATCGTGCACGAGGGCCTGGTGAACCAGGACTTCATCGCCGCGCGCACGGAAAACTTCGCGGCGCTGAGGAAGAACGTCGAGGGCTACAGCGCCGAGGCGATGGCGCCGATCTGCGGCATCACGGCCGAGACCATCAAGCGCGTGGCGCGGCTGTACGCCACTTCGAAGGCCTCGATCATCTTCTGGGGCATGGGCATCTCGCAGCACGTGCACGGCACCGACAACGCGCGCTGCCTGATCGCGCTGGCGCTCTCCACCGGCCAGATCGGGCGGCCCGGCACCGGGCTGCACCCGCTGCGCGGCCAGAACAACGTCCAGGGCGCGTCCGACGCCGGCCTGATCCCGATGATGTTCCCGGATTACCACCGGGTGAACGATGACCGGGCCCGCGCGCTGTACGAACGACTGTGGGGCGTCGCGCTGGACGACAAGCCCGGGCTGACCGTGGTCGAGATCATGCACGCAGCGATTGCGCGCAAGATCCGCGGCATGTACATCATGGGCGAGAACCCCGCGATGTCCGACCCGGATCTGCACCATGCGCGCGAGGCGCTCGCCAGCCTGGACTGGCTGGTGGTGCAGGACATCTTTCTCACCGAGACCGCCTATCTCGCCGACGTGATCCTGCCGGCGACCGCATGGCCGGAGAAGAGCGGCACGGTGACCAACACCGACCGCATGGTGCAGCTCGGCCGCCAGGCGCTCGAGCCGCCGGGAGAAGCGAAGCCCGACCTGTGGACCATCATCGAGATGGCGCGCCGGCTCGGGCTCGACTGGAACTACGCCGGGCCGAAGGAGGTGTTCGAAGAGATGCGCAAGGCGATGCCGTCGATCGCAGGCATCACCTGGGAGCGGCTGGAGAGCGAAAGCTCGGTCACCTATCCCTGCGAGCACGAGGGCGATCCGGGCGAGCCGGTGGTCTTTCTCGATCATTTCCCGACCGCGAGCGGCAAGGGGCGCTTCGTGCCCGCCGACATCATTCCTGCCGCCGAGCGCCCGGACGAGAGCTACCCGATGGTGCTCATCACCGGCCGCCAGCTCGAGCACTGGCACACCGGCGCGATGACCCGCCGCTCCGGCGTGCTGGACGCGATCGAGCCCGAGCCGGTCGCCCTGATGCACCCGCTAGATCTGGGCTCCATCGGCGCGAAGCCCGGCGACGTGATCACGGTGGCGT
>DASRFY010000134.1:0-21746 GCA_035651315.1 Burkholderiales bacterium
CGATCGGCACCCCGGTAAGCGGAGTTGCTTCGCTCCGTGCGATGCGCTGGTCCGCGGCGCGCGCCTGTGCGAGCGTGACCTCCGGCCGCACGTCGAGGTAGGCGTTCAGGTCATTGTGGCGCTCGATGCGCTCGAGATAGAGCTTCGCCAGCTCCACCGCCGAAACCTGCCGCGACGCGAGCGCGCGGCCGAGTTCGGCCACTGTCCTGTCGAACATCGCCGCGTACCTATTCGATGACCTTGGGGACCAGGAACAGCCCGTCCTGCTGCGCGGGGGCGTTGCGCATGTTGGCCTCACGGCTGTCAGTCTCCGTAACTGCATCTTCGCGCAGCCGCTGGCTGCCGCCGAGCGGATGAGACAAAGGCTCGATGCCGGCGGTGTCCACCGCCTGCATCTGCGCGATGAGAGCAAAGATGTCGTTGAGCTGGTCCAGGATCTGGCGCGCATCGGCGTCGGTTACTTCGATGCGCGACAGATGCGCGATGCGCTGGACGTCGTCGAGCGTGAGAGACATGCGGTGCCTGGTTCGAATCGAAACGGTGACCGCCATCCATGGGTTTGCGCTGGGGTTGGCGGAGTTTTTGTTAACCGTCTATAGGTGTTAGGGTATCATAGCCACCTGAGTTTTCCGCGGCGCGGCAATCCCCAATACCTCTATGTTCGGCTTTTTCAACGGCTACTTCTCCAACGATATCGCCATCGATCTCGGCACCGCCAACACGCTGATCTACGTCCGGGGCAAGGGAATCGTCCTCAACGAGCCGTCGGTCGTCGCAATCCGCCAGGACGGCGGTCCGAATGGCAAGAAAGTGATCCAGGAAGTGGGGCTCGCCGCCAAGCAGATGCTCGGCCGCACGCCCGGCAATATCACTGCCATCCGGCCGATGAAAGACGGTGTAATCGCCGACTTCACCGTCACCGAGCAGATGCTCAAGCAGTTCATCAAGCGTGTCCATGACAACCGGTTTTTCGCGCCCAGCCCGCGGATCGTGATCTGCGTACCCTGCGGCTCCACCCAGGTGGAACGCCGCGCGATCCGCGAGTCGGCCTACGGCGCCGGCGCCCGCAAGGTCGAATTGATCGAGGAACCGATGGCGGCGGCGATCGGGGCGGGACTGCCGGTGGAGGAGGCCACAGGCTCGATGGTGGTGGACATCGGCGGCGGGACCACCGAAGTGGGCGTGATCTCGCTCGGCGGCATTGTCTACTCCGGGTCGGTGCGCGTGGGCGGCGACAAGTTCGATGAGGCGATCATCAACTACATCCGCCGCAACTACGGGATGCTGATCGGCGAGACCACGGCCGAGGAGATCAAGAAGGAAATAGGCTCGGCCTTCCCGGGCTCCGAGGTTCGCGAGCAGGAGGTCAAAGGGCGCAACCTGGCCGAGGGTATTCCCCGCAGCTTCACCATATCCAGCAACGAAATCCTCGAGGCGCTGACCGATCCGCTCAACAGCATTGTCTCCGCGGTGAAGTCCGCGCTCGAGCAGACCCCGCCCGAGCTGGGTGCCGATATCGCGGAGAAGGGAATGGTGCTGACCGGCGGAGGTGCGCTGCTGCGCGACATCGACCGGTTGCTGATGGAGGAGACGGGGCTGCCGGTAATCGTCGCCGACGACCCGCTGACCTGCGTAGTGCGGGGCTCGGGCAAGGCGCTCGAGAAAATGGACAAGCTCTCCGGCATCTTCACCAGCGACTGACGTGAGGCGCAGGGCGTGAGGCGTGAGGAGTAGGCACCGACCGTTTCCCGGGCCCGTGTCCACCGGTCGCCGCCCCGACCCTCGCCGCTAATGGAGCATACCCCGCCGCCGTTCTTCCGCCGCGGGCCGAGCCTGCCGGCGAGGCTTGCGTTCTTCTCGCTTCTTTCTCTCGTGCTCTTGTACGCCGACGCCCGCTTCCACTACATGGAGGGCATGCGGCGCGCCTTGGCGGTGATCCTGTATCCGTTCCAACAGTTGACCGACCTGCCGGTCGAGATCGGCGAGCGGGTCTCGGAGTTCTTCGTCACGCAATCCTCGCTCAAGCGCGAAAACGAACGCCTCCGGCGCGAGAACTTTGTCAACGGCGGGCTGCTGCAGAGGCAGCAGGCGCTGGAAGCGGAAAACGGCCACTTGCGTGCGCTGCTCGACATGCGGGCGCGGGTGCCGCGTAGCGTCCTGACGGCCGAGATTCTGTACGTCGCCCGGGATCCTTTCACGCGCCAGGTCGTGGTCGACAAAGGCGGCTCGGCGGGCGTGCAAAGCGGCGCTCCGGTGATCGACGACAAAGGCCTGGTCGGGCAGGTGCATCGGGTGTTTCCCTGGCTCTCCGAGGTGTCGCTCATCACCGACCGGGAGCAGACGACGCCGACCGAAATCGTTCGCAACGGGCTGCGGGCGGTGGTCTTCGGTCTCGGCTACGACGGGGCGCTGGAGGTTCGCTTCATGCCGGTCAACGCCGACATCCAGACCGGCGATCTGCTGGTGACTTCCGGCATCGACGGAGTCTACCCCCACGGCCTGCCCGTCGCGGTGGTGGCCAACATCGAGCGCAACGCGGCCTATCCGTTCGCCAAGATCACCTGCACCCCGGCCTCCGGCGTAGGCAGCAGCCAGCAGGTGTTGGTCCTGTCCAAGGGAGAGCCGCTGCCGGAGCGCCCTCCTGCGGCCGAAGCCGGGAAACGCAAGAAGTCCAAATTCAGGCGCCCCGGATGATACGCATACCAGGCTTCAGCGCAGCCCGCCGGGAGGAGATTCTCCTGTCGGTTCGACCGGGCTACGTCGCGCTGACGCTGCTCCTAGCCCTGTTGCTGAACATCCTGCCCCTGTCCGGCGCATGGCTCGCGCTGCGGCCGGATTTCGTCGCCCTGGCGCTGCTCTACTGGGGCATCGAGCATCCGCGGCGCGTCGGCTTCCTGCCGGCGTTTTTGCTCGGCTTGGCGATGGACGTCGCCGACGGCAGCCTGTTCGGGCAGCATGCACTCGCCTATTCGGTGCTGATGTTCGCCGCCATTGCGGTGCACCGGCGCGTGGCGATGTTCGGGATGCGCGACCAGATGCTGCACGTGCTCGGCATCCTTCTCGTCTGCCAGCTGGTCGTGCTGGGCGTGCGCCATGCCGCCGGCGGCGCGTTCCCGGGCTGGTGGTATTTTCTGTCCAGCGCGACCGGCGCGGCCGCCTGGCCGTTCGCGCGGCATCTGATCGCCGCGCCGCTGCATCCGCGCACCGGCCCGCAGGACATCTGAGGCCCGCGCGGCTGCTAGGACCACGTCTTCATGAACCGCACTGTCGAGCTCCGCGACCTGCAGAGGGAACTCTACTACTTCCAGATCCGGCTCGCGATCGCCGGGGGGGTGGTGCTGTTTGCCTTCTTTCTGCTGTTCGTGCGCTTTGTCTATCTGCAGATCTTCCAGCACAGCTACTACCATCTGCTCGCGGAGCAGAATCGCGTCAGCATCATTCCGGTGGTGCCCAACCGCGGCCTGATCGTCGACCGCAACGGGGTGGTGCTGGCGAGCAACTTCGCGGCTTACACGCTGGAGATCGTGCCCTCGCAGGTGCCGGATCTCGAGGCGACCATCGACGCGCTGTCCAGGATCGTCGACGTCACGCAGAAGGATCGCAAGCGCTTCCAGAAGATGCTGGAGGAGGGACCCGACTTCGCCGGCGTGCCGATCCGCACGCGGCTGAACGACGAGGAAGTGGCGCGCTTTGCCGCCGAGCGCTATCGCTTCCCCGGCGTGGAGATCAACGCCCGGCTGTTCCGGCATTATCCGCAGGCCAAGATCGCCTCGCACGTGATCGGCTACATCGGCCGCCTCAGCGAGGCGGAATTCGACCAGCTCGAGGCGGACGGGGTGGCGCAGAACTACAGCAAGTCCGATTACATCGGCAAGGTCGGGCTGGAGCAGCGCTACGAGACGGAGCTGCGCGGCGTGACCGGCTACGAACACGTGGAAACCGACGCCAACGGCCGTTCGATCCGCACCCTGCGCTCCATCCTGCCGGTGTCGGGTAACAACCTGCTCCTCGCGCTGGACGCGAAGCTGCAGCAGGTTGCCGAGCGCGTGTTCGGCGACTACCGAGGGGCGCTGGTCGCGATCGAGCCCGCCACCGGCGGGGTTCTGGCGCTGGTATCCAAGCCCGGCTTCGATCCGAACCTGTTCGTCGACGGCATCGACCCGCAGAACTGGGATCAGCTCAACAACTCGCCCGACCATCCTCTGAACAACCGGGCGCTGCAGGGCATGTATCCGCCGGGCTCCACGTTCAAGCCGTTCATGGCCCTGGCGGCACTCGAACTGGGCAAGCGCACTCCCGGCTACACGATCTCCGATCCGGGCTATTTCGTGCTCGGCGGCGCCGGTCACCTGTTCCGCGACTGGAAAGCGGGCGGTCACGGCCTGGTCGACCTGCACAAGGCGATTGTCGTGTCCTGCGATACTTACTTCTACGGCCTGGCGCAGGATCTCGGCATCGACGCCATCCACCAGTTCATCGGTCAGTTTGGATTCGGCAAGGAAACCGGCATCGACATCCAGGGCGAGGTCGGCGGGTTGCTTCCCTCCCAGGACTGGAAGCAGAAGCGGTTCAATCAGAAGTGGTTCATGGGCGACACCATTTCGGTAGGCATCGGCCAGGGCTACGATCTAGCTACCCCGCTGCAACTCGCCGTGGCCACCGCCACGCTCGCCAGCGGCGGCCGCGTCTTCAGGCCGCATCTGGTACAGCAGATCCAGGACAGCCAGACCAGCGAATTGACGACCATCGAGCCGCAACCCGTCGGCGTGATTTCGCTCAAGCCCCAGAACGTACGGCAGGTGCGCGACGCAATGGTGGACGTTACGCGCCCCGGGGGGACTGCGGCATGGGCCGGTAACGGCGCGAAATACCCGTTCGCGGGAAAAACCGGCACCGCGCAGGTGATCGGAATGAAAGGGCAGAAATACGACGAGTCGCACGTGCACGAGCGGCATCGTGACCACGCGCTGTTCATCGGCTATGCGCCCGCCGACGATCCGAAGATCGCACTCGCCGTGCTGGTGGAGAACGGCGGCCACGGGGCGAGCACGGCGGCGCCGATCGCGCGCAAAGTGATCGACTATTATCTGCTCGGCGTCGAACCGCAGCCGATCAAGGCGCAGGTCGAGCAATCGGACTCGAGCAATGACTAACCGGTTGCTGGCCCTGCTCGGCAGGCACATCGATCGCCAACTGTTATGGCTGGCGGCGGCGCTGCTCGTGATAGGCGTGATCACGCTGTACAGCGCCTCGGGCGAGAACCTCGATCGGGTTGCCGCCCAGATCCTCAATGCCGTGGTGGCGCTGACGGTGATGTGGATCGTCGCCAACACCCCGCTGCATTATCTGAGCCGGATCGCGCTACCGGTCTATGTCGTGGGGCTGACGATGCTGATCGGCGTGGCATTGTTCGGCGAGGTGGTCAACGGGGCGCGGCGGTGGCTGAATCTGGGCTTCACGAGGGTGCAGCCCTCGGAGTTGATGAAGATCGCCGTGCCGTTGATGCTCGCTTGGTACTTCGACCGCTACGAAGCCGTGCTGCGGCTGCGCAATTTCCTGATCGGCGCGGTGCTGCTCGTGGTACCGGTGGTGCTGGTGGTGCGCCAGCCCGACCTCGGCACTGCGTTGCTCATTGCCGCCGCCGGCTTCTACGTGCTGTTTCTCGCCGGCCTGTCGTGGAAGATCCTGCTCGGGCTGGCCGTCACCGCAGGCGCCAGCCTGCCCATGCTGTGGACCGCGCTGCACGACTACCAGCGTCAGCGGGTGCTGACGCTGCTCGATCCGAGCCAGGACCCGCTCGGCGCCGGGTACCATACCATCCAGTCGACGATCGCCTTGGGATCGGGCGGCGTGTTCGGCAAGGGCTGGCTGAACGGCACGCAGGCGCATCTGGATTTCCTTCCCGAGCGCACCACCGATTTCATCTTCGCCGTGTTTTCCGAGGAATTCGGCCTCGTTGGCAACATGGTCCTGCTGGTGCTGTTCCTGCTCGTGATCGCCCGCGGGCTGGTGATCACCGCCAACGCGCCGACCTTGTTTACCCGTCTTCTCGCCGGCGCCGTCACGCTCACGTTTTTCACCTATGCTTTCGTGAACATGGGTATGGTGAGCGGAGTCCTGCCGGTGGTGGGCGTGCCGCTGCCGTTGATCAGCTACGGCGGCACCTCGCTGGTGACCATCCTGTTCGGTATCGGCCTGCTGATGAGCATCCATACGCATCGAAGACTGGTGCAGACGTAGGACCGGGGTCTGCGTGCCGAGGACCGAGAGAAAAACCGCAACGCCGGTCGCCCAATGCCGAGGGGGATCGGACGGGTTCCACACTCCGGCAACAAGCCGCCTTCCCGCAATCCGCTCGGTCCCCCGTCCTCGGTCCTGCGTCCCGGCTATCGCCACGCTGGTCGCGATCGCGCTTTGCGCCTGCAGCGGCGCGCCGGGGCGGCCCGCGAAGCCCGGCGGCTACTATCTCGACGATGGGCCGGACGCCAATCCGCCGGCGCATCTCGACCGCATCGCCGATCCGGTGCCGAGGCGCGAGCCGATCAACAAATACGCATCCCGGCCCTACACCGTATTGGGCAGGACCTATGCGCCGTATGCCGAGCTCACGCCGTATCGCGCGCGCGGCCGCGCAAGCTGGTACGGCAGGCGCTACAACGGACAGCGCACCTCGATCGGCGAGGTGTACGACATGTACTCGATGAGCGCGGCCCATACCGTCCTGCCGCTGCCGAGCTACGCCAGGGTCACCAATCTCGAGAACGGGCGCTCGGTGGTGGTGCGCGTGAACGACCGCGGGCCGTTCCGCGGCGACCGCATCATCGACGTGTCCTACGCTGCGGCCTACAAGCTCGGTTTCGTCGGCAAGGGCAGCGCGACGGTCGAAGTGGAGGCCGTCATTCCCGGCGAAGGCGCGCCCGTGCCGGTGCGGGCGGCGCCATTGCCGCCCTCGGCGCCGTCGCCGGCACCGGTCGCCGTCGAGCCTGGCGGCATCTACCTGCAACTCGGCGCCTTCTCGGTGGCCCAGAACGCAGACGAGTTCATGCGCAAAATGCGGCTGGACCTGTCCTGGCTCGCCGACTCGATCCAGGTCTACAGCCGCGATGGCCTGTACCGCGTACATGCCGGCCCTTATGCGAGCCGGGATGCCGCGCAGCGCGATGCGCAGCGCGTGCGGCAGACGCTCGGCTTCCCGGCCTACGTCCTGACCCGTTGACCGAACCACTCGGATAAAAACCGCCCATGCGTACCTTGATCTGCGGATCTGTCGCGTACGACACGATCATGGTGTTTCGCGACCGATTCAAGAATCACATCCTTCCGGACCAGATACACATCCTGAACGTCGCGTTCCTGGTGCCGGACTTGCGCCGGGAGTTCGGCGGCTGCGCAGGCAACATCGCCTACACGCTCAAACTGCTGGGCGGCGATCCGCTGATCATGGCGACCGTCGGCGACGACTACCAGCCTTATGCATACCGCCTGGAGCGGCTGCGGCTGTCGCAGGCGCACATCCGCCAGGTGAAGGATACCTTCACCGCGCAAGCCTTCATCACCACCGACCTCGACGACAACCAGATCACCGCCTTCCACCCAGGCGCGATGAATTATTCGCACTTGAACCGCGTCTCGGAGGCGAAGGACGTAGGCCTGGGCATCATCGCCCCGGACGGGCGTGAAGGCATGCTGCAACACGCGCGCGAGTTTCACCAGGCGGGGATTCCCTTCATCTTCGACCCCGGGCAGGGGCTGCCGATGTTCAGCGGCGAGGAGCTAGCGCAATTCGTCGATATGGCGGAGTTCGTGGCGACCAACGACTATGAGGCGAAAATGCTCCAGGAACGCATCGGCAAGACGGTGGAAGAGCTGTCCAGGACGGTAAAGGCCTTCGTCATCACCCAGGGCGGGCGTGGATCCACCGTCTACACCGGGGGCGCGGCACTGCAGATTCCGTCGGTACCGGCGGCGCGGCTCGTCGATCCCACCGGCTGCGGCGACGCGTACCGTGCCGGCCTGCTCTACGGCATCGCGAACCGCTTCGACTGGCCGACGACTGGCCGGCTCGCGTCCCTGCTCGGCTCGATCAAGATCGCCGAGCGCGGCGCGCAGAATCACCATTTCACACGCGACGAGATCGCGGTTCGCTACCGCGAGGCGTTCGGCACCGCACCGTGGTAGCGGCTCCCGGGTCGACGAAGCGTCATCGCCCGGTCATGCGGTTCGACAATCGCGCGGCCACCGTGTCTGCCGCGTTGCGGCCCGCGGTCGACGGTGGACACGCCGCGGCAAGCATCTATAATGCGCTGCGCAACGCAGCGGTGAGTCCGATCGAGTAGCGGGCGTTCCCGCGCTGCGCACTGTCCTCGTCAGGGGTTACCCGCGCGGGCTGGTATGCGCACGGAGATTCGGAGCGGGATCCGGACCTCCACGCCGCGGACCCGCACATGCTGCTCCCACTGTCCAGGCTCAACGGGCGTTACGCGAGACATTTCCTGAAGGAATGAGCAGATCGGAGGCCGCCCCCGCGCATCTTCGCCTCTATCGGCTCCTGCGGGTTTTGCTTCAGGTATTCCTCGGACTGCTCACCGTCGCGTTGCTGTTCCCGTTCTACGGATCGGACCGCCGCTGGCGCGCGGTCAAGCGCTGGTCGGCCGGCGTGTGCCGTGCCCTCGGCGTTTGCGTGTGCGTCATCGGCAGGCCGCCCGCGCGCCGCGGGCGCGCGCTTCTCGGCGTGGCCAATCACGTCTCCTGGCTGGACATCCCGTCGATCCACTCGGTGTGGCAGGTGCGCTTTGTCGCCAAATCCGAGGTGCGCCACTGGCCCGCGATCGGCTGGCTGGCGGCGCGCACCGGCACGCTGTTCGTCGAACGCGACAGGCGGCGCCACGCCACGCGCATCAATGAATCCATCCATCGGGCCTTTGCCGAAGGCGACGCGATCGCGGTGTTTCCGGAAGGCACCACGACCTATGGCGACGAGCTGCGGCGTTTTCACGCCTCGCTGCTGCAGCCCGCGGTCGACGAGCACGCGCTGGTGGTGCCGGTCGCGCTGCGCTACGTGGACGCGCACGGCAATATCGACACCGCGCCTGGCTATGTCGGCCAGATGAGCCTGGCGGAATCGTTGGCGAGGATCCTGTCACGCCGGAAGATTCGCGTGGAGCTGCGTTTTCTGCCGGCGATCGACGCCGAAGGACGGACCCGGCGCGAGCTTGCCGGGCTGGCGCAGGCGGCGATCGCTGCCGCGCTCAACCTTCCGTGGCCGGACAGGGAACCTGGTAGATCTTCCGATCCTCGAGTCGCACAGCGCTGAGGCTGCGGCCCCACAGGCAGCCGCTGTCGAGCGCGAGGAGCTTCGGCTCGACCTTCAATCCCAGCGCAGACCAGTGGCCGAAGATCACCGCGGTGGCGGCGCTCCTGCGGCCCGGCGCCGCGAACCACGGCAGGTAGCCGGCGGGAATGCCGGCGGGCTCGGCCTTGTACGACAGATCCATGCGTCCATCGGGCGTGCAGATGCGCAGCCGCGTCATCGCATTGATGACCACCCGCAGCCGGTCGTAACCGTCGAGATCGTCGCGCCAGCGGTCGGGGTGGTTGCCGTACATCTGTTCGGCAAGCTCGCGATGGCGTGGTCCGCGCAACGCCGCCTCGACCTCGCGTGCCAGCGCCGCGGCCTGTGCCACATCCCACTGCGGCAGCAGGCCGGCGTGCACCATCAGGTACTCGCCTTCGACGTGCAGCATCGGCAGCGCGCGCAGCCAGGCAAGCAGCTCTTCCCGATCCGGTGCGTCGAGAATTTCCTGCAGCGTGTCGCTGCTGTGCATCCGCCCGAAACCCGCCGCCACGATCAGCAGGTGCAGGTCGTGGTTGCCCAGTATCGTGATGGCGGCCTTGCCGAGCGATTTGACGAAGCGCAGCGTCTCGAGCGACTGCGGGCCGCGGTTGACGAGGTCACCGACGAACCACAGCCGGTCGCGCGAGTCGCTGAAGCCGATCTCTCCGAGCAAGGCTCGCAGAGGGCCGAAACAGCCCTGAACGTCACCGATCGCGTACGTGGCCACGGTTCACTCGACGCCGGATTTGGCTTTCACCACAGAGGCACAGAGACACAGAGAAAAGCAAGACCAAACCACGACCAAACCACGAACCACCAAGGACACCAAGGTCACCAGGAAAAACAAAATTCATGAATTCTATTCTTGGAATTCTTGGTGTGCCTGGTGCTCTTGGTGGTTAATTCGATTTTGAAGTTCTCTGCGCCTCTGTGTCTGTGATGGAGTTTTGGAATCCGGACCAACGAAAAAGGCGCAGTTGCCTGCGCCTTTTCAGCCGGTTCGCCCGGTTACTTGGATTTTCCCACCATGTAGTCGACCGCGGCCTGGACGTCCGCGTCGGGCAGCGAGACCGCCCCGCCCTTCGGCGGCATGGCGCGAATGCCTTTGAGCGCATGCTCGTGCAGCGTGGCCATTCCCTGCGCGATCCGCGGCTTCCACGCCGCCCTGTCGCCAAGCTTGGGCGCGCCCAGGACACCGGTGCCATGGCAGGCGCTGCATACCGTCTTGAAAGTATTCTCGCCGCTGCCGGCCGCCGGCTTCGCCGCTGCCGCCGCCGTTTGCGCCGGTGGGGGCGTCGCGGCGTTTCTTGACGCAGCCGCGGCGGGCGCTTTCGAACCGCCCTCCTCGAGTGCGACCTCTCCCACCGGCTTGAGGCGTCGGGCGACCGCGTCTTCGGTCATCGCCAGACTGTCCTTGTCCACCTTCAGTCCGCCGGTGATCAACTGGATCAGCAAGACGATCGTCAGGACCGGCACCAGGAACGCCGCGAGCACGACGACGGCCAGTTGTTTCGGGGTCTGGATCAGGGAGCTGTGTTCTTCGACGTGCGCGTCCGCCATCTCGAGAAATCCTTCTGCAATGGAATCCGGAAACCGCGAAATTATAGGGGAAACGCGCGACCCGGCCTCAGGTTGTCCGCGGCGCTCGCGCCGCGGCCCCGCCTGCAAAGCCAAACCTAGACCGAACAAACGTTTACCGCTATCCTATGCGCCCCTCGCGCCCGTAGCTCAGTTGGATAGAGTACTGCCCTCCGAAGGCAGGGGTCGGACGTTCGAATCGTCTCGGGCGCGCCAGATTTCCGTCGATCATCTCATTCGAGCGGTCGAGCGCACGAATCAACCGCAGGCGCGAATTCGCCGCCCGCGCGCCGCTGCCAGGCAGCTTCGAGGCGGCGCTCGCCATGCCGGTTTCCCGCGGGCGGTATCGGTCGCCGGAGCGCTGCGATAGAATCGCCTTCCCGAAGCAGCATTCCGTTCGCGATGTTTCCGACTCCGACTTTCGCCGCCACCGGCGTTCGTCTTCGCGAGATCCCCTACAACTACACTTCGTTTTCCGATCGCGAGATCGTCATCCGCCTGCTCGGCCGGCAGATCTGGGGCCTGCTGGACGAGTTGCGGGCGGAACGCCGCACCGGCCGCTCGGCGCGCATGCTCTACGAAGTGCTCGGCGATATCTGGGTCGTGCAGCGCAATCCCTATCTGCAGGACGACCTGCTCGCCAACCCGCGCCGACGCGAGCTGCTGGTGGAGGCAATGCGACATCGGCTGCGCGAGATCGAAAACCGGCGCCTCAATGACGACGATCGCGTGCTGCAGCTGCTCGACGCGGCCGGCGGGGCGGTGGATGCGTTCGAGGGCGAGTTCGCACAGGTAGCCGAACTGCGGCGCAAGGCTCTCAGGCGCCTGTCCAGGGTCACGCGCCGCGACAATATCGCCTTCGACGGCCTTGCCCGCGTCTCGCACGTCACCGACGCCACCGACTGGCGGGTCGAGTATCCGTTCGTCGTGCTCTATCCCGATGGCGAGCAGGAAGTGGCCGGACTGGTCAGGGCCTGCATCGATCTCGGATTGACCATCATCGCGCGCGGCGGCGGCACCGGCTACACCGGCGGCGCGGTGCCCCTCAGCAAGCACTCCGCCGTGATCAACACCGAGAAGCTGGATATGCTCGGCACGGTGGAGCGGGTCAGGCTGCCGGGCCTCGACCGTGAGGTCGCGACCATCGAGTGCGGCGCCGGGGTCGTCACCAAGCGGGTGATGGAGGCGGCGGAGGCCGCCGGCCTGGTATTCGCAGTTGATCCGACTTCCGCCGACGCCTCCTGCATCGGCGGCAACATCGCGATGAATGCGGGCGGCAAAAAGGCGGTGCTGTGGGGGACCGCGGTGGACAACCTGGCGTCGTGGAAGATGGTGACGCCGGAGGCGGACTGGCTGCTGGTCGAGCGCCTCGATCACAACCTCGGCAAGATCCACGATGTCGAGATTGCCCGCTTCCGCATCACCCGCTTCGCCCAGGACGGAAAAACGCGCCTCGGCGATCCCGAAATTCTGGAAATCCCCGGCCGACGTTTCCGCAAGGAAGGGCTGGGCAAGGACGTGACCGACAAGTTTCTCGCCGGGCTGCCCGGGGTGCAGAAGGAAGGCTGCGACGGCATCATCACGTCGGCCCGGTTCGTCCTGCATCGCATGCCGACGCATATCCGCACCGTGTGCCTCGAGTTCTACGGCACGGTCGCGGAGGCGGTACCTTCCATCGTCGAGATCAAGAGCCATCTCGACCGGCGCCCCGGCGGCGCGACGCTGGCCGGGCTGGAACATCTCGACGAGCGCTATGTGAAGGCGGTGGGTTATGCGGCCAAGGCCAAGCGCGGCGGGCGCCCGAGGATGGTGCTGCTCGCCGACATCGTCGGCGACGACGAGCGCGCGGTCGGTGAAGCCGCCTCGCGGGTGGTGCGCATCGCCAATTCCCGGCACGGCGAAGGCTTCATCGCGGTGAGCGCCGAAGCGCGCAAGAAGTTCTGGCTCGACCGCGCCCGCACCGCGGCGATCGCCAAGCACACCAACGCGTTCAAGATCAACGAGGACGTGGTGATTCCGCTGCCGCGCCTGGGCGATTACTCCGACGGGATCGAGCGTATCAATATCGAGCTGTCGCTCAAGAACAAGATCAGGCTGCTGGACGCGCTGGAGGATTTTTTCGCCGGCGACCTGCCCTTGCACCCGGAGACCGAAAAAGTCTCCAAGCCCGAACTGCTGTCCGGCCGCGCGGAAGCGGCCATCGATCTGGTCCGCGCGGCCCGGGCCCGCTGGCAGTGGCTGTACGAGCATCTGGATGCGCCGGTCGCCGACTACCGCGAGCGGCATGAAGCGCGAGACGCGAGGCCCGGGGAGCCGACCGGAGGGGCTTTGCCGCTCGGAAGGGAAACATCGCGGGTCACGGTTGTCGAAGCGCTGCGCGACCATTCCATCGTCCTGTCCTGGAAGAGGGAAGTGCGCGAGCCGCTGATGCAACTGTTCGACGGCCGCAGCTTCGATCCGGTCCGCGCCGAGATCGATGCCGTCCACAAACGCATCCTGAAGAGCCGCCTCTTCGTCGCGCTGCACATGCATGCAGGCGACGGCAACGTGCACACCAACATCCCGGTCAACTCCGACGACTACGCGATGCTGCAGGAGGCGAACCAGACCGTGGCTCGCATCATGAAGCTGGCGCGGTCGCTCGACGGCGTGATTTCCGGCGAGCACGGCATCGGCATCACCAAGCTCGATTACCTCGATGAGCAAGAGGTGCAGGCGTTCGCGCGGTACAAGGATCGCGTCGATCCGGAGGGGCGCTTCAACAAGGGGAAACTGCTGGCGGGCGGCAATCTCGACAATGCCTACACGCCGAGCTTCAACCTGCTCGAGATGGAGAGCCTGATCCTCGAGCAGAGCGAAATCGGGCGCATCTCCGACTCGATCAAGGACTGTCTGCGCTGCGGCAAGTGCAAGCCCGTGTGCGCGACGCACGTGCCGCGCGCCAACCTGCTCTATTCGCCGCGCAACAAGATTCTCGCCGCTTCGCTGCTGATCGAGGCCTTCCTGTACGAGGAGCAGACACGCCGCGGAGTCAGCCTGAAGCACTTCGACGAGTTCGGCGACGTGGCCGACCATTGCACCGTCTGCCACAAGTGCCGGAACCCGTGCCCGGTGGACATCGATTTCGGCGACGTCTCGATCGCGATGCGAAATTTTCTGCGCAAGCAAGGCAGGAGGAAGCGCAACCCAGGCACCGCGGCTTCGATGTTCTTCCTCAATGCCACCGACCCGAACACCGTCAAGTTCGCGCGCAAATTCATGGTCGACTGGGGCTACAAGGCGCAGCGCGCCGGCTACCGGGCGGCGAAGTGGGTGGGTCTGATCCAGGACCAGGTGAAGCACCCTCCCGCCACGCTCGGCCGCGCGAGCCTGAAGGCGCAGGTGATTCATTTCGTCAACAAGCCGATGCCGGGCGGGCTGCCGAAAAAGACTTCGCGCGCGCTGCTCGACATCGAGGACCGCGCGTTCGTGCCGGTGATCCGCGACCCGCGGAAACCGGGCGAGGACTCGGATGCGGTGTTCTACTTTCCGGGCTGCGGCAGCGAGCGGCTGTTCTCGCAGGTGGGGCTTGCCACCCAGGCGCTGCTCTTCCACGTCGGCGCGGTCACCGTCTTGCCGCCGGGGTACCTGTGCTGCGGCTATCCGCAGACCGCGGCCGGCGAGGCGGAAAAGGGGCAAAAGATCGTCACCGACAACCGCGTGCTGTTTCACCGGGTGGCGAACACGCTGAACTATCTCGATATCAAGACGGTGATCGTCTCCTGCGGCACGTGCATGGACCAGCTGCAGCACTACGAGTTCGACAAGATCTTCCCCGGCTGCCGGCTGCTCGATATCCACGAGTATCTGCTGGAGAAGGACGTCAGGCTCGAGGGCGTCACCGGGGTGCGCTACCTGTACCACGATCCGTGCCACACGCCGATGAAGACCTACCAGCCGCTCGGGGTCGTCAACCGGCTCATGGCGACGGAGGTGAAGCTCAACGACCGCTGCTGCGGCGAGTCCGGCACGCTCGCGATTTCGCGGCCCGATATTTCCACCCAGGTGCGCTTCCGCAAGCAGCAGGAGATGCAGAAAGGCGTGGCGGAGATCCGCGCGCAGGGCCACGGCGGCGCGGTGAAGATCCTGACTTCCTGCCCGTCGTGCCTGCAGGGCTTGTCGCGATACCGCGACGACACCGGCGCGGAAGCCGACTACATCGTCGTCGAGATGGCCCGCCACCTGCTCGGCGAGAAGTGGATGGCCGAATATGTCGCCCGGGCGAACGACGGCGGCATCGAGCGCGTGCTGCTGTAGGCGCAACCCCGCCGTGGCTGAGGCGCAGGGCGGGAGAGCCTGTTACGACCCCGGTTCGACCGGCAAGTCGCTGCGCCGTCCCCACTCGTCCCACGATCCGTCGTAGACGCGCCAATCGTCGTTTCCCGCGAGGTGCGGGCCCAGCGCGAGAATGCAGGCGGTGAGGCCGGAACCGCAGGTCAGGGTGATCGGCCGGTCCGGGGCGACGCCCGCCTTCGCCAGTCGTTCGCGAACGATATCAGTCGGCAGCAGCTTGCGCGTGTCCGGGTCGAGCAAATTCGCCCAGTACAGGTTCAGGCTGCCGGGAATGCGTCCGGGACGGGTGCCCGGATACCGGTCCAGCTCGGTTCCGGCAAAGCGGCCGGTGGACGGTCGCGTCGACCACGCGAACGCAGGGGTTGCCAAGATTGTCCTTCAGCCAATGCGTGGCGACCACCGCGCCCGGATAGCTCATGTCGATTCCTCGTCCGAGTCGTTTCCCGCGCCGCTCCCGCACAGGTATGCCGGCGCGAGCACGCTCATACCAGCGACTGCGGATCGCCGTCGATGCTGATGGCCTGCCCGGAGATGGTCCGGCCGCGATAATAAACAAGAACGACCGTGTCGCGTGGATTCCCTTCACTGCAGCCGGCAGCGGCAGGGCGTGCGGAAAGAAAGTCGGGTTTCGGGGACCGGGCGCGGGGCCGGCGCTTGCGGTAACCACGTGAAAAAGTGCTGGACGATGAATACGACAGACTGTGAACTATGCGCCGCCTCCGGCGGCGAGGTGCTCTGGGACGACGATTTTGCCCGCGTGGTTCTCGTGGGCGACGCCGATCATCCCGGCTTCTGCCGGGTGATCCTGAACGCGCATTGCAGGGAAATGACCGACCTCGGCGAAGCCGAGCGCGCGCGGCTGATGCGAATCGTGTATGCAGTGGAGCGGCTGTTGCGGGAGCTGCTCGTCGCGGACAAGATCAATCTCGCCAGTTTCGGCAACCTGGTGCCGCACCTGCATTGGCACGTGATCCCGCGCTTCCTCGACGACCCGCATTTCCCCAACGCCGTGTGGGGGCCGCGCACCGGCGGCGCGCCGCGCGCGCTGCCGGAGGGATTTCGAGAATCGCTGGCCGGGGCGCTGCGCCGCCTTTGCACTTGAGCCCTCAGGCCTTCGCGCTGGCGGCGGCGACGGCCGCGCTGCGCGGCGGCAGCCGCCGGGTGTCCGGGAAGGTTACCGAGAAGGTGCTGCCCTTTCCCGGTTCGCTCATGACGTCCAGGCGCGCCTGATGTCGCATCAGCACGTGCTTGACGATGGCGAGCCCCAGGCCGGTGCCCCCGGTCTCGCGCGAGCGGCTCTTGTCGACGCGATAGAAGCGTTCCGTGAGCCGCTCGATGTGTTGCGGCTCGATTCCGATGCCGGTGTCACGCACCGCGAAAACGGGATGCGCGCCGGAATTCTCCCAGCGCAGCTCGATCTCCCCGCCTTCGGGCGTGTAGCGGATCGCGTTGCTCACCAGATTGCCGAATGCGCTGCGCAGCTCCTCGGTGCCGCCCTTGACCCAGTCGCTGCTGTCCAGCCGCAGCCGGATGCGGTGGCGTCCGGCAGATATCGCGAGCGCTTCGTGGTGCAGGGTTCTCACCAGTTCGGGGACGTTGACGTCCTCTTCGCGCAGCGGGTTTTGCGCGCTCTCCAGGCGGGAAAGGGTCAGCAGGTCGTCGACCAGGCGAGTCATGCGCCCGGTCTGCTGCGACATGAGCTGGATTGCCCGCCGCAGCATCTGCGGATCCGGCTCGCGCATGTCCTCCAGCGTCTCGAGAAAGCCGTGGACGACCGTGAGCGGAGTGCGCAGCTCGTGCGAGACATTGGCCACGAAGTCGCGGCGCGTGGTTTCCAGGCGCTCCCAGCGCGTGATGTCGCGACCAAGGAGCAGTTTCTCGCGGTCGCCGTAGGGAACGAGTTGCACCGACAGCACGCACTCGCCCTGGTCGTGGGTCACGCGCAGAACCAGCGGTTCGCTGATCTGTCCGGAACCGAGATGCTCCGCAAACTGCGGCTGGCGCAGGATGTAGGTGATCTGCTGCCCGCGGTCGCGGGCAAGACGCAGGCCGAAGTAATCCTCGGCGCGAGGATTGCACCATTCCATCCGATCGGCCTCGTCCAGCAGTACCACCGCCTCCGGCAGCGCCGACCCGGCGAGCTGGAAGCGCGACAGCGCCTGATGCAGCATCGACTCGCTTTGCTGTTGGCGCCTGAGCATGCGAACCAGGTACGAGAACAACTGGGCCCAGGCGCCGCGGCCGGCCGGGACGGTGTCGATGCGCGGGTCTTTCAGCCACCAATAGAGCGCGGAAAGCTGGTGCAGATGGTGAAGCAGCAGTGCGAGCAGCAGCGCCGCCAGCATTGCTAGTGCGACTGTACCTCCCAGAAACAGCCACCCGAGCAGGGAGACGAAGCCAAGCAGGGCGAGGGTGGAAAGGGGTCTTCCCCAGAACGGCTTCAAGCGGGGCATCCGGTCGCGCGAGGAAAGGCCATTATCCCATCAAGCTCCGTTGCCGCCGCCGCGGCCGGTTCAGTTTGCGGAAAAACGATATCCCGTTCCGCGCACGGTCTGGATCAGGCCGTCCAGGCGGCTGGGCTCCAGCGCCTTGCGCAGGCGGCGGATATGAACGTCGACCGTGCGTTCCTCGACGAAGACATGATCGCCCCAGACCTGGTCGAGCAACTGGGTGCGCGAGTGTACCCGCTCCGGATGGGTCATGAGGAAATGCAGCAGCCGGAACTCCGTCGGCCCGAGCTCAACGGGTTCGCCGTTGCCGCTGACCCGGTGGCTGACCGGATCGAGGCGCAGTTGCCCGACTTGCACGACGTCGTCGGTCATCTCCGGCGCGCGGCGGCGCAGGACAGCCTTGATGCGCGCATTCAGCTCGCGAGGGGAAAACGGTTTCGTGATGTAGTCGTCGGCGCCGGTGTCCAGGCCGACGAGCTTGTCCTGTTCCTCGGAACGCGCGGTCAGCATGATCAGCGGGATCGTCCTGGTGCGCTTGTCGGCGCGCAGCCGTTTCGCAAGCTCGATGCCGCTCATGCCGGGCAGCATCCAGTCGAGCAGGATCAGGTCGGGCAGCGCGTTGGACACCAAGTTGAGCGCCTGTTCGGCATTGTCCGCGCACACGGGCTGATGTCCGGCCTGCTTCAGGTTATAGGCGATCAACTCCTGGATCGCCGGTTCGTCTTCGACGACGAGAATCGTGGCTGGCATTTTTCTTCCACCGCGCTCGCTTCTTCGGCGTTTGCGATACTATGAACCAAATGTTACTAGTTCGTGACAAATAAACAATTCGGATCCGTAACGGCTTCGGGATGTCGGCGCACCGGTCGGACGGTGCATCACGGTGCAGATCGCGTCTGCCGGCGCCTCGATTGCGGTTATCATGCGGCTCCCGGCCGCACGGCCGATCGTTCCTGATCCCGCTACGACCTTGGCAGGCCTGCAAAGCGGCGCTCCGCGCCCGACCAATATCGTTCTGCACCAGAAGTCCGCCGTCCTCGAAATTGCGTATGAAGACGGGCGGGTATTCAAGCTTCCGTGCGAATACCTGCGCGTATACTCGCCTTCGGCCGAAGTGCGCGGACACGGGGCGGGGCAGGAAACGCTGCAGACCGGAAAGCGCAACGTCGGCATCCGATCGATCGAGCCGGTCGGCAACTACGCGGTGCGCCTGATCTTCACCGACGGGCACGATACCGGCCTGTACTCCTGGGACTACTTGCACGAGCTGGGCGTCAATCAGGATCGCCTATGGAAGGATTACCTTGCCCGGCTCGAGAAGGCGGGCGCCAGCCGAGACGGCTAGACAACCTCGAAAGCCCGCTCGAGCCGCGGCCGCACCGGGACGGCCAGGACGGCCACATCGACCGAAAATGCCGGCGTCCGTCCGCGCCCGCGGCGTGCGTGGCGGTGGAAAACCGCTGTATCTTGCGGGCGAGCGACACGAGCTGATGGCTTCGATGGAAGAGAAGAAGACAGACTTCGGGTTCCAGCAGGTCCCCGAGGACGAAAAGGCCGACCGGGTCGCCGGCGTCTTTTCGTCCGTCGCGCGTCGCTACGATCTGATGAACGACCTGATGTCCGCCGGCCTGCACCGGTTATGGAAGCGCTTCGCAGTGGAGGTGGCGTGCGTGCGCACCGGACAGCGCGTGCTGGAGGTGGCGGGCGGAACGGGAGACCTCGCGGTCCTGCTCGCATCGCGGGTCGGGGCCCGCGGGCAGGTCTGGCTCACCGACATCAACGCCGACATGCTCGCGCGCGGCCGCGACCGTCTCCTCGATGAGGGGCTGGCGTTGCCTGTGGTTCGCTGCGACGCCGAGAAGCTGCCGTTTCCGGCCGCGTACTTCGATTGCGTCACCGTGGCCTTCGGCTTGCGCAACATGACGCGCAAGGAGGCGGCGCTGTCGGACATGCTGCGCGTGCTGCGTCCCGGCGGGCGTCTGGTAGTACTGGAATTCTCGAAAATCTGGAAGCCGCTCGCGCCGCTCTACGATGCCTACTCGTTCGGCGTGCTGCCGCGCCTGGGCAAGCTGGTCGCCAACGACGAGCGCAGTTATCGCTATCTTGCCGAGTCGATCCGCAAGCACCCCGACCAGGAAGCGCTCAAGGCCATGATGGAGAACGCCGGCTTCTCGCGGGTGGAGTTCTTCAACCTCACTGCAGGAGTGGCGGCGGTGCATCGCGGCTTCAAGGACTGAGGCGGCTCCCGTGTTCGATCGCGCAGTCGCCGATACGGCCAATCACCTGCTTGCGCAGGCCGACTGGGCGAGAGGCCGCCTCAAGCCTCATGCCGGCAAACGCGTGCGCCTCGTCGCGCCGCCCTTTGCGGTGCAGTTCGCGATCGACGCCGACGGCCTGCTCGTCGCGGCGGACACGCAGGCGCATCCCGACGCGATCCTGTCCTTGACCTCCGCTGTCCTGCCGTTCTGGCTGATCGACCGACCGGCAGCCTGGCGCGAGGCGCGGGTCGAGGGCGACGCCGAGCTCGCATCTGCGGTAGGGTTCGTCGCCTCCAATCTGCGCTGGGATTTCGAGGAGGACTTGAGCCGGGTCTTCGGGGACGTTCTCGCCCACCGGATCGGCGAGACCCTGCGCGCCGCGCGCCGCTGGCAGCGTGCAACCGCGCAAGCCGCCGCGGCGAGCGTCGCCGAATACCTCACCGAAGAGCGCGGCATCCTGCCCACCCGTCTCAGGATCGAGGATTTCCTGCACCAGGTCGACGAGCTGCGCGACGCGGTGGAGCGCCTGGACAAGCGCCTCGACCGCATCGCCGCGCGCCTCGCCTCGCGCGCACATCACTAGCCGCCGGTCCGACTCCGATGCGGTTGCTGCGCCTGCTCAGGATTTGCGGCGTCTCGCTGCGCTTCGGTCTGGATGAGTTCCTGCTCGGCCACGAGCGCGTGCGCGCGCTGCGGGTCCTGGTGCGCTTCGCGCTGTTCTGGCGGCGTCTGACGCCGCCGCGCGGCGAGCGGCTGCGCAGGGCGTTCGAGACGCTGGGACCGATCTTCGTCAAATTCGGCCAGCTGCTGTCCACCCGCAGGGATCTCATTCCGGCCGACATCGCGGACGAACTGGCGAAGCTTCAGGATCGCGTGCCGCCCTTCCCGGTGGAAGACGTGCATCGCATCCTTCAGCGCGCGTACGGCAAGCCGGCCGGGGAGATTTTCAGGCGCTTCGATCCGGTGGCGATTGCCAGCGCCTCGGTGGCGCAGGTTCATCTCGCCGAGCTGCCGGATGGTCGCGAAGTAGCGGTCAAGGTGCTGCGTCCGGGGATCGAGCGCGTCATCGTCAATGACGTCGCCCTGCTCGACGTCGCGGCGGGGCTGATCGAAAAGCTGTGGGCGGACGGCCGGCGGCTCAAGCCGCGCGAAGTGGTCGCCGAATTCGAGAAGCACCTCCATTACGAGCTGGATCTGCTGCGCGAGGCGGCGAACGCCAGCCAGCTGCGACGCAATTTCGCCGGCTCGCCGCTGCTGGCGGTGCCCGAGATCTATTGGGACTATTGCAGCACCGAGGTGATGGTGATGCAGCGCATGCGCGGCACGCCGATCGGCCAGGTCGGCAGGCTGCGCAGCCTGGGCATCGACCTGAAAAAGCTGTCCCGGGCCGGGGTGGAGATTTTTTTCACTCAGGTATTCCGCGACGGCTTTTTTCACGCCGACATGCATCCCGGCAACATCCTGGTGGCCGCCGACGGGCAGTACGTCGCGCTCGATTTCGGAATCATGGGAACGCTGACCGACGTCGACAAGCAGTACCTGGCGCAGAACTTTCTCGCCTTTTTCCGCCGCGACTACCGCGGCGTAGCGCAGGCGCACGTCGATGCGGGCTGGGTGCCCCCGGACACCCGGGTCGACGAATTCGAAGCCGCGATCCGCGCGGTGTGCGAGCCGGTGTTCGACAAGCCGCTGAAGGAGATCTCCTTCGGCAGGCTGCTGCTGCGCCTGTTCCAGACCTCGCGCCGCTTCGAGGTCCAGATCCAGCCGCAGCTCGTGCTGCTGCAGAAGACGCTG
>DASRFY010000135.1:0-2765 GCA_035651315.1 Burkholderiales bacterium
ATTCGGGCACCTGCGATGCGTCGTGCCTCGATCGCCTTCATGTCTCGTTTGGCCATGCGCTCCTCTCGACGTGATGACTCCCGTCGATTTAACGCACAAGGATACCAAACAGTTGTCACTCATTTACTGAATTCTCAATAAGTGCCCTCCAGATCGCGCGTAGATGCGAAAGCAACGGGTCCGTGTCATCAGTCATGGTGTTAGGTCAGTACCTGTCCGAGTTCTGGTCGTTCCTCAAATGCCACCACACTCACGGGGTCACACTCACGCACTCACGGGGTCACACTCACGCACTCACGGGGTCAAGTCTTGTTTCTTGCATGCGTCAGTGCAATGTACGCCAGACCGGCGCCTGATTGCGCCGCAGCTTCATCCCCGTTTAGACCGTCTTCAATCCCGCGAGCACCTTTTCCGGTGTGAAGGGCACCGAGCGCAGGCGCACGCCGGTCGCGTCGAACACTGCGTTCGAGATCGCGGCGGGGACCACCGCCGCGGTGGGCTCGCCTGCGCCCCAGGGTTTCTCCTTCGGCCGGTCGATCAGATCGATCACAACCTCGGGCACGTCGGGGAAAGTGAGGATCGGGTAGCTTGCCCAGTCGCGGCTCGTCACCGTGGAGCGGTCGAACTTCAGCTCCTCGAGCAGCGTGCGGCTCACGGTCTGCACGACGTTGCCCTCGATCTGGTTGCGCAGGCCGTCGGGATTGATGATCTGCCCGCAATCGTGCGCGACCGCGAAGCGGGTGACCCGGATGCGGCCAGTCGCCGTGTCGACCTCGAGGTCGGCAACCGCGCCGACATAGGTGCGCACCAGTTCGTACTTGACGTACGCCACGCCGCGCCCCGAGACAACGGCGCCGCTCTTCGCACGCCGCGCCCGCGCCGGCTGCCAACCGGCGAGTTTCGCGAGCCGCTGCAGCAGCTCGACGCCGCGCGGATCGTTGAGATGGCGCATGCGAAAATCGATCGGGTCGGCGTGCGCGGCGTGCGCCAGCTCGTCCAGGAACGCCTCGTTGCCGAAGGTGTTCTGCATGCGCCCGGGAGTGCGGATCCACGACGGCCGGAACGGCGTCTCCGCGAGCCGGTGCGCCGTCGTCTTGATGTTGGGGAAGGCGTACGGAATCGCGAGCGACTGGTGGATGTTGCCCGGATGCGAGGCGTCGGTGGGCAGCCCGGCGAGTTCCGCCGCGACCAGCGCGACCTGGACGGTCTTCGGCGCATCCGGGATGTACACCTCGGATTCCCAGGCAACCACGTTTCCGCCTGAATCGATGGCGGCGCGATAGTCGATGAGCGTCGGCGGGCCCTTCGGGTCCCAGCCATGCTCGTCGCCGCGCATCCACTGCACGCGCACCGGCCGGCCGGTTACTTTGGCGATGAGCGCGGCATCGGCAGCGGCGTCCTCGTGGCCGTTGCGCCCGTAGCAGCCCGAGCCGTCGATGTAGATGCAGCGCACGTCGGCGGCGGACACGCCGAACATCTGTGCGAGCTGCCTGCGCAGCAGGTGCGTCGCCTGCGAGGCGGTCCAGCAGGTGAGCTTGCCGTCCTTCCATTGCGCCACGGCGCACGACGGGCCGATCGAGCCGTGGGTGTGGATCGCGAAGTCGTAGGTCGCGCCCAGTCTGCGCGGCGCGGCCTGCGCCGCGTCGGCGGCGTTGCCGACGTTCTGCAGCACGTCGCTGTGGTTGATCCGGGTGGAGCGCACGTACTCCCACAGCCTGTCTTCTTCCGGCAGTCCGTCCCATTTCGACCACTCGGCCTTGAGCGCAGCGCTCGCCTTGATCGCCGCCCATTCGGTCTCGGCGACGACCGCCAGGAAGTTGCCCTCGCGCACGGTCCGAGCGAACCCCTTGACCCGCTTCGCAGCGCTGTCGTCGTAGGACACGAGATTGGCGCGCATCGCCGCCGGCCGCACCACTCGCGCGTGCAGCATGCCGGGCAGAGCGAAGTCCTGCATGTAGGTGAATTCGCCGGTGACCTTCTCCGGGATGTCGAGCCGCGGAACGGATTGGCCGACGAAACGATAGTCAGCGGGATCCTTGAGCGGCGCTTTGGGATCGACCTTCAACTCGAAGCTCCTGCTGCCGACAATCTCGCCGTACGCGACGCGAGTGCCGGTAGCTTTCGCCACCACGGCGCCGTCGCGCGTCGTAAGCTCATCCGCCGCGAGATGCAGGCGCCTCGCCGCCTCGCTCACCAGCGCGGCGCGGGCGGTCGCCGCGGCCTGCCGGATCTGCATGCCGCCGATCTGGATCGAGAGGCTGCCGTAGGTCGGGCCCTGATCGGGCGTGAGCGAGGTATCGCCCTGGACGATGCTCACCCTGTCGAGCGGCACGTCGAGCTCCTCGGCGACGATCTGGGTGAACGCGGTGCGCACGCCGGTGCCGAGATCCACTTTGCCCGAATAACAGGTGACCGCGCCGTCGGCGCCGATCGAGAGGAAGCCGTCCACCTCGTCGAGCGCGACGGTCTTGGCGGCAGCCTCTGCGCGGGCTGTTCGCGGCAAAAGGCCGGCGAGCGAGAACGTGACGACGAGCGAACCGCTCGCCTTGAGAAATTCGCGGCGGGAGAGCATGGATGTCAGCATGGCCGTCTCCTCACGCCATTTCGGCAGCGCGCTTGATGGCACGCACGATGCGCACGTGGGTGCCGCAGCGGCACAGGTTCCCCGCCAGCGCGCGCTTGATGTCGTCTTCACTCGGGTGGCGGTTCGCGTCGAGCAGCGCCTTCGCCTGCATGATCATGCCGTTGATGCAGTAGCCGCACTG
>DASRFY010000136.1:0-8602 GCA_035651315.1 Burkholderiales bacterium
TGTCCGTGATCGATGCGGCCGGCGTGTCCAGTACCGACCAGATCGTCGAGCTCGCGCTCGTGGCGGAGCAGTATCTGAAAACATGAGCTACGTAGATGAGGTGCAGGCTGATGCCCCGGTCGCATACTGGCGGTTCGGCGAGGCTTCGGGCACGACCGCGGCGGACAGCTCGGGGAATGGGAACACCGGCACCTATCAGGGGTCGCCGACCCTGGGAACGCGCGGGGGGATCGCCGCCGACCAGAACGGCTGCATCCTGCTCAACGGCTCATCGCAGTACGTGACCGCGAACGATGCGGCGAGCCTCGATGTCGGCGATACCGTCACGGTCGAGGCATTGATCAAGCTGGCCGCGACGGGCTCGCGGTATGAGATCGTCAACAAGGGCACGAACGCCTACCAGCTCCGGTTGAACACGGATGGGACGCTGGACTTCGCGAAGGCCGGGGTGGCGATCATCGTGTCCGGGACGGTCAAGATCACCGACACGAGCAAGTGGCACCACGTGGTCGCGACGAAGAGCGGTGCGACGAGCAAGCTGTACCTCGACGGCGCCGACGTGACGGGCACCGTGACCAATCAGACGCTCATCGATACGAATGACCCGGTCACCGTGGGCCGCGCCGTCGGTGCAGTGGACTACTTCAATGGCGCCATCGATGAGGTCGCGATCTACAACAAGGCGCTCCCGGCCTACCGTGTGGCGGCGCACTACCAGGCGTTCCTCGCGCGGCAGGAGGCGATCAAGTACGTCGTGCGTCTCCGGGAGCCGTTCCCGCCGTACCCGACCGTCGCCGAGATCATCCCCGAGGCGTGCACGTACGGGCTGGTGCTGATGGGGCGCGGGAACGCCAGCTTCACGGTCGCCCGCAGCGACCCGAGCGCTGGATTTCTCGCCGACCTGATGCGCGCGAACCGCGCGCCATTCGTGACGATCGAACGCACAGACGGCGCGGTGCCATTCGTCGGTTGGGTGACGCAATATCGCGCTAGGCGTTCCGACCCGGCGGTCCTCTTCATGGCGCGCGACCCGGCGGGGCTATTGGAAATCGCCCTGACGCAGCGGGCTGGATCGTTCTCGGGCGACTCCGGGGAATTGATCCGGAGGACGATGCGCGAGATCGATGCGCGGCATGCGCCGCCGCTCCCATTTCACCTCGCGCGGGTCGGCAATGGGCCGATTACCAGCTACGAGTACCGGATGACGACCGCGTTGGACTTCCTGGAGACCGTCGCCAACGCGACGGGCTGGGAATGGGGATTCGATTATGCGATCGGCGGCCAGCGCGTCGTGCCGTACCTGCTCTGGGGGCCGCAACAGGGTAGCGATGAGCGCGCGACGATCGTTTTGCAGGAGGGTGTACAGCTCCTCGACCCGGAGCTCAATTACGATGCCACGGCATTTCTCGCCGCCTCATATGCCATCGGTGGCGATGGTGCGATGGCCGCCCGCCCGGCGGTGGTCGTCAATCAGACTGGCATCTCGACGGATAACGGCATCCGGGCGCGAGCTGTGGACAGCAGCCTGCCGCATATCTCGCCGATGGCGCTAGGCTCTGCGGTTGTGCTGGAGCCGCAACTCTCCGACCATGATTCGCTCTTCGCGGCCGCGCAGCGGGCGCGCGCCGTGCCCAAGCGCGCAGGGCGCGCGTTCTCGTTCCGGGTGCGTGAGGCGGCCATGGACATGACGCGCCTGCACATTGGCGACATCTACCTGCTCCGCCTGCAGGACACGGACCTCGGCTCGCCCCTGGAGGCGGACGTCCGCATCGTCGCAATCAAAATCGATGTCGCGACGCAGGAACACGAGATTGAGGTGCAGGAATTCGATGCGGCTGCCTGACCCGATCGCGCTCTACCGGCCGCGCAACAACATCTTGCGCCTGATCAAGCAGGTCCGTGCCGAGGCGGAAAAGGCAGCGAGGCAGACATGATCGTCGATACGATCGAGGATGCGCAGACGGTCATCGGCTACGTGCGGGCGACCGGGCAGACGCTCGCCGGCCTCCAGGGTCTCACCAAAGACGAGCTGATCAACGGCGTGCGCAACGGGAGAGCCATTGTCGTCGTGCGGGCGCCGGATGGGTTTCTGCTCGCGATTCTCAGGCCGCTCAATCGAGCGGGGTTCTCCGGCTCATGGTGCGTGCGCTGGATGTCCGGCGCGGCGCAATCGACGCTGCGCGCGCTGGCCCTGGAACTCGCACAGGAATTGATCCGGCGCGGGCAGGGCGATGTCCCGGTGCATTGGACGCAGAATGGGACGATCGCGCGGTTCGCGGCGACCCGCCTCAATGCGCGGACGATCACGTATGAAGGTGTGCCACTCTACTGGTTCACGGCGAATGAGGCGGTCGCGTTGCTATGACCATCAACTACGGGCTGATGGCGACAGCCCGTTCGGGCGATGTAGTGATGGAGCACATGATCGGGATCGGCGGGCCGGGCGGCTCAGATGCCTCGCTCGCCGGGGGATTCATCGCGCTCCCGACCGACACGCCCAACAAAAAGGCGCTCATCCTACTGCCGTCGCAGGCGTCCTGGTTCGCCGCAGGGCAGAACCATGCGTTCGCCGTAAAGCTCTATTTGGACAATGCGCCGAGCGCACCGCTGCCATTGATCAGCAGGGGATTTCAGCCCGAGTTGCACCCCCCGCTGATCATTGATACCGACCGCAAGATCAAGGTGCTCGATTACGATGGGAATGTGCGCGCTACGTCGGCATCGCTCATGTCGGTGGCATCCGGCGCGCCCAGCGAATTGCATGTTTTCATCGATACTGAGAGCCTCGCGACCGTCTGGGTCTCGCTCTACGTGAACGGCGTCGAGGAGCAGGCTATTGACACCGGGCTAACGCCTGCGCAGTTCGGCGGGAGTTGGGGCGCCGGCTCCGTCTTTATGGGCACCGTGACGCCGGTAGGTTCGGATTATGGGACGCGCCTATTCGTCCAGGATGCGCTCTACCTCGGTTATTCGGGCGGACATCGCCCGCACCTCGCACCGTGGCCGCGGCTCACTGGCCCGGCTGCGCCGTTGCCAATAGCTGATGGTGATCTCACGCAATGGGCCAATGGGTCGGGCACGACATTCGCCGAGGTGGACGACGCCCCGAACGATGGCGATACGACCACGATCAAGGACCTGCAATCGAGCGATCCGAAGGTCGCCCATGACGCGCTATATAAACATGGGACGCCGAACCCGATCCCCATCGGCGGGCTAGTATTCTTCGCCCAGCAGAAATTCATTGGTCGGCTCAATGGGACAGGCAAGAATTTCGCGCAGGGATTGGTTAAATACGCCGGCGTGAACGCGGCCAGAAACCTGCTCGTTGTGCCGGATGCGCTCTCGACCGCATACAAGGGCCTCGGAACCGTGCATAGCACCCGGCCGGACGGGAGCGCCTGGCAGCGCGCGGACTTCGCCCTTTCTGGCGGGCTCTCGCAGATCCAGACCGGCGCACGGTCGATCGTGCAGTCAGGCGTTGATACGGGCGCTGATATCACCACATTGCCCGGGCTGATCCCCATCTACTACACGCAATCGCTGCCGCTGGCGACGGTGCCGGGGACGGTTCTGGAGCGTGTTGAGGCGCCCGTGCAGGTCTCTGGGGGAAAGGGGCAGCGGTTCGCGCCGCAGCATAACCCGATCGCCGGCATCCAGTATGCGGCGCTGCGCGGGCTCATCGAAACGCAGCGGCAGGCCGAGCGGGCGGTGCGGCGGCCATGAGGTGCCCAGCGTGCTGGCGGGAATCGACGAGCTGGCCAAGGGCGGAATCTGTATGGATCGACGGCCGCATGGTGAACGTGCGGCGCTGCCCCCGTTGCCGGGCACTGGTGGTGGTCACGCGCCTACCGGCGGGTGTACGATAGGGCGAGCGGGCAAGGCCTGCGCGGCGAACAGGCGTAACGGCGACTCCCTACCGCCAGCCCTCCGGGGCGATGGGGAGCCGCCGTTTTTTGTGCGAGCGGAGCATGACGGGATTCAGGCGATGGCTCGGGGCATGGCGCTGAACCTGTTCGGCATCGCCTCGCCGGGCCATACGCTCGTGGTGCTGGTCTGGAGGCTGATCCTGTGATCCGGCTGATCGCGGCGGCGGTGCGCGACGGCTTCTTCACGGCGATCCTCTGCGTCGTGATCCTCGGCGGCATCATCGCGCTCTACGTGCAGGCGCAGGCCCATTTCGCCATGCACGCGCCGGAGCTGCGCGTGGAGTCGGTGACGGTGCCGGACGGCGGCGTCTCGGGCGGCAGCCTGCAATGGACGCGGACGATCTGCAACCGCACCCAGCACGACATCGACGCCGTCTACTCGCCGCACTTCCTGACGGCGGACGACCAGCGGGAGATCACCGCCCAGGGGTCGTTTACCCTCGTCGTCCGTCCGGGCTGCAACGCCTATCCGGGGACGGTGACGCTGCCGCCGGGCGTCGGGCCGGGGGAGTGGAAGTTGCGGTCGATCGTCGAGTGGACGCCGCGCGGCGGGCTGATCCAGATCACGTCCGGCACGTCGGAGCCCTTCGAGGTGACAGGTGGATGACCGCGCCGACGCGCTACGAGTTCGACGCGCTGCGCGAGGAGATGCGCCAGCTCCGCGCCGACCTGCGGGCGTTGGAGACCAGGCTGTGGGGTGTGCTGGTGGCGGTGTTCCTGCTGATGGCGGGGGCGCTCGTCTCGCAGTTCCGGGGGGTGCCGCATGCGCCGGCGGCCGCCGCGGAGATCGTCCGGTTTCTGCTGGCGCTGATCGGAGGCTGACATGACCGCACGGATGCACCGCATCGCCGTCGCGCTCTCGCCGCTCGTGGCGGGCGCGTTGACGGCGGTGATCCAGGCGCTCTCGATCCACCACTTCGACCCGTGGGTGCTGGGCTCCGCGGTCGCGGGCGGGCTGCTGACGGTGTACGTCAACTACGTGCGCTCGGGCGAAGACCCGCAGGTGGTCATGCCGCCGGGGACGCCGTGAGCTGCCCGCGCTGCCGGGGGCGGCTGCTCGGGGCGGAGGAACCGACGTGCATCAACTGCGGCTACGTCTGGGTTCATCCGGCTGAAATCGCGGCGGCCTACGAGCACGCCCGGCGGTACATCCACTCGGCGGGCAGGCAGGGCCCGGCGTTGCCCGATGGGCGGTCGAAGCTCGCACGCGACCCGCTGGCCTATCGCCGCGAGAGCGAGCGCCGGTACCGGGAGAGGAAGCGATGCCCGACTGGCGCGTGACGATCACCCATCCCGACGCGACCTTCGCCGTGGACTGCCCGGAGACGACGGCGCTGTCGGCGCTGGCGCACGCGGAGCACCAGTTCAGCCTCCGGATGGACAAGAACCTGAACACGATCACGCGGATCAGCATCGAGCGCGTGGTGCCGCCGGAGGAGATCGAGGGGGTGCCCGCATGAGGCTCGGGCCGCTGTTCTGGAGCGCGCTGTTCGCCGTCGGCGGACTGTTCGAGCTGACGACGTGGGCGACGGGGCACAACGATTCGACGCTCTCGGCGCAGGTCTGGGCCATCGTCGGCTGGGCGCCCGCGTGGGCCGACGCGCTGGGCCTCGCCGCGTTCGGGGCGGCGGCATCGGTGCTCGCCGTGCATTTCTGGGGGAAGCGGTGAGCGCGACGCACCCGAGCGATGAGGGGCTGCGGTTGATCGCGGAGTTCGAGGGGTTCGTCGGCCATCTGTACGACGACC
The DNA here is from genome assembly GCA_035651315.1 of Burkholderiales bacterium. GTDB lineage: Bacteria > Pseudomonadota > Gammaproteobacteria > Burkholderiales > Eutrophovitaceae > DASRFY01. Next base: position 5,677 of record DASRFY010000136.1, read on the forward strand.
CCGCGGGCAACGCGACCATCGGCTATGGCCACCTGATCCACCTCGGGCCGTATCACCGGACGCCGGGCGCGTGCCCGCTGTGCGACCAGTACCGTGCGGGGATCACGGAGGATGAGGGGCGGCGGCTGCTCGCCGTCGAGGCCCAGCCATACGCCGATGTCGTCGTCCGCACGTCGCGCCCGCTGCGCCAGTGCGAACTCGATGCGCTCACGAGCTTCGCCTACAACGTCGGGCAGGGCGGCTACATCAACTCCGACGTGCGGCGCGAGGTGAACCGCAACGGCGACGTGTGCGCCGCGCTGCGGCAGGTTGTCCATGGCTCGGACGGGAAGGTCTATCCGGGCCTCGTGCGCCGGCGGGATGCCGAGTGCGCGCTGTTCTACAAGCCCTCAGAGGAGGAGGACGAGATGAGGCCGTTTCTCGCATGGGACAAAGACCGGCAGCGGGCGTACCTGATCGGCCCGTGGGGGGCCGCGTGGATCACGCAGGCGGCCGACGTGCAGGCGCTTGAGGCGCTGTACGGCAAGACCGCCGTGGCGTTCTCGGCGTCCACCATCGACGCCATCGGGGCGGCGAGATGATCCGCATCCTCGCCGTCCTGGCGGTCGCCGCGATCGTCCTCATCGCCTTCATGGCGCTGACGGCGCGCGCGGCCTCGCAGACGCAGACGTTCACGCTCGGCTGCACCGTCACGGACAACAACGTGACCTGCACCGGCAGCCTGCCCGTCGCGCCGACAGGCACGGCCCCCGCCGCCACGGCGACGAGCCTTCCCGCCACGCCCACGGCGGTCGCGCCCACCGCCACGGCCATCGCGCCGACGCCCACGGGGACGTACGGCGTCGCGCAGCTCCTCGCCGATTCGACGGGGCCGCACGACGGGACGCTGTGCAACCCGCCGGCGTCCTACGACTGGGGCCAGCACGGGCGAATCCACCCCGGCGTGGCATCGGGGGCGAAGACGCTGCGCTACTGGTCTACGGCCCAGTGGCGGGCGTGCGGGGCGTCGAGCGCTGGCGTCACCATCGAGGTAAGGAACAGCCGCGTCCTCGTGTGGGACGGGGCGAAGTGGCAACAGCTCGGGGGCAGCGTCACGCAGTGGTGCGCGACGACCGACCCGACGACCTCCGGGGGCTACGGCGGCTGCACCGCCATCGGCTCGGCGTGGGCGATGCCGCAGGGGCAGCGGGCGATCCACTGGGCGTCGTTCGAGCAGACCCTGCCGCCGGGGACGCAGTGCGCCGTCGTGTTGCTCGAGGCGCGCTCGAACGGCGCGGTGATGCTCAACACCGGCCTCGACTGGTACGGGGACGGGGGGTTCGGCTACATCGCCGACGCCTGGTTCGGGACGTACCGGGCGCTGGGGCCGGACTGGCGCACGGTCGGCGGGACGAACTGCGGGTCGGCGCTGCTCACCGCGCACCCACCGACGTGGTAGAGTGCGACGATGGTTACGACGGTTCCCGCGAAGCCGCTCGGGCAGAAAGCCTACGGACATATCCCGCATCTTCCGGGCAGCCGGATGACGCCTGCCGACAAGCATTGCCATGAGGGGCAAGCGCGCATCTGCACGGAGAAGCCGCGCGATAAGTACGACCGCATCATCGTGCAGGAAAAACTCGACGGAGCGTGCGTCGCCGTCGCGAACATCGACGGCACGATCCTCGCGCTGGGGCGGGCCGGATATCTCGCAACCTCGTCGCCCTTCGAGCAACATCACTTGTTCGCACAGTGGGTAGCGGATAACGAGGCGCGGTTCCTCGAAGTCCTGCGCCCCGGTGAACGACTCGTGGGCGAATGGATCGCGCAGGCTCATGGGACGCGGTACGCGCTCTCGCATGAGCCATTCGTCGCGTTCGACCTGATGCGCGAGGTGACCCGTACGCCCTACGAGGGGTTCATTCAGCGCATCGCTGAGCGGTTCGTCACGCCGAGGGTGATCCATACGGGCGGGCCCATCGCAATCGATGCAGTGGTCGCGCACCTAGAGCCTTCGGGCCATGGGGCGCTGGATGCCGTCGAAGGCGCGGTCTGGCGGGTTGAGCGACAAGGGCGCGTGGACTTCCTCGCCAAGTGGGTGCGCCCCGACAAGGTGGACGGCTCGTATCTGCCGGAGATCAGCAACCGCGAGCCGGTCTGGAACTGGCATCCCCAAGTGGTAGCCTGAGCGTGGCTTGCCACTGGCCGACGCACGGGGCCGTCCTTCGGGGGCGGCTTCGTGCTATGCTCGGACGTGGGTGCGTTCAACCCGCAACGGCTCCGGATCGCGATGATGCGCCGTGGCCGATCTGCGCACTCGGTGGCAACGGCGATGGGCGTCCGCGTACCCATGGTGATGCGCTGGCAGCGTGGCAAAGCGACCCCAGACCAGTCCGCCGTGCAGAGGCTCGCCGAGACGCTGGACTTCCCGCCCGAGTTCTTCTCCGGCCCTGACCTCGTGATCCCGCAGCGCATGTCGCACGTCACGTCGTGAGTCGTGCTATGCTCGGGGCGCGCGGGGGAGAAACGGCTTCCTCGCCGGGCCCATAACCCGGAGACAGCGGGTTCGACTCCCGCCCGCGCTACCAGCCCGGACAGGTAGCTGAACGGCAAGAGCGAGGGCCTTATAAGCCCGGGGCAGAAGGTTCGACTCCTTCCCTGTCCACCACTACGCTTCAAGCCCCTTCGTGTACCAGGAGTACGCGCGCTCGCGCGCCTTCCGGCGGACGGCGAAGCCGACTTTGCGGACGATGATCGCCTGCTTTCTCGCTCCGTCTTTCACCCACTTGCGCTCGATCGCCCAGTACTTCCCGTCCACCGTCTGCGTGGTATACGAGTAGTCACGTTGTGGGGTTCGGGCAGTCCGCCGGATGCGCCAGTAGCGTTCGCGCGCTGGCGGCCGCGGCCCATCGAACACCAACCGGATCAGAGCGACCATCTTGCAGTG
>DASRFY010000137.1:0-10565 GCA_035651315.1 Burkholderiales bacterium
CCAGCAGGAAGACCGCCGCCGCCATGGTGAAGCCGCTTTCGGCTCTACGGAACATTGTTGACGTGCGCCTGCTCGATGAGACTCACAGTCTCGCCGCCGCTGGTAAGTTGCAACTGGAGCGTCACCAGTGCATCCCGTTGCGTGGTACCGGCGCCGTAGGTAAAGCTACAGCTCGTCACGTTGCTGGCGAGCAGTGCGTTCGACCCTCCGACAGGCGGGTTGGGCTGAGCGGCGACGATCGCGTAATTCCAGTATCGGGTCAGATTGCTGCCGCTGCAGATGTAGCTCACCGGCATGTCGACCACCTGGAAGCGCCTGGCGGGCGACGCGAACGGAAACGGCGCGCCGGTCGGGGTGAAAGTCACCGTGGTCAGCGCGGCGCCGAACGGTGCGGCGGCGGCGCGCCAGTCTGGGTTTCCGCTGCTCGAATAGGCATCGGCGCCGGGAACGCCCAGGTTGTAGACCACGATCCGGTTGCCCGCCTGCACCGGCACGCCCGGCCCCAGCACATCGAATGAACTGTCGGTGCCGGAGGTGAAATCCAGAAAGTCGCATGGTCCCTGTTCGCAGTAGCGGCCGGCAGTGGTTACGTGCAGGAATTCGAGCGCGGTACCGGCGTTGATGCGCACGCTGTTGGGAAGCGCCTGCCGCAGGTCGCGGGCCATGCGCCTCAGCGCGGTGTCGGCGATGTCGGTGAGTTGCGCGCGGCGATCGGTGTCGAAATAGCCCTTGACCGGCCCGACGAGAAAAACCGCCACCACCGTGGCGATGATGCCGGTAATGGCGATGACGATGATCGCCTCCGCCAGCGTGAAACCGGCCCGCCGGCGCGACACAGGATCGATCGAGAAGCCGTACCGGCGATTTCGCGACGCGGTTTCAGGGCAGCGCATTGGGTGCATAACGGGTGCGATATCCGCTCAGCGAATAAGACTGACCGTTGGGTCCGGTCACCGTCACGGTGATGAGCAGCGATTCCGAGGCGGGAATCCCGCCCAGGCTCTGCGTGCTTACGCTTACCGAAGCGTTGTATGCGGAAAGTCCCGGGACGGCCGAACCGGTGATGTCGGTCATGCCGCCGGAAGTGCTGTAGCCCCCGTAGTCGCCGACGTTGTCGAACGGGTTGGTGGGATTCCCGCGCGTTTCGCCAGCCGGCTGTGGAGTCGTGCCTTCGGCGATGGTGCAGCCCGCCGCGCTCGTCGCCGTGGCAGCGTTGGGATCGTTCGGATCGCAGTAAGTGAACGGCATCAATTCGACTTCCTCGAGCAGCGACTCGGCGACCGCGAGCATCTGCTTGCGCACCATCGGGTCGGCGCTCTTCTGCGCGGTGAGATTGAGCACCGTCAGAATGCCGGCCACTCCGAGACCGACGACAACGATGAAGATGATGAGCTCGACGAAGCTGATTCCTGCCTGCGCGTTGCGGCAGATGGTGCCCGCTAGGCGGCTGTCAGGGATGCACATAGCCGGTTTCCGGCTCGATGGTGAAGCTGCGGGTTCCGTCGCCCACGACGTTGACGGTCTGCCCGAGGCTGGGGCGTCCCAGGGCGTCGAAAGCAAAATTGGTCGGCGCGGGAACGAAGGACACGCCGCTGTTGGCGGTCACGGCGTAAGGGCTGACCCCCCCCGGGCTGGTCTCGTTGGAATCGCACGCCGCGCCGCTCCCCGCGGCGGAGGCGTAGGTCAGCGTGACCGAGTTGGCCGAGAATGCGAGGCAGACGTTGCGCCGTTTCGAGATCGCGTCCTTCTGCGCGTAGCGGACGGTCGCGATCACCTCGTCATAGAAGCCCTGGGTATCGAATGTCTTGCGGTCCGCGAAGCGGCCCATTGCCACGACGGCAAGGACCCCGGCGACGATCAGGACGACGATCAGCTCGACGAGGGAGAACCCATCCGTATCCTGCGCCCGTCTCAAGAATTCGCCCGCCCGGCAATCGTCGGGCACTGCGTCGGGCATCCGGTACGACGCCCGGCGGTCCGCCCGGAAATTTCGATGAGTCTTACCTTGCGCAGATGTAGGTCACGACCGCCGAGACCGTGCCGCCGGAGTCGTTGACGACGCAGGTACCGGTCTGTCCGTCATTGGTCGACACCGAACAATCGGTTGCGCTGGTGCCATTCGCCACGGTGTACCCGGCCGGGAATCCCCCGGTCATGAGGCTGCCCAAGGTGCCGGTGGTGCAGATCCCCGCCTGGGCGGTGTTGATGGGGACCGCCAATGCGTTGCCTGCCTTCTTCGCGCCGTAGTTGATCGCGAATCCCGAAGTCGCCGCAGCGGCGACGCCCTGCACGGCCGCCGCTCGGGCCTGTGCCGACAGATCGATGAACTTGGGCAGCGCGGTCGCGGCGAGAATGCCGAGAATCACGATCACGACCACGAGTTCGATCAGGGTAAAACCGGTCTGGCTCTTCTGCATTGCTTTCTCCCTAGGTGGAACGTTGAAAGTGCAAAGCGATCCTTTGAAGCTCAGCATTGACTGGTGTCGATCTGGAACGTCGGCGATCCGTTGGCCGCCGCCGGCGAGGTATAGAACACGGAACAGGACGGGGGCGTGCCGCCGACGACATCAATCCTGAGCGTCGCCCCGGCGCCCGCTCCGCCGCCGTTCAGCGCGACGAGGTCCGCAGCGGTGTTCATCTGCGTGGCGGCGATGATGCCGAGATTGTCGGCGGTCGGATATCCGTTGATCAGATTTACCGGCTGAGTCTCCATGAAGATGGTCGCCGCGCCGCTTGTCACCGTATTGGTCACCAGCGCCTCGGCGTGCGCCAGCGCGGCAGCGGCCTTGATGCCGCCGTAGATCGCCTGCGCCTTTCCCGCCCTGGCCTGAGTCTGCAAGGCGATGTAGCGCGGCAGTGCGAGCGCCGCGAGGATGGCGATGATGCTGAGCGTCACGACCAGCTCGATTAAGGTGAATGCTGTCTGCTGTCCTCTCATGACCAGTCGGCCCCTGTGTTCAGGCTCCCGGGCGCCTGATCGCCCATTCCTTTTGCATCATGCGTGCCACGGTCTCAGAACCATCGGTAGTCGTTGACCACGACCAGCGCGACCCACTCCGGCTGGCGCCTGCCTGCGGCGGCTTCGGCGCGGGGATCCGCACTGATGCGCATGAGGCGTAGCCGGACGGTGAAGTCGCGGTATACCGACGGCGAGAAGAAACGCCGATTGTTCGCGGTGTACACGACTTCGCGGCTGCCGCGGTTGAAATACCACCGGCCGCGCGGCTCTTCAGCGGGCTCGCGATCGACCTCGCCCAGGTAATTCGCGGGCGGGCGATCGAGCCAGGTAAAAGGATCTTCGTCGGCGAGCGCCGGTATGTCTGCCAGCCGGCCATCGACCAGCCGCTCCGCCACCTTGATCCGAAGCTGCGAGCGCAACTCCTCGATGACGAGTTCCATCGCCGTCTTCTCGGCGTATTCCTGCACGTACTGCAGCCGCTCGAGCAGTACTGCCGCCAGCACGCCCAGCACCGCGAGCGCGACCGCCAACTCGACTCGGCTGAATCCATCCTGCCCATCCGCGTCACCCCCTCGTCGCATTGCGTCATTTCTTGAGGGCCGCCTGACCGAGGTCCCAGATCGGCAGAAACACGCCGAGCGCGAGGATCAGCACCAGGACGCCGAGGCAGACGATCAGGATCGGCTCGATCTGGGCGCCGAGCGTCTTGATGTCGTATTCCACCTCCCGCTGATACAGATCGGCGATCTCCTGCATCAGGTCGTCGATGGCGCCGGACTCCTCGCCGACCATGATCATCTGCAACACCACGGGCGTGAACACCTTCGTATGCGTCGCCGTGCGCAACACGCTGTCGCCGCGCTCCACGCCCTCCCGCATCTTCTCGATCCGGCGCGAAAGGAATTCGTTGTCGACCGTCTGCCCGACGAGCGTGAGGCCCTGGACGATCGGCACGCCGCTTCGCATCGCCAGCGAAAAGCTGCGCGCGAATCGGGCGAGCGAAGCCTTGAGCACGATCTTGCCCGCCACCGGGATGCGCAGCTTGAGCCGGTCCCAGGCATATCGTCCGGCGACGGTGGCGGTCCACGCGCGAAACGCGACGACCGCGCCGACGAGGCCGAGGCCTTGCAGCCACCAGGTGGCCTGCATGAACTGCGAGAACGCGATGAGTACGCGCGTGACCATCGGCAACGGCACGCCGAAGCCCTGATAGATCCTGGCGAACTGAGGAATCACGAACAGATTGACGATGACGATCGCAATGGCGATCGCGGCGATGACGAAGATCGGATAGCGCAGCGCCGACTTGACCTGCTGCCGCATCAGGTCCTGGAACTCCAGGTGATGGAACAGCCGCAGGAAGACCTCCTCGAGCATCCCGGTGGTCTCGCCCACGTAGACCATGGCGACATAGAACGGCGAGAACACGCCCTCCTGACGCTGAAACGCGACCGACAGCGGCCGGCCGCTTTCCAGGATTTCGCGCACGCTCTGCAGCACGGCGCGGAACGCGGCGTTCGAGGCCGATTCCTGGAGCCCGGCGAGCGCACGGATGATCGGCACCCCGGCCTTGAGCAGCGTATGCATCTGGCGGCTGAAGAGCAGCAGATCCTGCTGGTGGACGCGGCCGCGTTTGAGCCTGCCGAGGACATCCTTGCCCGGTTCGCGCGGCGCCCGCGTCGGGTCGATCTCGACCGGCGTGATGCCGCTGCCGAACAGCTCGGTGGCGACCGCGGCGCTGTCCGCGCCTTCGCGCACGCCCTGCACGAGCCTGCCACCCGCGTCGCGTCCCTTGTAGGCGAAGTAAGCCATCAATCCTCGACTTGCGAGCTGACCCGCATCGCCTCGTCGACGGTGGTCTTACCCGCGACCACGAGCTGCACCGCGTGATCGCGCAGCGTATGCCCCTCTAGCTCGCGGCGCGCGGCGGCGAGGAACACCGCCGGGTCGGGCTGCGAAGCGGCTTCCACTACCGGCTTGGTCATTTCCAGCATTTCATAGACGCCGGTGCGGCCGAGATACCCGGTGCCGTTGCAGTGGGCGCAGCCGCGGCCCTTCCGGTACGCTTGACGATCGACCTCGGCGCCGAGCAGATTGCGCATCCACTCGCGCTCCTGCGGAGTCAACGACGAATCCTCGCCGCAATTTTCGCAGACCAGCCGAACCAGCCGCTGCGCCACCACGACCTGCAGGGAAATCGCCACCATGTAGCGCGGCGCGCCCATGTCCAGCAGGCGGATCGGCGTACTGGCCGCGTCGTTGGTGTGCAGCGAGGAGAGCACGACGTGGCCGGTGATCGCCGCGCGCAGCCCCGTTTCCACCGTCTCCTGGTCGCGCATTTCGCCGACCAGAATGACGTCGGGGTCCTGGCGCAACGCGGTGCGCAGCACGCGCCCGAACGTCAGCTCGATCTTCTCGTGAATCTGAACCTGGGTGATGGCGGGCAGCCTGTATTCGACCGGGTCCTCCACCGTGATGATCTTGCGCTCCGCGGTGTTCAACTCCTGCAGCACGGCATAGAGCGTGGTGGTCTTGCCGCTGCCGGTCGGCCCGGTCGCCAGCACCATGCCGCTCGGGCGGTGGATGATCCGGCGCAGGCTCTCCAGCATCTCCGGCGGCATGCCGATGCGGTCCAGGCCGAGGATGCCGGAACTCTGGTTGAGCAGACGCATGACCACCGATTCGCCGTACTGCGTCGGCATGGTGGAAATGCGAACGTCGATCTGGGCGCTGCGCACCTTGACGTTGAACCGGCCGTCCTGGGGAAGGCGCTTTTCCGCGATGTCCAGACCGGACATGAGTTTCAGGCGCAGCACCAGCGCGGAGGCGATCTTGGCGTCGGCCTCGGTCTGCGGGTGCAGCACGCCGTCGATGCGGAACCGGATCTGCAGTTTCTTTTCCTGCGGCTCGATGTGGATGTCGGAGGCGCGCACTTGAACGGCGTCCTCGAACACCGTTTGCAGCAGCTTGACGACCGGCGCGTCCTCCAGGCCGGGCGTCAAGCCCAGCCCGCCGAGATCGACGATCGCTTCCCCGAGCTCCGCGCCCAGCTCCTGTGCCAGTCCGCTGATCTCGCCCGTGCGCCGGTAGACCCGGTCGATGGTCTGCAGCAGAAGCGACTCGCTCACCACCGCGAGCTGGATGTCGCGTTTGAGCACGCGCACGATCTCGTCGTAGGCAAACAGGTCGGTGGGATCGGCCATCCCGACGCGGTAGGTTGCGTCGGCATCCTCGAGCACGATGGCGCGGAAACGCCGCGCCAGCGTCTCCGGCAGCCGGGTCGCGACCTCGGGACGGATGTTGAAATGCTTCAGGTTGATGAACGGAATCTGAAGCTGCCGCGCCAGCGCACTGCCGATCTGGTCTTCGGCAAGATAACCGCTGTCGATGAAAATGCGCCCGAGCCTGCGGCCGCTGTGCTTTTGTTCCTCGAGCGCCGTCTTGAGCTGAGTCTCGGTCAGCAGTCCCTGCTGCAGAAGGATCTCTCCGAGGCGGATTTTTTCCGGCTTGCCCATTGTTAAGACGGCATCGGCCTTAATCTAAAGTAAGTTTTGAAAATGGATATGCAGCTTATTGAATAAGAAAATTAAACTTTTTCTGGCGCTCCTGCAAGCATAGTTTGGACAGCGCCATTTTCAGGCCCGAGACGCACGGCACACCGGGAGACGCGCTGAAAGGGATTTGCGGCGGACGGGCGGTTCCGGGCGCCGGTTTAGGGGTTCAGCGAACGCTCTCCGCCCTGGGCTCGCGTTGCAGCAGCTCTTCCAGCGCTTCGCGCACCGAAGTGGCTCCCTGGAGCACCCGCACTACCGCCCGCGTGATCGGCAGATCGACGCCGAGCCGTTCCGAAAGGCGCAGCACCTCGCCCGCGGTGAAGACGCCTTCGGCGACATGCCCGAGCGAAGATAGCGCCGCTTCGAGCGACGTCCCGGAGGCAAGCGCCAGCCCGACGCGCCGGTTGCGCGACAGGTCGCTGGTGCAGGTCAGCGCCAGATCGCCGATGCCTGAAAGCCCCATGAACGTTTCCAGACGCCCGCCGAGGCGCAACCCGAGCCGCGTCATCTCCGCCAGCCCGCGCGTGATGAGCGCCGCGCGTGCGCTCTGACCCAGTGCGAGCCCGTCGCAGATGCCGGCGGCGATGGCGATGACGTTTTTCACCGCTCCGCCGACCTCCACTCCGATCAGATCCTCGCTCGAATACACGCGCAACCGGCCGGTGTGGAGCGCGCGCGCCGCCGACTGCGCAAATTCGCCGTCCGTCGACGCAAGCGTCACCGCGCTCGGCAGGCCGCGCGCGACCTCGTCCGCGAAACTCGGCCCGGACAGCGCGCCGTATCGCGCGCCGGCAGGCAGGGTCTGCACAATCACCTCATGGGGAAGCCGCATCGTGCCGGCCTCGAACCCCTTGCACAGCCAGACCAGCCCGGCAGCGGGCGCGGCCGCATGCGCCATTGCGACGGTCTCGCGCAGTGCCGCCACGGGCGTCGCTATGAGCGCCAGCTCTGCTGCCGCGAGGGCCTCGGCCGCATCCGCAGTCACCAGGACCGGCGGAGGAAGGCGAACGCCGGGCAGATAACGCGCGTTCTCGCGCGAATCGGATATGCCCTTCGCCTGCAGGGGATCGCGGCACCACAGCCGTACGGCGTGCCTCGCCGACAGCACGACGGCGAGAGCGGTGCCCCATGCGCCTGCGCCGAGAACGGCGAGGTTCATACGCCCCAGAGATCTCTGAGCTTCAGATACCCGGCAGCGCCGTCGCGATGGCGCACCTTTGCCCAGCCTTCGTTGATGCCCAGGAATTCGAGCACGACGCCCTGCTGCGCCTTGAACACGACCGGCGCCGCGTCGCCGGGGGATTCGTGCGCTTCCGCCGACGGCACCTTCACCACCACCGTGCGGCGAGTCGAGAGACTCTTCGCCTCCACCCAGCCGAAAGCGCCGGTGTCGTCGCGCACCCGCACCCACCCCTCGCTGGTGATGATCACCTCCACCGGATAATCGCGCGACAGAATGTAGAGCTTGTTGCCCTCCTTGGACGGCTCGTCGTAGAGCACCGCTGCCGCATCGGACACCGAACGAAACTCGATTGCATCGGCCCCTGCGGCGAATCCGGCGAGTAGCAGGCAGGCAAGCAGACGCGCGGCAGGCATTCGCATCTCAATGGGTGGTGCCGGCCGCGCCTTGCGCCTGCTGCCGCTGCGCCTGATAGATCGCCTCGAAGTTCATCGGATGCAGGATCACCGGCGGGAAGCCGGCGCGCGCGACCGTTTCCGAGACCACTTCGCGGACATAGGGGAACAGGATATTGGGGCAGGTCACACCGAGTACGGGATCGAGTTCCGCGGCGGGCACATTGCGGATGCGGAACACGCCGCCGTAGGTCAGCTCGACCAGAAACATGGTCTTCTCCTTCAGCTTGGCGGTGACGGTGACGGTGAGCACCACCTCGTAGAAGCCGTCGTCGATCGCCTGCGCGGCGTTGTTCATGGCGACCTCGACCTGCGGCACGTCGCGCTCCAGATAGACCCGGGGCGCGTTCGGCACTTCCAGGGAGAGGTCTTTGACGAACAGTTTCTCGATGGAGAAACTGGGCTGGTCGTTCTGTTCGCTCATTCGGTTCTCGATTCTGTGGTTTGATCGGCACGCTTCCCGGACGCCTCCCCGCGCAACAGGGAATCGAGCCGCCCCGCGCGATCGAGGGCGGACAGGTCGTTGAAGCCGCCGACATGGTAATCGCCGATGTAGATCTGCGGAACGGTGCGGCGACCGGTGCGCGCCGTCATCTCGACGCGGCGTTCGGGTTCGAGGTCGACACGGATCTTGGCGATGTCGGCCACGCCCTTGCTGCGCAACAGCCGCTCCGCCATCTGGCAGTACGGACAGTAGGCGGTGCAGTACATGCTGATCACGGCGCTCACGCTCACTTCTCCAGCGGAAGGCTCGCCTGCCGCCACGCGTTCATGCCGCCGGAGAGGATGTGAACGTCGACGAAGCCGAGTTTTCTGAGCACGTTGAAGGCGGCATGGGAACGGTTCGCGGTCGCGCACACGATGAGCACCGGTTTTTCCCTGAACCTCGCCAGATCGCCGGCGCGCTTTTCGATCGCCCCGACCGGGAAATTCTTCGCGCCGGCGATGTGCCCGCCGTCGAATTCCCCGGGCTCGCGCACATCGAGAACGACGGCGTCCCGGCGGTTGATAAGCTGTACCGCCTCGACCGCCCCGACTTCCCTGGCGCCGGACAGACGCTTCGCGATCAGCGGCCAGATCAGAAACCCGCCGCTCAAGACTGCGGCGAGGAAGAGCCAGATGTTATGACGTACGAACTCGAGCACCTCAAGGTTCCTTGCTGCGTGAAGCGGCGTATTCTACCAGCGGCCTTACTCCCGCCCGCCCCTGGGAATCGAGATCGCGGAGCAGCCCGATCGCCGCCTCGCGCTCGCCGGGGAACGCCGCCGCCGCCAGGTCCCATTGCCGGAACGCCTCGTCGCGCCGGCCGTCCAGCGCGAGCAGCAGGCTCTGGCGATACACCACGTCCGCCTTCGGCAGATAACGCATGGCGCGGCCATTGAGCGCGATCTTGTCCGCAAGATGCGATTCGTCGGGCAAGATGGTGCGGCTCAGATCGAATTCGACCAGATTCGTGAACAGCGACTTGCCATGCAGCGCAAGCAACTGTTCCTGCCGCTGCGCCGTCCTTGGCGCAAGGGTGAGTTCTTCGAGCCGGCGATAATCGATCGGCACGGTTGTGAGCACCCATGCCGCAAGCACCGTCGCGCCGAGAAATGCGCTGCGATCCAGTGCCGTCGAGCGGAAGCGCCAGGGCCGGTCTTCGGCTGCACCGAGCGCCAGACAGAACGCACCCAGGAAATACGCGTACCACAGCGGGTATTCGAACAGGCTGTGCACGGCGATCGTCGCGAGCAGCACAAGCGCCCACCATTTCTCCACGCAGGGCGCGACGCGTCGTTGCGAGTCGAGCCAGAACACCGCCGCCAGCACCGCGAGCGCACCGCCGGCGAGACCGAACTCCGCAAGGACCTGGAAGGCGATGTTGTGCGCGTTGTCCGCCACCGCAGGCTCCAGGTTCCGGCCAAGCGCCCCGCCTTGCAGAAAACGGTGCCAGGCAAAACTACCGAACCCTGCCCCGAGCAGCGGCGCTTCGCGCCACATCAACAGCGCGGCATGCCATCTCTGCAGGCGGATCGGCACCCCTGCCTGCTCGGCTGCAAGCCGCCCGCCGGCCGTGGATGCCACGTCGTAGCGATCCGGCGCGACGAGCGGAGCGCCCCACTGGACGAGCCCGAATGCGGCCAGCAACGCGCAGGTCCACAGCAGGGCGCGCTTCGTCTGCGGCGAGCGGATCCCGGCGTGCATCGCCACAGCCAGAGCAGCGGCGACGAGAAGATAGAGCCAGGCGGAGCGCGATCCCGAGAAGTCGAGCAGAACGAGCAGTAGCAACGCCGCCATCGCGGCAGCGAATGTGGAAAGGCGGCGCGTCACGGCAAGATACACGGCGCTCACCAGGCCGAGAAAAAGGTAGTCGGCGAAATGGTTCGGCTGCCCGAGGTTGCCGTACACGCGGGCGGAGGCGAGCGGCATCAGCC
>DASRFY010000138.1:0-9803 GCA_035651315.1 Burkholderiales bacterium
CACCGGCGGACTCATGCAGGCCGCCGAGTTCCTGAACGAAACCGGCGCCGGCGAGAAGACCGTGATCATCTTCTCCGACATGCAGGAGGAGTTAGATTACAAGACGGTGCGCAACTTTCCGATCCGGCTCGACGGCATCCGTGTAATCGCGCTCAACGTGACCAAGCTCGGAACCGACAACGTCGATCCGCGCCGCTATACCGGCCGGCTGGAATGGTGGGAGCAGCGTACCAAGGCCGCCGGCGCGGTCGAGTGGCGGGTGGTCAACGACATGGAACACCTCGAACGGGTGTTCCGCAAGAGTGGCTGAGACTAAGGAATCAGATGCACCGGAAAGGGCACCCCAGAATCACCAGTTACCTACCACATCGAGGTGGAGAAGGCTCGGGTAAATACGTGAGACGTGGTGCTCGCGCTTCTCTGCCGATATCCCGATCTTTGCGGTTTTCCTGTCTTCGTACCTTCGTGTTTCTTTTTTTACTTCGCGTTTGACCGCTTCTAGATTCCGCAAGAGACCGCCTCCGGCGGAATGCTAAAGGCGACGATCCAGAACGGTCTGCCGTCGAAGCGGAAATCGCCGACCACGGTCATGCCAAGCCCGTCCACATGCGCGACGAGCGAGCGGGTGTTCGACTTGGCGATGAATGCCGCAGCAATATCGAAGCGGCCGCGCAGCTGTTCCTTTAGTTCCCCCACCAGACCGCGCAGAACGCCGCCGCCACGGTAGTCCTTGTCCACGCAGACCGGACCGTAGATGCAGGTACGCTCGCCGTGCAGCGGCCGGCCGAGAAACGTCAGTTTTGGAAATTCCGCAATCATGGCTGCGAGCAGCGGCGCGCCGGGGTTGAAGGTCTGCGCGAAGGCGCAGGCGTAGCCGGCAAGCCGATCCGCGTCCTCGGCCACCACCAGCGCGCCGTCGCGATCCATGTTCCGGAAATCGTCCGCGCGGTAGCGGGCGGACAGAAAACCGTCCGTGCGTGCCTGCTCTTCGGACAGGTTCCACACTAGATTCGCCTCCTGCAGCCGCAGGATCGGTGCGAAATCGGCTTCTGTTGCGCGACGGAATCGCATGGCGGTCGAACGGCGCCCCTTACCCGCGCCCGTCAACGCTGCAACGCGCGACGGAGCCGCACCACTCCTTCCTCGAGCTTGTCCTCGGCCGCGGCGAAACACCAGCGCACGAAACCTTCTCCTTCCGGGCCGAAAGCGATGCCGGGCGCCAGTCCCAAGCCGGCGTCGCGCACCAGGTGCTGGCAGAAGGCGAGGCTGTCTCGCGCGCCCGGGACGCGGAAGAAGGCGTACATCGCTCCGGCCGGCGCCGGCGCCTCGACCCCGGGAACCCGGCGCAGTCGTTCGATCAGCAGGTCGCGCGCGTGGCGCAGCCTGCGGTTGAAGCCGGTCGCGACCTCCTCGCCGCGCGCGATCGCCGCCACGCCGGCGCGCTGCACGAACGCGGGCGCACACGAAGTGTTGTATTCGATCAGCGTGCCCATGTGCGCGGCGAGCGCCCTGGGCATCGCGATCCAGCCCAGCCGCCAGCCGGTCATCAGCCACGTCTTGGAGAAGGTGTTGGTGCTGACTACCCGCTCCTCCGCATCGGCGAGGTCGAGGAAGGAGGGCGCGATACCGGTGTCGTTGCCGAAGTACAACCGCTGATAGGCATCGTCGGCGAGGATCCAGATCCCGTGCCGCCGGCAGTGCTCGAGCACCGCGCGCTGCGCGTCGCGGTCCATGGTCCAGCCGGTGGGATTGTTCGGCGAGTTGACGCACACCAGGCGCGTCTCGGGCGTGAGCGCGGCGAGCAGGCGCTCGAGGTCGAGCCGCCAGCCGGCGGGCGTGAAGTCGAGCGCAAACGTCGTCGCCCGCGTGCCGAGGATCTTCGGGATCTCCACCAGGTTTGGCCACACCGGCGCGACGATCACCACGCGGTCCCCGGGACCCACGAGCGCCTGGTTTGCCAGCATCAGCGCCGACATGCCGGAGCTGGTCACCGCCACGTGTTCCGGCAGGCGCGGGCCGTGCAGCCGGGAGAGGTATTGCGCGATCGCCTCGCGCAGGGCCGGCATGCCGAAGTTCTGGGTATAGAAGGTCTCGCCCGCCGCGATCGCGTCGATTCCGGCGCGGCGGATGAACTCCGGCGTCACCTCGTCCGGCTCGCCGAACCAGAACGGAAGCACGTCGGCGCGGCCGATGCCGGCGTTGGCGACTTCGCGGATCTTGGAGGCGCGCAACTGCTGCACGGCGGGCCGGGCGGTGGCGGGAGGTGACAGCATCGGATCGTCCATGGAACGCCCGCATTTTCTCACGCCCCCGCCCGGCGCGGGCCGGGACGCGCCGCGCGCCGACTTGACATTCTTGGTAAAACTACCAATACTTTTGGTAAGTTTACCAGGAGGTACGAGGAATGCACCGCGAAACCGCCGCGGACGTGCGCACCAGGATCCTCGACGCGGCGCTCGGCCTGCTCGGCGAGCACGGCGTCACCGAGCTGACCCAGCCCAAGGTTGCCCGGGCCGCGGGCGTGCGCCAGAGCCACCTCACCTATTACTTTCCGACCCGCGGCGACCTGCTGAAGGGCGTGGCTGCGCACGCCATGGCCACGCTGATCGGGCCGCTGGCAGAAGCGGCATCGGCGGGAGAGTTCACGCCGGCGCTCATGGCGGAGCGCGTGGGCCGGGCGCTCGCGGACAAGCGGCGGGCGCGGGTGATGCTGGGCCTGGTCGTGAGCGCCGAGGAGGACCATGCGATCCGGGTGTTCGTGCGCGAATTCGTCGCCCGGGTACGCGAAGGCATCACCGCGCTGGCGCGCTCGCTCGGCGCGCAACCCGATGCTCAGACCGTGGCCGGTGTCCACGCGCTGATCGTCGGCGCGGCGATCCTGAACGTCGCCCGGGACGATGCGGTGTCGCGGCAGGAAGCGATCGATGCGGCGCGCATGGCAGTCGAGCGGCTGTTCGGCAAGCCCCTCAGGCAGGCGCGCGCGCCAGTCGGGCGGGCGCGTCGCGCGCGACGCGCCGGCGGTACGGCGGGCTGAGGCGGAGGCGGCGAGATGAGGAAGAAAATCCTGATCGCAGTTGCGGTGCTCGCGCTGTCCGCAGCGGTGGCGGCGGCGGTGTGGTGGCAGCGCAAGGACCGCCAAGAGGCGCGCGACATCGTGCAGCTCCACGGCAACGTGGACATCCGCCAGGTCGATCTCGCGTTCAACGCATCCGAGCGCATCGTCGAGATCGCGGTGCAGGAAGGCGACCGCGTCACCAAGGGACAGTTGCTGGCGCGGCTGGACACCGACCGGCTGCGCCACGCCGCGGACCAGGCCGCAGCGCAGGCCGCGGCGCAGCGCCAGGTCGTCGCGCGGCTCAAGGCCGGGTCGCTGCCCGAGGAGATCCGCAAGGCGCGCGCCGACGTCGAGGCCGCGCAGGCGGACGCGGCCAACGCGCAGCGCATCTACGAGCGCGATCAGGACTTGGTCTCCAAGCATTTCGTGTCCCAGCAGCAGGCCGACACCTCGCGCGCGGCCGCCGAGGCCGCCGCGGCCAGGCTGAAGGCGGCGCGCGAGGCGTTGCGACTGGTGGTACGGGGGCCGCGCAAGGAAGACGTGGCGGCGGCGAAGGCGACGCTCGCGGCGCTCGAAGCCGCAGCCAATCTCGCGCGGCGCGACCTGGAGGAGGCGTCGCTGTACGCGCCCGCCGACGGCGTGATCGAAAAGCGGGTGCTCGAGCCGGGAGACATGGCCTCGCCGCAGAAGACGGTGTTCACGCTGGCATTGACCGAGCCGCTATGGGTGCGCGCCTACCTGTCCGAGACCGACCTCGGCCGCGTGCGGCTCGGCAGCCGCGCGGAGATCCGCACCGACAGCCACCCGGAAAAGGTTCATCGCGGCTGGGTGGGATTCATTTCCCCGACCGCGGAGTTCACGCCGAAGTCGGTCGAGACGCGCGAGGTTCGCACCAGCCTGGTATACCAGGTGCGCGTGTTCGTCTGCGGCCCGGCGCCGGAGCTGCGCCTGGGCATGCCGGCGACGGTGGACATCCGCGCCGACCAGCAGCCGGCGGAGAACGCTTCGCCGGCGCAACGCTGCGCAGGCGGCGGATGAGCGCTTCCGCCCCGCAGACTGCGCCAGCTTCGGAAGCACCGGCGGCGCTCGAGGCGGGCAGCCTGCGCAAGAGCTTCCGCATCGATGACCGCGAAATCGTCGCGCTGCGAGACGTCAGCTTTCGCGCCAGGAGCGGGGTAGTGACCGGGCTGATCGGGCCGGATGCCGCGGGCAAGACCACGCTGATGCGGCTGGCCGCGGGATTGCTGGTTCCGGACGGCGGGCGCATCTCGGTGTTCGGACTGGACGCCACCCGCGAGGCGCTGGCGGTGCAGTCGATGCTGGGCTACATGCCGCAGCGCTTCGGCTTGTACGAGGACTTGAGCGTGCAGGAGAACCTCGACCTGTACGCTGACCTGCAGGGCGTACCGCACCAGGCGCGCACCCCGCGCTACCGCGAGCTCATGCACATGACCGGGCTGGGCCCGTTCACCGCGCGGCTCGCAGGGCGGCTCTCGGGGGGCATGAAACAGAAGCTGGGGCTGGCGTGCACGCTGTTGCGCGCGCCGCGGCTGCTGCTGCTCGACGAGCCGACGGTGGGCGTGGATCCGGTTTCACGGCGCGAGCTGTGGGCGATCGTGCACCGGCTGGTCGAGGAGCAGGCAATGAGCGTGCTGCTCAGCACCGCCTACCTCGACGAGGCGGAGCGCTGCCACGAAGTGGTGCTGCTGCACGAAGGCGAGTTGATGGCAGCGGGGGCGCCCGCGCGCATCGGCGAGGGCATGCTCGGGCGCACCTTCCTGGCGCGCGTGCCGGGGACGCGCAAGCGCGACTTGCAGCGCACGATGAGCGTCGCGCCGCAAGTCCTCGACGCGACGATCCAGGCCGACGGCGTGCGCGTGGTGACCCGACAGCCGGACGAGGCGAACGCGATCGCGGCGCTCGCCGCCGGCTTCGACGCGCGGATCGAGACGGTCCGGCCGTCGTTCGAAGACGGCTTCGTCGCCCTGCTGCACGAGGACGCGCGCCCGCCGCAGGCTGCTGCCGCGCCCGCCGCCGCGGCGCCGGCCGCCGGCGCAGGCGAGATCGTCATCGAGGTGCGCGAGGTCGTGCGGCGCTTCGGCGATTTCGTCGCCGTCGACCGCATCAGCTTCGACGTGCGCCGCGGCGAGATCTTCGGCCTGCTCGGCCCGAACGGCGCCGGCAAGTCGACGACCTTCCGCATGCTGTGCGGGTTGCTGCCGGCGAGCGCCGGCACGCTGCGCGTGGCCGGGCTGGACCTGCGGCACGCCGCGTCGAAGGCGCGCGCGCGCATCGGCTACGTGTCGCAGAAGTTCTCGCTCTACGGCAACCTCAGCGCGCGCCAGAACCTGGAGTTCTTCGCCAGCGTCTACGGCCTGTCCGGCGCGCGCCGGCGCGAACGGCTGGCGTGGGCGGTGTCGGAATTCGAACTGTCCGGCCACGCCGATCTGCCGAGCGGCGACCTGTCGCTCGGCCACAAGCAGCGGCTGGCGATGGCCTGCGCGCTCATGCACGAGCCCGACATCCTGTTCCTGGACGAACCGACCTCGGGCGTCGATCCGCTCGCGCGCCGGGAGTTCTGGCGCCGCATCGACGACCTGGCGCGCGGGGGGGTCACAGTGCTGGTGACCACGCATTTCATGCAGGAAGCGGAGTACTGCGACCGGCTGGCGATCATTTCCGCCGGACGCATCTTGGCGATGGGCGACCCGGCGGGCATCAAGGCAGGCGGCATCCGCGAGGGCGCGCCCGCGCCGACCATGGAAGAGGCGTTCATCGCGTTGGTCGAGGCGGACGCGCGCCCGGGACGGGCTCAATGACGCGCACACCGGACAGCGGCGCGCGCGGCGGCGCGCTCATGCGCCTGCGCGGGCTGGTGCGCAAGGAGTTCCTGCAGATCGTGCGCGACCCGAGCAGCATCGCGATCGCCTTCCTGATGCCGGTGGCGCTGCTGTTCCTGTTCGGTTACGGCGTGTCGCTGGACTCCGAACACGTCCCGGTGGCGGCAGTTGTCGAGGACGCCGGGCCGGATACCGCCGACTTCCTCGCCTCGCTCTCCGGCTCGAAGTATTTCGCAACCCGCATCGTCGGGTCGATGCCCGAAGCGGAACGCGAGCTAGGCGCCGGAGCGGTCGACGCGATCGTGCGTCTGCGCGCCGATTTCGCGGCGCGGATGCGGCGCTCCGACGGCGCCCCGATCGAGGTGGTGCTGAACGGCGTGAACGCGAACAACGCGCGCATCGCTCAGGGCTACATCGAGGGCGCGTGGTCGACCTGGCTGGCGCAGCGCGCGCAGGAGGAAGGCCGCGCTTACTACGTGCCGGTGCAGGTCGAGCAGCGCGTGTGGTTCAACAGCGAGCTGAAAAGCCGGCACTTCCTGGTGCCGGGCCTGGTGGTGGTCATCATGACGCTCATCGGCGCGCTGCTCACCGCGATGGTGATGGCGCGGGAGTGGGAGCGCGGCACGATGGAGGCGCTGCTGGTCACGCCGGTGCGGGTGAGCGAGATCCTGCTCGGCAAGCTGATTCCCTACTTCGTGCTCGGCACCGGCGGCATGCTGCTCTCGGTGGCTATGGCGGTGGGACTGTTCGGCGTGCCGCTGCGCGGCTCGGTCTGGCTGCTGTTCGCGACCGCATCGCTGTTCCTGATGGTCGCGCTCGGGATGGGAATGCTCATCTCCAGCGTGGCGCGCAGCCAGTTCGTGGCCGGACAGGTCGCGATCATCACCACCTTCCTGCCCGCCTTCCTGCTCTCGGGATTCATCTTCGACATCGGCAGCATGCCGGCGCCGGTGCGCGTGATCACGCACGTGGTCGCGGCGCGCTACTTCGTGTCCATCGTCGACACGCTGTTCCTCGCCGGTGACGTGTGGGCGGTGATTCTGCCCAACACCGCGGCGCTCGCGCTCATGGCCGCGATCTTCCTCGGCCTGACCTGGCGCAAGTCGCGCAAGCGCCTGCAGTAGCAGCGATGTGGCAACGCATCCGCGCCCTGCTGGTCAAGGAGCTGCTCGCGCTGCTGCGCGACCGGAGGAGCCGCTTCGTGCTGATCGTGCCGCCGGTGATCCAGCTCCTGGTGTTCGGCTACGCGGCGACCTTCGACCTGAACAACATCCCCTACGCCGTGTACGACGAAGACAGCGGGGCGGCTGCGCGCGAGCTGCTGGCTGCGTTCCGCGCCTCGGCGAACTTCCACGAGCGCGGGTCGATCGGCGCGGCGGAGGAGATCGCGCCGCTGATCGACGGCGAGCGCGTGCTGGCGGTGATCCACGTCGGCCGGCATTTCACCCGCGATCTCGTCGCGGGCGAGCCGGCGCCGCTGCAGCTCATCGTCGACGGGCGCAACTCCAACACCGCGCTCGGGGTGGTGAACTATGCCCGGCAGGTGGTGAACCGCTTCAACGACGCCTGGTCGGCCGACCAGGGCCTGGCGAAACCGCCCGCGCGCCTGGAGATCCGCGCCTGGTTCAATCCGAACATGGAGAGCCGCTGGTTCTTCATCCCCGGCATCGTCGGCGTGATCACGCTGCTGGTCACGATGCTTGTCACCGCACTGTCGGTGGCGCGCGAACGCGAGCAGGGCACCTTCGACCAGCTTCTGGTGACCCCGCTCAATCCGCTGGAAATGCTGATCGGCAAGGCGCTGCCGGGGTTCCTGATCGGCACCGTCGAGGCGACCGCGATTCTGGCGGTGGCCACGCTCTGGTTCCACATTCCCCTGCTGGGGAGCCTCGTGACGCTCTACGTCGGGCTGCTGCTGTTCCTGCTCTCGGCGGTGGGAATCGGCCTGATGGTGTCGTCGATCTCGGTCACCCAGCAGCAGGGGCTGATGGGCGCGTTCCTGTTCATGGTGCCGGCGGTGATCCTGTCCGGATTCGCGACCCCGATCGCCAACATGCCCGTCGCGGTGCAGAGGATCACGCTGCTCAATCCGCTGCGCTACTTCCTGATCGTGCTGCGCAAGCTGTTCCTGGAAGGCGCGCCCTTCGATGTCCTGCTTCCACAGTTCTGGCCGATGGCGCTGATCGGAGCGGTCAGCCTTGCGCTTTCGGCGTGGCTGTTCCGGCACCGGATGTACTGAGCGCGCCGGGGGTGTCGGGGTAGATCCCGATGCGGCGCTGGACGATGAGATCCATCGGCGTGGCGCTGGGTTGCAGCGCGGCAAGCAGCGGGATGGACTGCTCCGTCGGAGGGTGCGGGGCCGGCGAGGGGCGGGTTGCGGTCAAGGCGGATTGGAAGGCGGCGGCAAGGCTGTGCTGCTGGTTCATGGCTACTCTCCCTGAAAGCCCGCCACGGCGGCGGGCAAACGGATAGTGCGCAGCCGGGTCTGCCTCGTAAACCGCGGCGCGCGGAGTTGATGTCGCCCATTCCTGCGGTATCAAATAGCGCTACTTTCCATTGTCATGCTGGGAGGGGCCGTGTCGCAGACCGCCGCCATGGTGGACGCGCTCAAGCGCGTGTTGCGGGCAAGAAGAGTCAATTACGCGCAGGTGGCGCGGGCCTTGAGCCTGAGCGAGGCCACCATCAAGCGCCTGTTCGCCAAGAACGACCTGTCCCTGGAGCGCTTCGAGCGGGTCTGCGAGCTGGCCGGCACCTCGATCGCCGAGCTGGCGCGCGAGCTGGACAGCCACACCGGTTACCTTTCCCGCCTCACCCTCGAACAGGAGCGCGAGATCGTCGGCAACCCGAAGCTTTTCCTGATCGCTGTGTGCGCGCTCAATCATCTGAATCTGGAGCAGATCGTCGCGACCTACGACATGACCAAGGCCGAATGCATCCAGCTTCTCGCCAGGCTGGACCGCATCCGTTTTCTCGAGCTGCTGCCCGGCGACCGCATCCGGCTCAAGGTGGCGCGCACCTTCTCCTGGCTGCCGGACGGACCGATCCGGCGCTTCTTCCTCGATCGCGCCGAGCGGGAGTATTTCCGCTCCCGCTTCGATGCAACAGGCGAGCACATCGCGGTCGTCAACGGCATGCTGTCGCGGGCCTCCTCGGAGAGGCTGATCGCGCGGCTCAAGCGCGTGGCGGCGGAATTCGCGGAACTGCACGAGGACGACAAGCGCCTGCCGCTCGGGGAGCGGCGGCCCGCGAGCCTGCTGCTGGCGGTGCGGCCGTGGGAACTGGACGCGTTCCACGCGCTGCGGCGCAGGCGCAGGCCCGGATGATTTGACGCCGGCCGCGGCGCTTGGCTAGCATCCCCGCCTTACCTCCAGGGGAAGACCATGGCTACCCAGCAATTCCTCAACTACGTCGCCGGCGAATGGGTCGCCGGCGCCGCCATCTCCAAGGACATCAACCCGTCGGACACCTCCGACGTGCTCGGCGAGTACGCGCAGGCCGACCAGAAGCAGGCCGAGGCCGCGATTACAGCGGCGCGCGCCGCGTTCCCTGCCTGGGCGACGTTCGGTGTGCAGGCGCGCGCCGATCTGCTCGACAAGGTGGGCAGCGAAATCCTCGCCCGCCGCGAAGAGCTGGGAAGGCTGCTGTCGCGCGAAGAGGGCAAGACGCTGCCCGACGGCATCGGCGAAGTCGTGCGCGCGGGCAACATCTTCAAGTTCTTCGCCGGCGAAGTGCTGCGCCGAAGCGGCGAGCTGGTGCCCTCGGTGCGTCCCGGCATCGACGTGGAGATCGTGCGCGAGCCGCTCGGCGTGGTCGGCATCATCTCGCCGTGGAATTTCCCGGCCGCGATCCCGGCGTGGAAGATCGCGCCCGCGCTTGCCTACGGCAACTGCGTGGTGTTCAAGCCTGCG
>DASRFY010000139.1:0-32258 GCA_035651315.1 Burkholderiales bacterium
CTTCTTCACCACGCTGCCCAAGGTGGTGCACCCGGCCAATCTCTGGATCGCCATGCTGAAGGCCTCCACCTTCGGCGCCGCGATCGCGCTGACGGCCTGCCATTACGGACTGCGCGTCAAGCCGAACACCGAAAGCGTGTCCTCCGGCATCACCAACTCGGTGGTCAGCTCGATCACGCTGATGATCGTGCTCGACGCGATCTACGCCGTGCTGTTCCGTCGCGTGGGCTTCTACACCTGATGCCGACGGTCATCGAAGCGCGCGGCATCGCGACGCGCATCGCGGGCAAGTTCGTTCACCGCGGCCTCGATCTCGACGTCGAGCGCGGCGAGATTCTGGCGCTGGTCGGCGGCTCGGGCAGCGGCAAGACCACCTTGTTGCGCCACCTGGTGGGGCTGACCCGTCCCAGCAGCGGCACGGTCAGGCTTTTCGGAGTGGATCTCGCCAGGACGCGCCGCGCGCAGCGGTTGGCGCTGATGCGCCGCTTCGGCCTGCTGTTCCAGAACGGCGCGCTGTTCTCGGCGCTGACCGTGTTCGACAATGTGGCGCTGCCGCTGCGCGAGCTGCGTTGCCTGGACGAGGCGCTGATCCGCGACCTCGTCATGGTCAAGCTGTCGATGGTGGAGCTGGAGCCGCGCGACGCGCGGCTGATGCCGGCGGAACTGTCCGGCGGCATGGTGAAGCGAGCCGCGCTGGCGCGCGCGCTCGCGCTGGACCCCGAGCTGCTGCTGCTCGACGAGCCCACCGCCGGGCTGGACCCGGAGCGCGCGCACGCCTTCGTGCGGCTGGTGCGCAGCCTGTCGCACGAGCTGGGCCTGACGGTCGTGATGGTGACCCACGACGTGGAGACCGTGCTCGCGCTCGCGACGCGCATGGCGATCCTGGCGCAGAACCGCATCGTGGCGCAGGGCCCGATCGGACAAATGGCGCTGCTCGACGATCCATTCGTGCACAGCTTCTTCGGCGCGCACCGCGAATTGCTACACTCCTCGTCCATGAATCCGCCCGCCGCCCGGTGACCATGGAAAACCGCGCCTACGCCATTCTCACCGGGCTGTTCACCGTGATCTTCGGCGCGGCCGCGGTCGCCGCCTTCGTCTGGTTTCGCGGCGACACCAAGCAATACGAGGAGTACGAGCTGGTGTCGCGCTATTCGGTCAACGGGCTCTATCCGCAGGCGGAGGTGCGCTTCCGCGGCATCGTCGTGGGCAAGGTCGCGAGCCTCCAGATCGACCCGCAGGACACGCGCAACATCCTGGTGCGCATCCTGGTGGAGCGGCAGGTGCCGATCACCCGCGGCGCCTATGGGCAGATCGGGTATCAGGGCGTGACCGGGCTCGCCTACGTCATGCTCGACGACGACGGCAGCAATCCGGCACGGGTCGCGCGGCAGGGCGGCGCTCCCGGGCGCGTGCCGATGCGTTCGAACGTGCTCGATGATCTGGCGAGCACCGGCCAGAACCTGCTCAAGCAGGCATCCGATCTGCTGCAACGGCTGAACAGCATGGCGAGCGAGGAGAACGGCCAGCGGCTGTCGCAGGCGCTCGCCAACTTCGAGTCGGCGTCCGCGCAGCTCGAGCCCGCATTGCGCGCGATCCCCCAGCTCACCGAACGCGCGCAGCGCTTCTTCGACGAGGAAAACGCGCGCCGGCTGAAGAATTCGCTCGCCAACCTCGAGCAGGCCACCGGCGCGATCGCGCCGGTGGCGGAGGATTCGCGGCGCGTGCTCGCCAGCATGCGGGCGCTGTCGGAGAATCTCGACCGGGCGACCGCAGAGATCTCCTCCGAGATCACCGAAACCACGCTGCCCAAGATCAACACCCTGGTCGACCAGCTCACGCGCGATTCCCGGGACCTGCGGCAGGTCCTGCTGCAGGTCGAACGCGAGCCGCAGAGCCTGCTCTTCGGCAGACCCGCCACGGCGCCCGGCCCCGGGGAGCCGGGATTTTCCGGACGAAAATGAAGATACGCACCGCCCTCTGCCTCGTTTCCCTGCTCGCGTTCGGCGCCGGCTGCGCCCCCGCCGTCAGAGGCACGGCGCAGGTCTACGACTTCGGGCTGCCGCCGAAGACCGAGCCTCTCGCCGCCGTGCGCGTGATGCCGGTCGAATCCCCGCCCTGGCTGGACCGCAGCGACATGCTCTACCGCGCCACGTATCGCGATCCGCGCGTGCTGCAGTCTTTCGCCTACAGCCTCTGGACCGGCACGCCGGCGACGATGCTGACGCTGCGGCTGCGGCAGACGATCGGCGATACCGCGCCGAGCAGCGCGAAGTGCTCGCTGCACGTGGCTCTCGAGGAATTCAGCCAGGTCTTCGACGCCGAGACCTCCAGCCGCGCCGTGCTGTACGCGCACGCCGAGCTGATGGAGATCGGCGGCGCGCGCCGCCACGACTCGACGACAATCCGTCTCGAGCGCCCCACGCCCACGCCCGACGCGGCGGGCGGCGCGGCGGCGTTCTCCGCGCTCGCCGACGAGATGGCGCGCGGCATGAAGGACTGGATCGCGCACGCCGGCTACTGCGGCTGATCGCCCGCAAAGCGCGCCGGCGACAGCTCGGCGGCGACGCCGCGCTCGATCGGCAGCGGATCACCGGCCAAACGCGAGGCGACCAGTTCCGCGGCGAGCGGCGCCCAGGTGAAGCCGCGCGAGCCGAGGGCAAGGCAGCCGTGGATGCGCGGTTCGATCTCGCCCAGCAGCGGCCGCCGGTCGCGGCTCACGCAGCGCAACCCGACCCAGGCGGCAAGGTCTTCCGGCTTCGCTTCGCGGAACATTCCCGGCAGCATGCGCTCGGCGCGGGCGAGGTTGGCGAGATGATCTTCCCGGCGCGGCGCCTCGTCCACATTGCGCTCGTCGAAGGTCGCGCCGACGACGTGCGCGCCGCCGATCGCCGGCGTCACATAACCTTCGCGGCAGACAATCGCGCGCAAATGAGCCGCCGCCGGAATGAACGACACCTGCCCGCGCACCGGCCGCAGCCGCAGCGCGCGTGCGGCGGCAAGCGCGGCCGCGCGATGCCCGTTGGCAAGTATCACCGCATCGGCACCGGCGAGAACGCGCCCGTGCGCATCGATCGCCTCGACGATCCCTTCTTCCGAGCGGATCGCAGCCGCCTCCGTGTTCCACAGCGTAGTCAAGCGCCCGCCCGCCGCGTGCAGCGTCGCTCGCGCGGCCGCCGGTCCCGCCACCCAGCCTGCGCCCTCGTACCAGACGCCAGGGCCCGCGATCGCGGCACCGCACAGTCGCGCGCCCTCCTGTTCGCCGACCGGCCGCGCGACTTCCGGCCCGACGCCAAACTCCATCAACGCGCGCCGCAGCTTTTCTTCCTGCGCCGGATCGCGCGCGAGTTGCAGCACGCCGGTCCGCGCATGCGAGGCAGGATCCGCGAGCGTGGATGCATAGTGCCGGCAGGCGTAGAAGTACGCCGCCCAGGTGAAGCGGCTGCGGCCGCCCTGCTCCAATGTCGGGAACGGACGCACCACTCCCGCAGGATTGGCGGAAGCCGCGCTCGCCGCTGCCGCGCCGGCGTCGATCAGCGTAACGTCGATGCCCCGCCTTGCGAGCGCTAGCGCGCAGCTCGCGCCGGCGATCCCGGCGCCGACGACGATCGCGCTGCGCGCGGCTGCCGGTTCCGGTCGTTCGCGCCACGCGCAGCGCGCAACCAGCATCTCCCGCTTGTGCCCGAAGCCGGGCCGCTTTTCCACCGTGAATCCTGCCGCCGCCAGCGCCTCGCGCACGCTGCCCGCCACCGACCAGGTCGCCGCCGTGGCGTCCGGCGCGGCGATGCGTGCGAGCTGCCCGCACAGCGCCTCGGTCCACATGTCCGGATTCTTCGCCGGCGCGAAGCCGTCGAGGAAAAACGCGTCGGCGCACGCGTCCAGCTCGCCGAGCAGGCCGGCCGCCTCGCCGAACAGCAGCGTGAGGCTCACCCGGCCGCCTTCGAAGTGCAACCGGTGAAACCCGGGCACGAGCGGCGGATACTCGGCGATCAGTTCCCGTGACAGCGCGGCAAGCTGCGGCCATGCGGCGTGAATCGTCGCCAGATCCCGGCCCCGGAAGGGATGCTTTTCCACCGAGACGAAATGCAATCGGGCCGAGGCCGGGGCTTCAGCGCGGAACGCCTGCCAGGCGGCGAGAAAATTCAGTCCCGACCCGAAGCCGGTCTCGACGATCGTGAACCGCGCGCGATCGCGCCAGCGCGCGGACAGGTCGTTGCCGTGCAGAAAGACATGGCGCGTCTCCTCGATCCCGCCCGCGGCGGAAAAGTACACATCGCCGTAGCGCTCCGAAAACAGCGTGCCGCCGCTCGTGAACGACGGCTCGGCGGGAATGAGGGGACCGGAATGCAGATCGGGACCTTGCGACGGCGCGGCGAGGAGACGGCCGCTATGTTGCCGGCGCGGCCACTCGTCCGCAACCGCGCACGGCGCGACCGGCGTGCTCCTACGCAAGGTATGATTCGCTCGTGCTCATTCCGAGGCCATCCCCGGCACAGCGCGGCCACTCGACCCTCGACCCCTGGCTGCAGGCGGCGAGCCGCGTGCTGCACCTGACCGCGACCGCGCTCGCCGGCGCGATGTCGGTGTCGACCTACAACCGCGCGACCCGCGAGGTGGTGCAGAAGCAGATCTACTTCACCGCCTGGCAGATCCTTCCCGGTTTCGCCGCATTCGTCGCGCTGCTCAGCGTGGTGATCATCCAGATCGTGGGCGAGACCGCGCGCGATTTCGGTCTCTATGCGTACGCCCTGGAGATCGTGATACGGGTGCTGGTGCTCGAGATCCTGCCGCTCACCACCGCGCTCTTCGTCGCGCTGCGCAGCGGCGCGGCGATCAACACCGAGGTCGCGCTGATGAAGATCCACAACGAGCTGGAGGCGCTCGAGCTGTCAGGCGTCGACCCGGTGAAATTCGAGCTCATCCCGCGCGTCGTCGGCGGGACGATCTCGGTGCTCGCGCTCACCGCGGTCAGCATCGTCATTTCCCTCGTGCTCGCGCACCTGCTGATCGTCGATTTCCGCCCCTGGAGCCTGCCGCCCGGCGATTTCACCCGCGTCATCGGCAAGGTGTTCGATATTCCCTCGATGCTGATCCTGTGGTGCAAGACGCTCGCCTTCGGCCTGGCGGTCACCGTCATCCCGATCGCCGCCGGGCTGGTCACGCCCAAGCGGCTGTCCTACGCGCCGATCGCGGTGCTGCGCGGCATGGTGCGGCTGTTCTTCGCGCTCATGCTGGTCGAGATCGGCGCGCTCGCCATCGCCTATGTCCGTTAGTCCTAAACCGGAACCGGCGCCGGAACTGCGCCCCAGCACGAACCGGCTGTTGCTGCTCGCCGGCAACGTCGAGCGCAAGCGCCTGATCGCGGCGCATCCGGAGGCGGTGCTGGTCTCCGCGCGCCTGCCGCTGCGCGCCAACCTGACGGTGCTGGAGAACATCGCCGTCGTGCCGCAATTTCGCCGCGGCATGCGGGTGGCGGAGGCGGAACGCCATGCCCTGGACCTGCTCGAGCGGGTCGGCTGCGCGGACTGCGCCTACCGTCGCGACCCCGACCTCGATCACGAGCAGCGTTTCCTCGCCAAGCTGCTGCGGGCGATCGTGCTCGAGCCGACTATAATCCTGATCGATCGCCCGGGACGGCTGCTGCCCGACACTTTCTATCCGCGCTTTCTGAAAACGACGCTCGCCGCGCTGAACGGCCGCTACGAGCAGTGCTGGATCGTCGACTACAAATGGAACGCCCCGCTGTACCTGCCCCCGGGATCCGGCACCTCCGCCTGAAGGTGGGCGTGCTGCTGGCATTGATCCCGGTGCTGGTCATCGCGCTGGCGGTGTACGCCCTCTATGCGCGCGGGGTGTTCGAGGCGTCGCGCACGCTGGTGCTGATCGCGCCGGACGCCGAAGGGGTGAGCGTGGGCATGCCGGTGACCTTCTCGGGATTCCCGGTCGGGACCGTGTCGCGGATGGATCTCACGGAGAACGGCAAGGTGCGCATCGAGCTCGAGATCCGGGAAAGGGAAGCGCGCTGGCTGCGCACCACCAGCGTGTTTACTCTCGACAAGGCGCTGCTCGGCGCCGCCAAGATCCGCGCCACCTCCCCCAACATGAAGGATCCGCCGCTGCCGCCCGGCGCGATCCGCGAGCTGGCTACCCGGGACGCTGCGCAGGACATGCCGCAGATGATCGCGCGCGCGAACAGCATCCTGCAGAACGTCGACAACCTGACCAAGCCCGATTCGAGCTTCAGCCAGAGCCTCACCCATCTGCAGGCCGTGACGCAACGCATGGCCGGCGACTACGGCGTGCTGGAAGGCGTGACCGGCAGCCCGGAGCACGCGCGCCAGGTGCTGCAGACCGTCGACCAGGTCCGCTCGCTGATCGCCTCGCTCAACGGCGTCTCGGTGCGCATGGACGGCATTCTCGCCAAGGCCGACCAGCGCGTGTTCGCGCAAGGCGGTGTGATGGATGAGGCGCAGAAATCGTTCGTCCAGTTGAACGCCATCCTGTCGGACGCGCGCGAAAGCCTGAAGAAGGCCGACGCGGTGCTCGCCAACGCTCAGGGAGCGACCGCCGATGTCAAGGGCGCCACTGCGAACGTCAAGGGCGCCACTGCGAACGTCAAGGAAGCGACCAGCGATCTCGTTGCGCTGCGCGCCGAGATCGACGACGGCATCGCCAAGATCAACCGGCTGCTCGACGAGATCAATCGCAAGTGGCCGTTCGCGCACAAGGCGGAGATCAAGACGCCATGAGGCCCTTCCTAGTCGGCGGCGTTTTCGCAGGCGCCCCGGCACTCGTCGCCCTGCTGCTCGCCGCCTGCGCCGGCAGCCCGCAGCCGCAGTGGCAGACGGCGGCGCACGACGCGCTCGCCGACTATCAGCGCGAGTATCTCGCCGGCAATACTTCGCCTGCCGAACGGCGCTACGAGCGGGCGAAGTCCGCCATTGCGAGCACCGGCAGGCTGGATCTCGCCGCACGCGCCGCGCTCGTGCGCTGCGGGCTCGGCACCGCGGCGCTGGATTTCGACCGCTGCGCGGGCGTGGCGCCGCTGCTCGCCGACGCCACTGCCGAGGACCGCGCCTACGCCGCCTTTCTCGACGGGCGCTGGGATGCGCCGGAAATCAAGTCGCTCGCCGCGCCGTACCGGGCGATCGTCGCCGCGCGCG
Source organism: Burkholderiales bacterium (assembly GCA_035651315.1). GTDB lineage: Bacteria > Pseudomonadota > Gammaproteobacteria > Burkholderiales > Eutrophovitaceae > DASRFY01. The sequence continues at coordinate 7,164 of DASRFY010000139.1, forward strand.
ACGACGCCGCGCAGGTGAAGGCGATGCAGTCGATCGAGGACCCGGTGTCGCGTCTCGTCGCCGCCGGCACGCTGTTCCGCCTCGCGCGCCTATCGCCCGACGGCGTGGCCACTGCGGTGGACACCGCCTCGGCCGAAGGCCTGCGCCGTCCGCTGCTCGCGTGGTTGAACGTCCAACTGCGGCTCGCGCAGACCGCAGCCGACCCCGCCGCCGTCGCGACGATCCGGCGCCGCATCGAACTGGTCGCGCCGCGTTCCGACGCGGACCGCTGACCCGGCGGCCCGCGCGCAGGCGCGGGAACAAGAACCGCGCGTGGCTCTCCGGCCTTCGAGAGTCGGGCGCCCGCGCACTCATGTCAGGAGGAACGAATGCGACCGTACGCGCTTGCCTTGCTCGCCGTTCTCGCCGGATTCATGCCGCTCGCCGGCGCGGGGGAAATCGACGACGTCCGCCTGCTCAATGCCGGAAACGACCGGGCCGACTGGCTCACGTACGGACGCGACTACGGCAATCAGCGCTTTTCGCCGCTCACCGCCGTCGACGCCGGCAACGTGAAGCGGCTCGTGCCGCGCTGGATCTACCAGAGCGGCGTGGCGGCCACGTTCCAGGCTACGCCGATCGTGGCGGACGGCGTGATGTACGTCTCCCTGCCCTTCAACCACGTGGTCGCGATCGAGGCCGCCAGCGGGCGCGAGCTGTGGCGCTACGAGCACAAGCGCCGCATGCAGAAGATGTGCTGCGGCCCTGCCAACCGCGGGGTCGCGGTAGCCTACGGCAAGGTGTTCATGGGAACGGTCGACGCGCGGCTCGTCGCCCTCGACGCGAAAACCGGAAAGACGGTGTGGGACGTGCCGCTGGTCGAGGACACCGATGCGGTCACCGAGCGCACCGAGCAGCTCGCCGCCGACGACCCGCTGCGCAAGCAGAGGGTGACCGGATCCACCGGCGTGGGCGCGAACATGGCGCCGGTCGTCTACAAGGGCAAGGTCATCATCGGCATCACCGGCGTCGGTTACGGACTGCACCTCGATTCGGATCGGCCGGGCGCGCCGGTCGGCGCGGTGGTCGGCATCGCCGGGCAGAGCCAGCGCGCCGGGTTCTACGCCGCTTTCGATGCCGCAAACGGCCGCCGCGTCTGGCAGTTCGATTCCACCGCCGAAGGATGGGAAGGCGAGTTCCGCGCGACCACGCCCGACGGCGAGCCGCTCGAGCGGGACATCGCCCGCGAGAAGGCCACGGCGTTCGCGCACCGCGACGCGTGGAAGCGCGGCGGCGGATCGGCCTGGACCACGCCCGCGGTGGATGCCGAGCGCGGCCTGATCTACCTCGGCATCGGCAATCCGTCGCCGCAGATGGACGACGTGACCCGCCCCGGCGACAACCTCTACACCGTCTCGCTGGTCGCGCTCGACGTGGAGACCGGGCGGCTCAGGTGGCATTACCAGCAGGTACCGCACGACATGTGGGGCTACGACGTGGCGAGTCCGCCGGTGCTGTTCGACGCCGAGGTGGACGGGAAACGCATTCCCGCCGTCGGCGAGGCGTCCAAGACCGGCTGGCTCTACGTACTCGACCGCGTCAGCGGCAAGTTGCTGTTCAAGTCGGAGCCCTTCGTGCCGCACGCCAACACATTCCGGCGACCGACGCCGGAAGGAGTGGACATCGCCCCCGGCGCGGCGGGCGGAGCGAGCTGGTCGCCCGTGTCGTACGACGCGCGCAGCGGCCTGGCCTATGTCGCCGCGCTCCACATGCCCACTCGCTACACGGTGCGCGAAGTTCCCGCGCACGGCGACAAGCCCGCGGTGCGCTACACCACGCTCGAGCCGGTCGTCGGCCCGGCCTGGGGCACGCTCACCGCGCTCGACCTGCATCACGGCGGCCGCATCGCATGGCAGACCAAGACCCCGGATCCGCTCATCGGCGGCGTGCTGGCCACCGCCGGCGGCGTGGTCTTCACCGGCGAAGGCAACGGCCACCTCAGCGCCTTCGACGCGAAGACCGGGGAACTCCTCTGGCAGTTCAACTGCGGCGCCGGGGTGAACGCGCCGCCGGTGGCCTACGAGATCGATGGCACGCAGTACATCGCCGTCGCAGTCGGTGGCAGCGCGCTGTTCGGCTACCGCCAGGGCGACGCCGTCATCGCCTTTACCCTGCCGCGCTGAGCCCGCGGCCTTCGCCGCGGCTTGAGGGCCTGCGCTCAGGCTTCGGAGACGGGTGCCGCGTTACGGACGCTTCGCTTGGAACGGCGAAGACACCGGAGTCTGCCCCGCGTCGATCCCGGCAACGCACCTTCGCCGGAGTCGGCCGATCCGGTTTGCTTCCGACCCAGCCCCGCTCTTTCCGGCCCGGATCACTTCGCATCAACCCGAAGCGCTCGCCGCGCGTTGAAGGCTTGTCGTCGACGCGCGCCGCGAGGCGCGATGGCGACGTAACAATTCGTTGCACAGCGAACGCGCAGCGTACTATTAGATGTTGCGAGGCGTGGCGCCCTTGGGCAGGAAGGCGCGCGCGAGGGTCCGGACGGCTTCGCAACCGGGAGGCAGCTCATGGATCGGATCCGGAGGAAGCTCCTCAGGGGTGCCGCGGCGGCGACGGTGGCGGCTGTCGGCGCGCCGTACATCCGCGGCGCATACGCCGCGGGAAGCTTGTCGCTGGGCGTGTGGGACCATTGGGTGCCCGGCGCCAACGCGGTGTTCCGCAAGATCTGCGAGGAGTGGGCGGCAAGCAATCACGTCCAGCTCAACCTCGACTTCATCACCTCCCAGGGCGACAAGGACCTCCTTACCGCCAGCGCCGAGGCGCAGGCGGGCGCGGGGCACGACGTCATGTCGCACCGCGCCTGGCAGGTGGCGGTGCACCGCAACGTGCTGGAGCCGCTCGACGACATCGTCGGCGAACTCACGAAGAAGTACGGCCCGCTCAACCCGATCAGCGAATACCTCGCCCGCCACGACGGCCACTGGAAGGGAATTCCCACCACCTCCGGCAGCCAGGCGAAGCCCTGCTGCTCGCGCATCGACCTGTACAAGCGCCATGCCGGCATCGACATCGTGAAGATGTTCCCGCCGCACGAGCGGCGCGACAAGGCGCTGGTCGCGGGCTGGAACTGGGACACCTATCTCGCCGCCGCGCAGAAGCTTCACGCCGGCGGCTATCCGGTCGGGCTGCCGATGGGACAGACCAGCGACGCCATCGACTGGGTCGGCGCCTGCTTCCGCTCCTTCGGCGCGGTGATGATCGACGACAAGGACCACATTCGCGTCGACTCCGCCGAAACCCGCGCCGCGCTCGAATACCTGAAGAAGCTGATGGCGGTGAACCCGAAGGAGGTCTACGCCTGGGACGACGCCGGCAACAACCGCTGGCTCATCTCCGGCAAGGGCGGGGGAATCATGAATCCGCCGAGCGCGTGGGCGGTCGCCAAGCGCGACAACCCGAAGGTCGCCGCGCAATGCTGGACCCACGACATGCCGCGCGGCCCGAGAGGACGCTACGCGCCCTACCTGCCGTTTTTCTACGGCCTGTGGAGCTTCTCGAAGAACAAGTCGGCGGCCAGGGAATTCCTGATGTTCATTTCCGAGAAGGAGCAGGCGCGCAAGCTGGTGGCCGCGTCCAACGGCTACGACCTACCGTCGTTCAAGAGCTTCTACGACTTCGATACCTGGAAGATTGTCGAGCCGCCGCGCGGCACCGTGTTCAACTACCCGCCGCGCGGCGACGAGGAGTTCAACATCAGCGGCTATCCGGCGCGCCCGGACGTGGCGGCGCAGATCTACAACCAGGCGCTGCAGACGGTGATGGTGGGCAAGTTCACCCAGGGCGGCGAGAAGCTGGACGACGTCATCAAGTGGGCGGAGAACGAACTGCAGAGCTACCTGCGCACATGAGCGCCCGGTGCGGCTGCCGAGCCGCGCCAGGCTGATTTTCGGGGAACGGCACCGGGCGGCGCATGCCCGGTGAAGGAGAACCGGGGGAAGAACATGGAAGGCACCATCGGCAAGCCCGGCGGCGCGGCTACCGCGTCCGCCCCGCTCATGCCTTTGCTGCGCACGCCACGCCGCAAGGGGCTGCGCCGGCTCATGCGCCGGCGTTCCAGCATCGCATTCCTGATGTGCCTGCCGCTCATCCTCGGCGTGGTCGGGCTGGTGATCTACCCCGCCTGCTACTCGGTGTACCTGGCGATGCTCAACAAGTCCCAGACGCACTTCGTCGGGCTCGACAACTTCGCCTTCCTGTTCTCGCGCGACATGTTCTGGATGGTAGTCGAGCAGTCGGCGATCTTCGCGATCAGCGCCGTGTTCTTCAAGGCGTTGATCGGCCTGGTGACCGCGCACCTGGTGAACAACCTTCCCGCGAAGGGCCAGCGCAAGTGGCGCGGCATGATGCTGGTGCCGTGGGTGATGCCGCTCGCGCTCTCCTCGCTCGGCTGGTGGTGGATGTTCGACCCCACCCACAGCGCGCTCAACTGGATGCTGCGCTCGATGGGCGCGCAGGAGGTGCCGTGGCTCTCGGAACCGGGCTGGGCGCGCCTCTCGGTGATCTTGGTCAACGTCTGGTACGGCGCGCCCTTCTTCCTCATCATGTACCTCGCGGCGCTGAAGTCGGTGCCCGAGCAGCTCTACGAGGCCGCCGCGATCGACGGCGCCAACGCCTGGCAGCGCTTCCTCTACGTCACGCTGCCGATGATGCGCAGCATCATCGCCATCACGGTGCTGTTCTCGCTGATCGTCACCTTCGCCAACTTCGACATCGTCCAGATCCTGACCCAGGGCGGGCCGCGCGACACCACGCACGTGTTCGCGACCTACGCCTTCATGCTCGGCATCCGCTCCGGCGACATCCCGCTCGGCGCTGCGGTGTCGCTGTTCATGTTCCCGATCCTGGGCGTGGCCGCCTTCTTCATCCTGCGCGGCGTGCGCCGCCGCGGCGAGGAGATCGGATGAACGTCGCCGCGATCGGGCTACCCGGCCGGCGGCTGCTCGGCCTGCGCCGCAGCCTGGCGCGCAACCGGCGCTGGGCGCTGGTGCTGTCCTACTTCTTCCTGCTGGTGTTCGCGGTGTTCTTCCTGGCGCCGCCGTATTACATGATCGTGACCTCGCTCAAGACCAACGTCGAGGTCGCGCAGTTGGCGACCAATCCCTGGTTCATCTCCGAGGGGGTCACGCTCCAGCACTACATCGACCTGCTGACCAAGACCCAGTTTCCGATCTACTTCCGCAACACGGTGATCGTGACGCTGTGCTCGGTGGCGATCACCATGGTGGTGAGCATCCTCGCCGCGTTCTCGCTGGCGCGGATGAAGTTCTGGGGCTCCGGCGTGCTCGCCACCGGAATCTTCCTCACCTACCTGATCCCGGAATCGCTGCTGTTCATCCCGATGTTCCAGATCGTGCGCTCGCTCGGGCTGCTGGATTCCTACTGGGGAATGGTGCTGGTGCTGCCCACGCTCACGGTGCCGTTCTGCACCTGGATCATGATCGGCTACTTCTCCAGCATCCCGAAGGAGCTCGACGAGGCGGCGCTGATCGACGGCGCCGGTTACCTGCAGATGCTGTGGAAGATCTTCATTCCGGTCGCGCTGCCGGGGATCATCGCCGCGGCGATCTTCGCATTCACCGTATCGTGGTCCGACTTCGTCTACCCGATGGCCTTCCTCTACAGCGGCGACCAGCAGGTGCTGACCGTCGGCACCGTGACGAGCCTCATCCGCGGCGACGTCTACGAATGGGGCATGCTGATGGCCGGCGCGATGGTCGCCGCCGCGCCGCCGCTCATCGTGTACGCCTTCCTGATGGACTACTACATCGCCGGGCTCACCGCCGGCGCGACCAAGGGCTGACGGGGGATCGCATCATGGCCGAAGTGGCACTGCGCAAGCTGGTCAAGCGCTTCGATCGGACCGAGGCGGTGCGCGGCATCGACCTCGACATCCCCGACCAGGAATTCGTCGTGCTGGTGGGCCCTTCCGGCTGCGGCAAGACCACCACGCTGCGCATGATCGCCGGGCTGGAGGAAGCCAGCGACGGCGACATCCTGATCGGCGGCGAGCTGGTCAACGACGTGCCGCCGATGGACCGCGACATCGCCATGGTGTTCCAGAACTACGCGCTGTACCCGCACATGACGGTGTTCGAGAACATGTCCTTCGGCCTGCGCCTGCGCAAGGTGCCGCGCCAGGAGATCCGCGAGCGCGTCGAGCGCGCGGCGGACATCCTCGGCATCACCGAGCTGCTCGAGCGCCGGCCCAAGCAGCTCTCCGGCGGGCAGCGCCAGCGGGTGGCGATGGGCCGCGCCATCGTGCGCCACCCCAAGGTGTTCCTGTTCGACGAGCCGCTTTCCAACCTCGACGCCAAGCTGCGCGTGCAGATGCGCACCGAGATCAAGCGCGTGCATCAAAAGGTGAAGACCACCACCGTTTACGTCACCCACGACCAGGTCGAGGCGATGACGCTCGCCGACCGCGTGGTGGTGATGAACGGCGGCCGCATCGAGCAGGTCGGCACCCCGCAGGAGCTTTATCACGCGCCGCGCACCCGCTTCGTCGCCGGCTTCATCGGCTCGCCGGCGATGAACTTCCTGCCCTGTCGCCTGGTGGAAAACGGCGCCGTCCTGAGCGTACGGCTCTCGGAGCAACTCGCCTTCCCGGTGCCGGAAGACCGCACCGCCCGCTACCGGCCATATCTGGATAAGGCGCTGCTCTTCGGCCTGCGTCCCGAGCACCTCACCGACCCCCGCAACCACGGCCGCCCGCATGTGCGGGAATTCGCCGTCATGCTCGACGTGGTGGAACCGATGGGCATGGAAGCCATGGTCTACTTCACGATCGACGGCACGGAAGTGTGCGCGCGCGTGGAGCCCGGAAGCGTCACCGGCCCCGGCCGTCCAATGCGGCTCGCCGCCAACCTCGAGCACTTCCACCTGATCGACCCGCAGACGGAGCTGGTGCTGTAGCGGCGAGGTAACTACGGCTCGTTTCGCCTCCGCGAATGCCGCCCGAATGTTACCGTGCGCAGCGGCGATTGACACAACGCCAACCGTCGTCCACTGAGGACGTTCTCAGCGCTCCGAAACCCACGGCCGTCGCGGCAATTGTTCACCGATTGCACTGCCTCGGCGCTAGGACGGCGTCATGAAGCGATGATACTTGCAGCCTGACCACTCCGGCGCACGATCGTCCGCATCGCAGCTATAGGGATCGTAAAACGCCCAGCGCATCGCCATCGGCCGGCCATCGACCGTGAAGCGGGCGCGGAAGGACCAGAAGTAGCGCTGACCGGGCTCGAGTGCCGTCTCGAGGCGATGCTCGGGGGCGGGAAGCCCGGTGCGCTCGTACACGAGCCTGCCGCGCTCGCATCCTTCGGCCTCCCAGATCTTCAGGTCGTAGGTCACGTCCCGGATCTTGTTCAGCAGCCCGGGATCGAGCTTCTCGCGGTCCAGGTCGCGGGGAAACGCGCTCCAGCGCAGCGTCGGGCGCAGCGAATCCACGGTTCCGAAGCGCAGCGGGTCCACCAGGCACATGTCTTCCGATCCGGAAATACTGGCGGTCAGCGCTTCGGACGGCGCCGTGCGTTCGGCCTTCGGATAGACCGGAGCGAGCCAGCACATCCCGTAGAGAGACTGGCTCGGCGGCCAGGAGCTATTGAAGTTGGGCAGATCGATCGGCGTGACGAGAAGCAGCTCGTCGTTCACCCGCTCGGCGAGCTCGCGATAGGCGCGCTCGAATTCCTCGACGAGCAACCGGCCATCGTTCGCGGCCCATTGCGCAAACCCGCGGTGCGGGCTCGCGTAGCGGAACTGCCGCACGAGCAGCGCGGTCCCGTCCGCCACGCGCACCAGCCTCGCCTGCGCAAGCATGATGAGGCTGACCGTCGGCTTGCGCCGGTGGTCGGGAGGACAACGCGCGCCATCGGGCTCGACGCCGCCGAGCCAGAGCGGATCGCAGCGGTGGAATCCGATCTCTCTGACGGCGGTCTCGATCACGGTGTCGACGCCCGCAGAGACGAGCGCGGCGTAGGTGGGAGACTCGTTCGCGGCGGCCGGCCCTTTCGCGTCGACGGCACGCAATGGAACCCACGTTTCTTTCTTCACGATCGCCCCGAGGCGATCCGCGAGCGCGCGCTGCGCGTCCAGCTTCGCGAGCGAACGCCCGATGCCGGTCTCGATTTCCTGCGCCGTCTCCGCCGGCAGCGGCACTGCCGACCCGGCTACGGCGCCGAATATCGCGCCCGTCGCGAGGGCATAGGGCGCCAGGAAGGAAAGTGCCGCGGCGCCCGTGCCGGTCGCGGCGGCGAGATCGATCGCGCTGGCGGTCTCCGCCGCCGCGATCGCGGCGCTCTTGGTCACACCGGCAGGCTTGCTCCCGGCGAAGGCGCGGAAATTCGACTGCGGCAGGTACTGCGCCGGCACGATCGCCACGGTACCGCGCTTTTCTATTGCTTTCTCTTTCGTCTCCAATGCCGGCGCCGGCGGCGCCATCGTGGCACAGCCGCTGACAATGACCAGCAGGACGGCTGTCAACCCCAGCCGCGCACGCCGCCTGATCGTGCAGTCGATAACCGGCATGGGAAATCGCCCGGCATCGATGCGCCGGCGCCGGTCACACCGGGCCGAGCCCATTGTTCCTGAGGTATTCGGTCGCCTGGTCGACGGACATGGGCCTGCCGAACAAGATACCCTGCCCCTGATCGCATCCCAGGCGCAGCAGCCGGTCGCGCTGCGCCTGCGTTTCGACGCCGTCGGCGATCGCTTCCAGCCCGGTCCTGCGGGCCATGGTAACGGTGGCATGAATGAGCGCCGCGTCTTTGTCGTCCTCGCCGATGCGATCGACAATGGAGCGATCGATTTTCAGCCCGTGGAGCGGGAGATTCCTCAGCACGTTCAGGCTCGCGTGCCCGGCGCCGAATCCACCGACCAGCAACTGCACTCCCAGGGACCGGATATCGTTCATCACTTCGGCGGCCCGGCCGGTATCCTCGACCACCGAACTTTCGGCGATCTCGATCTCCAGCAGATCCTTGACCCCGTATTCCTGCAGCGCTTCGTCGAAGGCATATACGACGTCCCTCGCCTTCCATTGCCTGCGCGACAGCGGAATCACGACGGGAATTTCCCCGCATCCCTCCGAGCGCCAGGCCTGCACCTGACGACAGGCCTGCGCCAGCATCCACTCCCCCACCGGGACGGCGAGCCCGGAGTCTTCCAGCATCGGAGCGATGAGCGGCGCCGGAACGATATCGCCGTCGGCACGCTGCCAGCACACCTGGACATGCAGCCGCCTGAGCCTGCCGGTCGCAAGCTCCACCATCGGCTGATACACCACCTTGTATTCGTCCTGCTCGAGCGCGGCGCGCAGCGCGCTTTCCAGTTCCAACTGCGCCCGGGCGCGTGCGTTCATCGACGGGGAGTACAACTGGACCATGCCCTGCCCGCCCGCCTTCGCCCGGTACATCGCGACGTCCGCGCGTTTGAGCAGGGTCTCGGCATCGGTGCCGTCCTCCGGATAGACGCTGAATCCGATGCTGGCCGTAACCGCGATCTGCCCGCCGCCGACGTCGACCGGGCGAGCCAGCAATTCGCGTATCCGCTCGCCCAGCATGCCTAATTCCTGCGCGCTGGCGATGTTCGGAATCACGGCCACGAATTCGTCGCCACCGAGCCGGCCCACGGTGTCGCCGGGGCGGAAAGCGCGCGACATTCGCTCGCTGATTTCCTTGAGCAGCCTGTCGCCCGCTTCGTGCCCGAAGGAATCGTTGACCGTCTTGAAATCATCGATGTCGATGAGCGCGACACCCACGCTGCCGCCCCGGCGCAGGCCGATCGAGACGGCATGCTGCAGACGGTCGAGCAGCAGCGCGCGGTTCGGCAGCCCGGTCAGGTGGTCGTAATGCGCCATCGCAGTGAGACGCTCTTCCGCGCGCCGGCGTTGCGTCAGCTCACGGCGATACGACTCGTTCGAACGATGCAGCTCTTCGGTGCGCTCCTTCACCGCTTCTTCGAGCCGGTCGTTCGCCAATTGCAGCGCGTCCTCCGCCTTGCGCCGCTCGAGGGTCTCGTCGAACAGTCTTTTGAGGAGGAGATTGCGGCTGCGGATCAGCGCGAGCACGATCACTGCGGCGACGACGGTACCGGCCACGATCGTGATCGGATACGACCACGACGGGCTGACCCTCGGCGCGAGCAGAATCTGCAGCCACTCGTACGCCGCCAGGAGCGTCAGCGTGACTGCGATGACCTTCGCCGGCTGCCACAGCCATTCCCCGTATCGAAGTCCCGCGGCGCCGGTACGCAGCCGCTGGATCTGCTCTTCCGCGCGGGCGCGCTGCTCGATCTGCTGGCGCAGCCGCCGCCGCGTCACCGCCAGGGATTGCATGCTGGCCGCCACCTCGTACTCCAGTTGCACCCTGCCGTTGCGCAGCTCGGCCTCGGTCCGCTTGCGCGCAGTGATGTCGCGCGCCAGTAGCAGCGCGCCGGGCGCGCCCGCGTATTCGAAGGGGGCTGCCACGACTTCCACATCGACGAAGCAGCCGTCCAGGCGAACCAGTCTTTCTTCGGAGCGCATGGGCCCGGCTTCCTTCTCGCGCAGCCTGCGCGACCTGTCGTAGACCTGCGCATGATGGTCGGGATGGACAAAATCGATCGCGTGCCGGCCGACGAGCTGGTCAGGGCTGCCGGCGCCCAGCAGGCGGAGCGCCGCGCTGTTGACGAACAGGAAACGCTCCGCGCTCTGGACGAATATCGCGTCGGGCGAAATCTCGAGCAGCGTCTTGACCCGGTCCTCGCTCTCGGAAAGCAGACGCTCGATCTCCTGGCGCCCGCGGCGGGTTGCGCTTTCCTTCAGCTCCCGTTCCACGGCGAGAGACAGTCGCGCCAGCCGGTCCTTGAGGATGTAGTCCTGTGCTCCCGCGCGCATGACTTCCACGGCGACATCTTCGCCGATGGTGCCGGAGACGATGATGAACGGCAGATCCGCGTTGCGGGCTCGAACCACGGCGAGCGCTTCGAGACCGTTCAGGCCGGGCATCGTGTAGTCGGACAGCACGATGTCCCAGCGTTGTCGCGCGAGGGCGGCCTGCAGCTCGGCCCTGGTCTGAACCCGCTCGGAAAGGACGTCGAATCCCGCCCGGCTCAATTCCCGGACGAGCAATTCCGCGTCGTCCTCGGAATCCTCGACGAGGAGGACGCGAAGAGGCAATGGCATGCGCAGCGACTCCTCAAGACTTCTTGTTCGTGAGTCGAGCTGCCGGGCTGCGCTTCAGCTCAAATCCGATCCCGGCACCGGGCCACTAGTTTGCCGCAAGCCGCGGCCAACAGTCGATAGCCTCGGGGGCCGCCGTCGCGCATTCAACGTACGATGCTCGGCTGATGATGGGTCGCGATCTCCGTCGGGAACATCGACAAAGGCTTGCCTGGGAACGCAGCGATGGCGCCGACGCCAGGCGAGGCGCCCCGTGATTTTCCATCCCGGAAATCTCTTCGTTCGGTGCCGGTTTCGCCGGTGCGGTAAATGCGCGCGTCTCCTAGATTCGCGCCTCCGACCGGTAGCGCGTTCTTCAGAACGCTACCGGCCCATCGCCCGTGACTGGACCGGCGGCCGCAGCAGCAGCACGGGCACCGGACTGGTGCGCAGGACCGCTTCCGCGGTGCTTCCCAGGACGAAGTGATCGATCCCGCGTCGGCCGTGGGTACCCATGACGATCAGGTCGGAGCGCCAGTTCCCGGCCTCCTCGATGATCTTGTCGGAGACGCGTCCCGACACGTTCTCCCTCACCACGGCATCGGATTTCACGCCCAGCTCGGTCGCCCGCTGCTGTGCCTTTTCGGTCGCCTGCCGCCCGCTCTTCCTCTGGATCTCGATGAGTTCGCCGATATCGGCCATACCCGAATAGTCGTACCGGATCACGCTCTCGTCGACGACATAGATGAATCGCACCTCGGCCTGCTGGTCGCGGGCCAGACGCAACGCTTCCTCGACGCCGCGCGCCGAAATCTCGCTTCCGTCGATCGGAACCAGGATCTTTCGATAGCAGCCCATACGCCTCGTCCTCGGTAATGTCGAATCTGCAAAGCCAGCCTGCCAGCGCCCCGCGCGGAGGCGACGCCATGGGCGAAACGCTCCCGCCGTGCTTCGTTGCAGGCCGGTAATGCGGCGCATTGTGCCGGTCACGACGGCCGCGATATTGATCTAGCGCAAGCGCAACGCGGCTGATTTCCCCACAGCGGCGACGGTTGACACAGGTCAAAGGCGTATCCCGGCGCAGGCGTAGGCTTGCCGCCGATATTCGAGAAAGGATCGTCGGTCCAGTCATGGAAAGTCGCGCGGCACGGTGCACCCGGTCGGCAGGGTTTTGGCCGTCGAACGTTATCGAAGCCGAAGGAGCGGGCCGGTGCGAGGTCTGCTGAAGATCGCATACCGACTGCTGGTCATCGACCGCGGAAAGTTCGCCGCGCTGGTGGTCGGCATCACGTTCACCGTCTTTCTGATGATCATGACGACGTCGCTGTTCGCCGGCATCCTGCGCAAGTCCGCAGCCACCGTCACGAACATCGGCGCCACGATGTGGGTAATGGACCCCGCGGTGAACACCGTGGCGAGCAGCATCCCGATGCCGGATTACGTTCTCGACCAGAGCCTCGATCCGGTCATCGCCATGAGCGCGTCGGAGGACTACATGGGAGTCCGGTGCTACATCGACGAGATCCTCGTGCACCGCCTGCCGCAAGGCCCGCAGATGAAGGCGCAGATGTTCATCCGCGGCACCGATATCCGGATCCCGCTCGAGTACGTGCGAATCCAGCCGTACGTGTCGCCGAAGATCGAGCTGTCCAACCAGCGCACCGAGCGCGTGGACGTGCGAGTGCTGCCGGTGATCTTCCGGTTCGCGCCGCCGAAGGAGGTCCAGGTGTATCCGGGTCAATTGGTGGACGTGTATATCGGGCAACCGCAGCAGTAGGCGATGGGCTCGGTTCGAAGACAAACCGCAGGCCCGCTCCGATCGCAGCGCTGCGCATTTCCATCCCACACGCTGAGCGACAGATGAAGCAAGCACGGATCCTTTGCACGGCGCGCTGGTGGGCGGCGAGCCTCGTGCTCGTCGCCGGATGCACCGTGGGACCCGATTTCGTGCGCCCGAAGGCGCCGCAGGTCGAGCGCTACACGCCGCAACCGCTCCCGGCCTCCACGGTAACCGCCGACGGCGAGGCGCAGCGATTCGACGCGCGGGCAAAGGTAGCGGCGGACTGGTGGCGGCCGTTCAACTCGCCGCAGATCGACGCGCTGGTCAAGCAAGCCATCGCCGACAACCCGAGTTTGCAGGCGGCGCAAGCGAGCCTGCGTCAGAGCGAGGCGAGCCTGCGCGCCGGGTACGGCGTGTTCTATCCGCAGCTCGATGCCGGGGTCGGCGCCACGCGCCAGAAATTCTCTCCTGCCGCCGCGGCAGCGGTTGGACCAGGCAGGGCATCTGCTCGCCACGCTGGCCGGCCGCACGCCTGCCGAGTTGACGCTGCAGGATGTCGATCTGGCGGAGTTGAAACTGCCTGCCGACCTGCCGCTGTCCCTGCCTTCGGAACTCGCGCGCCAGCGTCCCGACGTCCTGGAAGCCGAATCGCAACTGCACGCCGCCAGTGCCAACATCGGTAGAGAAGCCTGCAGGACATCTTCCGCCTCGGGGTGAAGGAGTTTTTCAGCCTGCGCTACGACACGGTGATGGTGGTGCTGATCCTGTACTCCTTCACGTATGCGATTCACGCGATGGCCAAGGACGCGAGGATGGAACTTGTCGACGCCTCGGTCGCCATCGCCGACGAGGACCGCTCCGCCGTTTCCGCGCGCATCGCCGACGCCCTGCTGAAGCCCTATTTTCTGCCGCCGCGGCAGATTTCGTTTCGCGACATCGACGAGTCGATGGATGCGGGACGCCACACCTTCATCGTCGATGTCCCGCCGAACTTCCAGTCCGATCTGCTCGCCGGCCGCAAGCCGGAGGTGCAGCTCATCGTGGACGCCACCGCGATGAGCCAGGCCGGCCGCGGCGCGGCCTACATCCAGAGCGTGATCGCGCAGGAGGTGCAGACCTTTCTCGGGCGCCGGCCGCCCGAGGATGCGCAGCAGGCCGGTCTCGTGGTGCGAGCCAAGTTCAATCCGAACCTCGATTCGACCTGGTTCATGGCCGTGATGCAGCTCATCAACAACATCACCCTGCTCGGGATCATCCTGTCCGGCGCCGCGCTGGTGCGCGAGCGCGAGCACGGCACCATCGAACACCTGCTGGTGATGCCGCTGCGGCCGGTCGAGATCATGCTGGCGAAGATCTGGGCCACGGCATTCGTCATCGTGACCGTTGCCGTGCTTTCCCTGCGCGTCATGGTGCAAGGCGTGTTGCAGATTCCGATCCCCGGCTCGATCGCGCTGTTCACGCTCGGCGCCGTGGTGTACATGTTTTCGGTGGCCTCGCTCGGGATTTTTCTCGCCACCATCGCGCGCTCCATGCCGCAGTTCGGCCTGCTCGCCTTCCCGGTGTTCATCGTCATGAACCTGCTTTCCGGCGGCACGACCCCGCTGGACAGCATGCCGGTTGCCATTCAGCGCGTCATGCAACTTTCTCCGACCACCCATTTCGTCAGCTTCGCGCAGGCAATCCTGTACCGCGGCGCGGGAATGGACGTCGTGTGGCCGGAGTTCGTCGCCGTCGCCGGCATCGGCGCGGTATTTTTCGCCGCGGCCTTGGCGCGCTTCCGCAAGACCGTCAGCCTGATGCAGATCTGATCCGAACCGTCTCCAACCATCATCTCAAGAGGTATTGCCATGATTCCCCGTGAAGCACACGCCACCGCGATCCAGCCGCAGGATGCGGCGATCAGCACCGCCCTCGCACGCATCACGCAAGGCATCTCTCCCGCGTCGCTGATTGCCGCGTACATGGACTGGATGGCGCATCTCGCGGCCTCGCCCTCCAAGCAGAACGACTTGCGCGGCGAGACGGTGCGCCAGTGGACGCGGCTGATGCTCTATCTCGCCGGCGCCGCCGGCGGGGACACGCGCCGCGCCATCGAGCCGCTACCGCAGGACAGCCGCTTCCGGCATCCGGCCTGGAGCACCTGGCCGTTCAACGTCATTCACCAGGCCTTCCTCCTCGGCCAGCAATGGTGGTCGAACGCCACCACCGGCGTGCGCGGCGTGACGCCGCATCACGAGGCGGTGGTCGAGTTCGCCACGCGACAGCTTCTGGACATGTTCTCGCCGTCCAACTTCCCCGCCACCAATCCCGTGGTGCTGCGCCGGACAGTGCAAAGCGGCGGCCTCAATCTGCTGCGCGGCCTGGCCAACTGGCGCGAGGATGCGGCGCGGCTGCTCGCCGGACGTCCGCCGGCGGGTGCCGAGCAATTCCAGGTCGGCCGCGACGTCGGCGTGACGCCGGGCAAGGTCATCCTGCGCAACAAGCTGATCGAGCTGATCCAGTATTCGCCGCAGACGCCGACGGTGTACGCCGAGCCGGTGCTGATCGTCCCGTCCTGGATCATGAAGTACTACATCCTCGACCTGTCGCCGGAGAACTCGCTGGTCAGGTATCTTGTCGACCGCGGCCATACCGTGTTCATGATCTCCTGGAAGAACCCCGACAGCGCGGACCGCGATCTGGGCATGGCGGATTACCTGGACTCGGGCGTGATGGCGGCGATCGACGCCGTGGCCGCCGTGGAACCGGACAGAAAGATCCATGCGGTAGGCTATTGTCTCGGCGGCACCGTTCTGGGCATCTGCGCGGCCGCGATGGCGCGCGACGGTGACGAGCGCCTGCGCAGCATGACCCTGCTCGCCTCCGAGCTCGACTTCACGGAGCCCGGCGAGCTGGCGCTGTTCATCGACGAAAGCCAGGTCGCTTTCCTCGAGGACATCATGTGGATGCGCGGCTATCTCGACGGCAAGGAGATGGCCGGCGCGTTCGCGCTGCTCCACTCGCGCGACCTGGTGTGGTCGCGCATCGTGCACGACTATCTGATGGGCGAGCGGGCGCCGCTCTCCGACCTGATGGCATGGAACGCGGATGCCACGCGCATGCCGCAGCGCATGCACGGCGAATACCTGCGCCGGCTCTACCTCGGTAACGACCTCGCAGAAGGACGCTACCGGGTGCGCGGGCGACCGGTCGCGCTCACCGACATCCGCGTGCCGTTGTTCGTGCTGGGCACCCGGCGCGATCACGTCTCGCCCTGGAAATCCGTCTACAAGGTGCGCCTGCTCGCCGACACCGAGATCACCTTCCTGCTCACCAGCGGCGGGCACAACGTGGGCGTGGTGAACCCGCCGGTCTCGCCGGTGCCGAACCGCAGCTACCAGGTGCAGACCTTCAGTCCCGCCGACAAGTACCTCGATCCCGATACCTGGGCGGAGACGGTGGCGCCGCGCCAGGGCTCGTGGTGGCCGGAATGGCTGAACTGGCTGCAGGCGCATTCTGGCGAGCGCGTCGCGCCGCCTGCGATCGGTGCATCCGAGCGCGGTTATGCATCGATCCAGGACGCGCCGGGCGACTACGTGCTTGCCTCATGAGCGCGACCTGCCGCGACACCGCAAACGCGGCGGACTAGCGGACAGTATTGCAATCGGTCACCCAATCAACTGCTCAGCACAGCGCACAGATCGGAGGCTGCGGCACGCATGGCCGGCCCGGTTCTGCGCTCCTGCGCACGGTTCTAAACAATAACTTGTAATGCCTTGACGTATCGAGAAATCTTCCGTTAGGATTCAAGCCGACCCCAGTACGACGGAAGAGAATGCAACACCAACTTGCCGCCGCCGTAGCAGTCGCGCTGTTTTCCGCGCAGTGTTTCGCACTCGAGCCCCCGCCTCGGGGGGATTCCAATTCCGCTTCGCCCGCCGAGGTTCATTCGCAAAGCGGCGGGCAAACCAATCCGTTCTTTCCCGCACCCGCTGCGGACGCCGTGACGGCGCCGCAGCCGAAGCATGCCGATCCTCCCCCTGCGGCGGCCGCCCCCGACGTGCCGGATGCTTTCGCGCTCAAGGCCCCGCCCGCTGCGGACGGCGCCGCGCCTGCGCCGGCTAAGCAGGCTGCGGGCAGCCTGTGGCGTCGCATCCGGGCAGGATTCCGCCTGCCCGACGTCGACAGCCCGTTGGTGGCGCGCCACGAGGCCTGGTACCTGAACCGCCCGGATTACGTACAGCGCATGGTGGAGCGTAGCCGCCTGTATCTGTATTTCATCGTCGAAGAGGTCGAGAAGCGCGGCATGCCGAGCGAGATCGCGCTGTTGCCGATGATCGAGAGCGCGTACAACCCGAACGCCTACTCGCGCGCCCGCGCCTCCGGCATCTGGCAGTTCCTCCCCTCTACCGGGCGCCGTTACGGACTGAAACAGGACTGGTGGTACGACGGACGGCGGGACGTGATCGCCGCCACCCGCGCCGCCCTCGATTATCTGCAGGAGCTGCACGAGGAGTTCGGTGACTGGCCGCTGGCGCTCGCCGCCTACAACTGGGGCGAGAACGGCGTGAAGCGCGCGATCGCGCGCAACCGCGCACGGCACAAGCCGCTGACCTATTTCGCGTTGCGCATGCCGCGCGAGACGCGCAACTACCTTCCCAAGCTGCAGGCGGTAAAGAACATCGTCACGAATTCCTCGCACCTGGAGCTGCAGTTGCCGGAGGTGCCGGACCAGCCGTATTTCACCGAGGTCACCGCCGCGAAGCACATCGACGTGCAGGTCGCCGCACAGCTCGCCGAGATGTCGGTGGAAGAATTCATCGCGCTCAACCCGGCGTACAACCGGCCGGTGATCACCACCAACGGTTCGCGCACGCTGGTGCTGCCGGTTGAAAAGGCGCGCGCGTTCAACGCCAATCTCGAGAACTACGACCAGCCGCTGCTGAGCTGGCAGACCTACACGCTCCGGAAAGGCGACACGCTCGAGGCGGTGGCGGAGCGCTTCGACACCAGCGCGGTGCGGCTGCGCCAGATCAACGGCATCACCGCGGGACGCCCGGCGCGGCCCGGTCGCACGCTGCTGGTGCCGATGGTCGAAGGCTCGGAGGCGTCGAACCTGGCGGATACCTGGGACAGCGCGGAATTCCAGTCCGCAGACGACTACTACGGCACGCGCCTCGTGTACCGGGTCAGGCAGGGCGACACGCTGTCGACCATCGCGCGCCGCCATCACGTGTCGATTCCCGCGCTCCGGGAATGGAACCGGCTGCGCGGCAACCAGATCCGCGCCGGGCAGCGGATCGTCATCTACAAGGATCGGCACCCGCCCCAGGCTGCCTCGATGCTGCAATAGCCGGGGACGTCTCCACCGCGGTTTCTTACCGCTGCACTTCCGCCTGCGGATACAGATGGCAGGACACGGTGCGCGTGTCCGACAGCCGCGTCTGCTCCGGGTAGCGCACGCGGCATAGCTCCGTCGCGTTCGGGCAGCGCGGGTGAAAGTGACAGCCGGCGGGCGGCGAGGACGGCGAAGGCAGGTCGCCTTTCAACCGGATGATCTCGCGCCGGGACGCCGGGTCCAGCGTCGGCACCGCGGAGAGCAGCGCCCGCGTGTACGGATGCTTCGGGGCGCCCAGCACTTCCTCGACCGTCCCCCGTTCCACGATTCTTCCGAGATACATCACCGCGACTTCGTGCGCGAGGAACGCCACGACCGAGATGTTGTGGGTGATGAACAGATAGGCGAGCCCGAAACGGTTCTGGAGATCCCGGAGTAGATTGAGGATCTGCGCTTGCACCGAGACGTCGAGCGCGCTGGTGGGTTCGTCGCAGACGACCAGTTTCGGCTCGACCGCGAGCGCGCGCGCGATCGCGATGCGCTGCCGCTGGCCGCCGGAGAACTCGTGCGGATAGCGGGTCTTGAGCGCCGGCGCCAGCCCGACCTGCTCGAGCAGCGCATCCACCCGCGCCGAGCGCCCCTGCTCGCCTTCGACCCCCAGTGCCGCCATGCCCTCTTCGACGATGTCCTTCACGCGCATGCGCGGATTGAGCGAGGCGTAGGGGTCCTGGAAGATGATCTGGAAATCCCTGCGCCGCGGCCGCAGCGTGCCGCGGTCGAGCGCGGTGAGCTCCACGCCCTCGAAGCGCACCGATCCGCCGGTGACGGGAAGGAGTTGCAGGATGCCCTTGCCGGCGGTGGTCTTGCCGCAGCCGGACTCACCCACCAGCGCGAGGGTACGCCCGCGGCGGATCTCCAGCGCCACGCCGTCGACCGCCTTCACCCAGCCGACCGTGCGCTTGAACAGGCCCTTGCGGATCGGGAAATGGACTTTCAGGTCCTCGACCTCGAGGAGCGTGGCGGGTGAAGCGCGCAACGCAGCGTCTTGCGCTGTCGGCGCCGGCCGGACGCGGTCCGTGTCCCGTTCCTCGCGTCTCGCGATGCGCGCCTCGCCTCCCGCTCCTTCGCTGTACAGATGACATCGCACCGCCTCGTCCTGCCCGAGCGCGGTCCAGGCCGGCGCGACGCGCTCGCACAGATCCCACGCCGAATCGCAGCGCTCGGCAAAGCGACAGCCGCGGAACGTCCCGGTGAGCGGCGGAACGCTGCCGCGGATCGCAGCCAGCACCCGATCGCGCACGGCAAGGCCGGGCACCGATTCGAACAGCTTCTTCGAGTAAGGATGGCTCGGCGAGTGAAAAAACCGTTCGCGCGGCGCCTGCTCGACGATCTCGCCGGCGTACATCACGCCAACGCGGTGGGCCATGCCCGCCACCACACCCAGATCGTGCGTGATGAGCAGGATCGCCATGCCCATGCGCGCCTGCAGCGCCTGGAGCAGATCGAGCACCTGCGCCTGGATCGTCACGTCGAGCGCGGTGGTCGGCTCATCGGCGATCAGCAGGTCGGGCTCGCAGGCGAGCGCGAGCGCGATCATCACGCGCTGCTTCAAGCCGCCCGAAAGCTGGAACGGAAACTCGCGCATGCGCCGCGCCGGGTCGGGAATGCCCACCGCGTCAAGCAGCTCCAGCACGCGGCTGCCGACCGCTTCGCCGCGCAGCTGCGTATGCCGTTCGATCGCCTCCCTGACCTGCGCGCCGACCTCGAGCACCGGGTTCAGGCTGGTCCCTGGCTCCTGGAAGATGATGCCGATGCGACCGCCGCGCACGTCGCGCATCTGCTGCTCAGGCAGCCCGAGCAGATCGGTGCCGTCCAGCCGCACCGAACCGGCCATCACCCGTCCCGCATCGGGAAGCAGGCGCGTGATGGACAGTGCGGTCACCGATTTGCCGCAGCCCGACTCGCCGAGCAAGGCAAAGGTCTCGCCGCGCCGGATCGAGAAGGACACGCCGTCGACCGCCCGCACCACCTGGTCGCCGCTGGCAATCCAGGTGCAAAGATCGCTCACTTCGAGCAGCGGCGCCGCCATCGTCACGCCCCGCCGGCGGTCTTGAAGCGGGCTAGGAAGCCCAGGCGGCCCGTGCGGCCGCCGATCCGCGGATCGAAGGCGTCGCGCACCGCGTCGGCGAACAGGTTCGCGGAGAGCACCAGCATGAGCATGAAGACGAACGCCGCGGCGAGCGACCACCACACCATCGGCTCGCGCGCCATTTCCAGTCGCGCGGCGTTGATCATGGTGCCGAAGCTGATCATCGTCGGATCGACGCCGACGCCGACGTAGGACAGCACCGCCTCCGCCAGCACCAGCCCGGAGAAGTCCATCACCACCGAAATGAGCACGATGTGCATCACGTTCGGAAGAATATGGCGCGTGATGATGCGCAGGTCGGCGACACCGAATGCCTGCGCGGCTTGGATGTATTCCATCTCCCGCAGCTTGAGCGCCTCGCCGCGCAGCAGCCGGCACAAGCCGGTCCAGCTGGTCATGCCGAGGATCAGGCACAGGAACAGCAGGCGCAGATCCTGTCTCTGCTGGACGGTGTCGAACAGCCCGGGCCGGGAGTCCATGTAGGCCTGGGTCATCAGCACCGCCGCCGCGATCAGGAGCACGCCGGGAATCGAATTGAGCGTGGTGTACACGTACTGGATGACGTCGTCGATCCAGCCGCGGAAATAGCCCGCCATGATGCCGAGCAGCAGGGCGAGCGGCAGCATGACCAGCGTGGTCAAGGTGCCGATCACGAGCCCGGTACGGATGCTCTTGAGGGCGAGATAGAACACGTCCTGCCCGACCTTGTCGGTGCCGAGCAGGTGATATTTCGCCGCCAGCATCGCCGCCGGCCCGAACAACAGCAGCAGCACCCCCGCGGTGGCGAGCATTTCTCGCCACGGCACGTCGGTCTGCCCGCGCCATACCGTTTGCCATGTCGCGCGAAAGCCCTGCCCGCGCCGCGCCGCGAGCCATGCGATCGCGCCTGCGAGCACCAGGTTCCACAGCAGCGCGGCGGCCGCCACGCCCGCCACCGCGCGCCGCAGCACGTCCGGCGCCCAATCGCGTTCGGGGTCCTGCAGATGCGCGCCGCCGTACTTGAGCCGCGGATAGACGCGAATCTGGCGGCCGTCCGGCCCCTCCACCGTTTCCTTCGCGTACAGATGCGTGGCCAGCGGTGCCGAGTAAGTCGTTTCCGGCCGGGTGCGCAGCCCCGTCACCATCAGGTCGAAAACGCTCATCGTCTCCACCGCATAGTTCGCCCTGCCGTCCGCGGCGTCGGCGGACAGCCGGGGCCGGAAGTGCAGGGAGTCGAGCAAACCTATCGCGACGAAGACGCAAAGCAGCACTGCGGAGACCATGCCGAGCCGGCTGCGCGAGACCTTCACCCACGGCTGGCGCAGGTGCTCGCGGCGGCGCACCTGCCAGGCGAACGCGATCACGGCCGCGAGCAGAACGAAGACCAGCGCATCGGTCCACAGCAGCACCGGCTTGAACGGCAGCGCGGGCATCAGTCGAACCTCACTCTCGGATCGACCAGCGTGTAGGAGATGTCGGTCAGCACCAGTCCGACGATATAGAGCACGGAGCCGAGGTACACCATCGCCCGCACCACCGAGTAGTCCTGGTTGTTGATCGCCTCGATCGTGTAGCTGCCCAGGCCCGGGATGGCGAAGAACGACTCGGTGAGCAGGCTGCCGAGGAAGAGCAGCGGGATCACCACCACCACGCCGGTCAGGATCGGGATCATCGCGTTGTGCAGCACGTGCCGGAACAGCACGCGCGCCTCCGTCAATCCCTTGGCGCGCGCGGTGCGTACGTAGTCCTTGTTCATCTCCTCGAGGAAGATGGTGCGGTACCAGCGGGCGCTCGCCCCCACGCCGCCCACCACCCCGACCGCCACCGGCAGCACGACGAACTTCCATGCGCTCAGGCCGGCGCCGTAGCCGGAAATCGGCACCAGGTTCCACAGCTTCGCCACCAGGTACTGCCCGCCGATGATGTAGAACAGGCCGGAGATCGACATCGCGACCACGCACAGCACCACGCCCGCGACATCGATGTAGGTGGCGCGGAAGAAGGCGAGCAGCATCGCGAACGTCACGTAGCACGCGAGCCCGATGAGGAAGGTCGGGATCGCGATCGCCAGGCTCGGCCACATGCGGGTGCGGATCTCGCCGGCGATGTCGCGGCCGTCGTCGGCGCGCCCGAAGTCGAATGCGAACATGCGAGCCGACTTGGTGAAGAAAATGGTGTCGGTGAGCTTGGCCGCGCCCTGCGCCTGCGGGTTGTAGAGCAGCGGCTTGTCGTAGCCCTTGTCGCGCTTCCACCTGTCGATCGCTTCCTGGGTGACGCGCTTTTCTCCGAGCGCAAGCCGCGCCATGTCGTCCGGCGAGTTGACGAAAAAGAACAGCGCGAACGTGATCAGGTTCACCCCGATCAGGATCGGGATGGCATAGAGCACACGGCGCAGCAGATAGGCGAGCACGGCCGCGGCCTCAGATCCGCGCTTCGAGCGCCCCGGCGCGCTCGCGGCGGCGCCAGGCCCGGAAGCCGGGAAGCAGGACCGCGGCCACGACGGCGGCGAGCAGCACCAGCGGCCACACCACCGGGCGGTTCCAGGCGGCGCGCATTTTCTCCCGCAGCACCGGATCGACGCGCTGGTACTTGAGTCCGTTGTTGGCCATCTTGTTGGGCTTGCGGTTGTGCAGCCAGGCGTGCGCGAGCGTGTAGTCCGCCGGATGGAAGCCGAACGCCCACGGGGAATCCCGGCGCAGCATTTCCACCATGCGGTCGATGATCGCCTGCCGCTCCGGGCCGTTGTCCATGTTGCGCATGCGCTCGAACAGCGCGTCGAACTCGGGGTTCTGGTAGTTGGCGGCGTTTTCGCCGCCTCTCTGCTGGCGCGATTGCGGGCCGTGGAACAGGAACAGGAAATTCTCCGGGTCGGGATAGTCGGCATTCCATCCCAGCATGAAGACCTGCGCCGTGCCGTTGCGGATCTTCTCCTGGAAACGGTTGAAGTCGGTGTTTCGGATGACGAGCTGCAGGTTGATCTTCCGGAACTGCTTCACGAACCAGTCGGCGCGCGACTTGCCTTCCGGCCCGACCAGCGTGGTGTCGAAGTTGACTATCAGCGGCGTCCCGCTCTTCTCGTCCATGCCATCGGGATAACCAGCCTCGGCAAGCAGCTTCTTGGCATATTCGATCGATTTGCGCCTCGGCCTGCCGTCGACCCAGTCATAGACGTATGGGTTGATTCCCTGCTCTGCGTCGCGGTAGCCGAAAATGCCGGGCGGGATGGGGCCCTGCGCGGCGATACCGCGCCCGTTGCGGAAGATCGAGATCAGCTCCTCCATGTCCACCGCGATCGAGATCGCCTGGCGCAGCTTGCGCGCGCGCTCGGAATAGCCGCCGACCACGGAGTCCAGCATGTTGAAGCCCAGGTAAATGGTCGACGTGGCCACCGAGGTCTGCAGCGATATGCCCTTGGCACGCATCGCGTCCGTGAGCTGGATTTCCCCGCTCGCGCCGACCGACACGGTCTGATCGAAGCTGTCGGAGCTGATGCTGGAGGCGTCGTAATAGCCCTGCAGGAACTTGTTCCAGTACGGAATGCTCTCCTTTTCCAGGCTGAACACCACCTTGTCGATGAAGGGCATGGTCTTGCCGGCGTCGTCGAGCAGCCCCGCCTCGCGGTCTCCCGGCTCGCCCTCCGAAGGATAGGGTTCGCCGGCGAAGTTGGGGTTGCGCTCCATCACCATCATCCGGTTCGGATTGTTGACGGTGAGCATGTACGGCCCGGTCCCGACCGGGTACCAGTCGAGCGAAAGGTTCGCTGTCATGCCCGGTTGCCGGTAGAAGCGCTCCGCCTCCTGCGGCACCGGGGAAAAGAAAGGCATCGCGAGCCAGTACAGGAACTGCGGGTACTTGCCGCGGATGCGGATCCGGTAGGAGTAGCGGTCGGTCGCCTGCACGCCCTCGATGTCGAACCGGTCCAGGTCGAGATAGGCGTCGCGCGGCGCGCCTTTCGCCGCCGCCTGCAGCCTTTCCGCGTACTCCTTCAGGCCGACGATGTACTCGGCCATCAGACCGTAGATCGGCGAATGCAGCCAGGGATGGGCCAGGCGCTTGATCTCGTAGACATAGTCCTGCGCGATGAGCTCGCGGGTGCCGGTCTCGCGGAAGTCTTTCAAGTCGCGATAGCGCGCGAGTTCGCCCGGGCCGAGCCCGATGTAGCGCGGCCGCCCGTCCCGCGTCCGGGCGAACGCCGGATGCGGCTGATACCGGATGCCCGGACGGATATGGACGTCATAGAGCGTATAGGCGACCTTCCCCGCCGGCGTGTCTTCGGCGAGTCTGCCGCCGTTCGCATCGAAATACTGCGGCTGCGGGACCTCGGTCGCCGCGAACGGGATGAGCTGGTAGGGGCGCTTCAGATAGTGGTACTGCAGCGGCGGCATGTAGATCTGCGCCGTGAATACCGCCTCGTTCTCGACGTAGGACTGGACCGGGTCGAGATGCTTGGGCCGCTCGATGAAAGCCGAATACAGGATGTTCTTGCCGCGATCGGAGGCGGGATAGGGATCGTTCCACGGGCCGTGGCAGGCGCCGAGCGTGAGCGCGGCCGCCGCAGCCGCGGCGATCTTCTTCAGGCTGACCATTGCCCGCGTGAGTGTAACGGAAACTCCCGTGCGGATGACGCACGCGCACCAGGGTTCGGGACGGGGCGGTTCGATATAATCGCCGCTTTATTTGCGAGGAGCCAGCCATGG
>DASRFY010000140.1:0-3651 GCA_035651315.1 Burkholderiales bacterium
CGGCATCCGCACCGACAAGGCGAAGCGCGCGCCGGGCGTGCTCGCCGTGTTCACCGGCGAGGACGTCGCCGCCGCCAAGATCAACGGGTTGCCCTGCGGGTGGCTCATCACCGACGTCAACGGCCAGCCGATGAAGGAGCCGCCGCACCCGGTACTCGCCCAGAGCAAGGTGCGCTATGTCGGCGATCACGTCGCCGTGGTGGTCGCCGAGTCCTACTGGCAGGCGAAGGATGCCGCCGAGCAGATCGAGGTGGACTACGAAGTCCTGCCGGCCGTGGTCGACGTGGCCGACGCGCGCAAGAAAGGCGCGCCGGCGATTCACGACATCGCGCCCGACAATACCTGTTACGTCTGGGCGCTCGGCGACAAGAACGCGGTGGACAAGGCGTTCGCCTCGGCGCATCACGTCACGCGCCTCGAGTTCGTCAACAACCGGCTCATCCCGAACGCCATCGAGCCGCGCGCCGCGATCGGCGCCTACAACCGCGCCGACGACAGCTACACGCTGTATGTCGCGAACCAGAACCCGCACGTCGAGCGGCTGCTGATGTGCGCCTTCGTGCTCGGGCTGCCGGAGCACAAGGTGCGGGTCATCGCGCCGGACGTGGGCGGGGGCTTCGGCTCCAAGATCTATCTCTACGCCGAAGACGTCGTCGTCACCTGGGCCTCGAAGCAGGTGAACCGGCCGGTGAAGTGGACCGCGGAGCGCAGCGAATCCTTCCTGTCCGACGCGCACGGGCGCGACCACCTCACGGTGGCCGAGCTGGCGCTCGACAGGGAAGGAAAGTTCCTGGCCATGCGGGTGCACACCACGGCCGCCATGGGTGCGTACCTGTCCACCTTCGCGTCGTGCATTCCGACCATCCTCTACGCCACGCTGCTCGCCGGGCAGTACACCACCCCCGCGATCTACTGCGAGGTCACCGCGGTGTTCACCAACACCGCGCCGGTCGACGCCTACCGCGGCGCCGGCAGGCCGGAGGCGACTTACGTCGTGGAAAGGCTGGTCGAGACCGCGGCGCGGGACATGAAGATGGATCCCGCGGAGATCCGCCGCCGCAACTTCATCACCCAGTTCCCGTACCAGACGCCGGTGGCGCTGCAGTACGACACGGGCAACTATCACAAGACGCTCGACAGCGTGATCCGGCTCGCCGACGTCGCCGGGTTCCCGGCGCGCAAGGCGGAATCCGCGCGGCGCGGCAAGCTGCGCGGGCTGGGCTACTCCTGCTACATCGAGGCCTGCGGGCTCGCGCCGTCCAATGTCGCCGGGTCGCTGGGCGCCCGCGCCGGGCTGTTCGAGGCCGGCGAGATCCGCGTGCATCCGACCGGGAAGGTCACGGTGTTCACCGGATCGCACAGCCATGGACAGGGGCACGAGACGACTTTCTCGCAGGTCGTGGCGAGCCGGCTCGGCATCCCGGTGGAGGACGTGGAGATCGTGCATGGCGACACCGGGCGCGTGCTGTTCGGCATGGGTACCTACGGTTCGCGCTCGCTCGCGGTCGGCGGCACCGCGATCGTGAAGGCGCTCGACAAGGTGGTCGAAAAAGGCAGGAAGATCGCCGCGCACCTGATGGAGGCCTCCGAAGCCGACGTCGAATTCCGGGACGGGATCTTCAAGGTCGTCGGCACCGACAAGCAGGTCCCGTTCGCGCAAGTGGCGCTCACCGCCTATGTGCCGCACAACTATCCGCTGGACAAGCTCGAGCCGGGGCTGAACGAGCAGGCGTTCTACGACCCGACCAACTTCACCTTCCCGGCCGGCAGCTACGTCTGCGAGGTCGAGGTCGACCCCGAGACCGGCGTGACGAAAATCCAGAGCTTCTGCGCGGTAGACGATTTCGGCAACGTCATCAACCCGATGATCGTGCAGGGGCAGGTGCACGGCGGGCTGACGCAGGGCATCGGCCAGGCGCTGACCGAAGGCTGCCGCTACGACAAGGAAAGCGGCCAGCTCCTGACCGGCTCCATGCTCGACTATTGCCTGCCGCGCGCGGACGATGTGCCCTCGTTCAAGATCGGGACCGAGGTCACGCCCTGCACGCACAACCCGCTCGGCGTGAAAGGCTGCGGCGAAGCCGGCGCGATCGGGGCGCCGGCGGCGCTGATCAACGCGATCACCGACGCGATCGGCGTGCGCGACCTGGAGATGCCCGCCACCGCCGAGCGCGTCTGGCGCACGCTGCAGACCCGCAAGGCTGCGTAGGGCTACATCAACACCCAACGCAGAGGCGCAGAGGGCGCAGAGAAATCAGGCAAGGGGGTATGAGTGAGAGCACGCTACACGCTTCCAAATGTAAGCGTATCTGCGGATCATCCGGCGGACAGCATTCACTGGAATCTCATTTCAAATCTCAATTCGCTTTTCCTCTGCGAACTCTGCGTCCTCTGCGTTGAGACTCTTGATTTGTTAAGGAGCAAGCCATGTACGAATTCAACTATCACAAGGCAAACAGCGTAGCGGACGCGGTCGCATTCCTGTCGAAGAATCCGGACGCGAAGCCGCTCGCCGGCGGGCAGACGCTGGTCGCGGCGATGAAGCTGCGGCTCGCCTCGCCGTCGGACATGGTCGATCTGAGCGGGATCCGGGAACTGACCGGGATCAAGGTGGACTCCGGCGGAGTCACGATCGGCGCGATGACCACCCACGCGGCGGTGGCCTCGTCCAAGGAAGTCACGAAGGCGATCCCGGCCCTGGCGAAGCTCGCCGGCGGCATCGGCGACCGCATGGTTCGCAACCTCGGCACGCTCGGCGGCTCGGTGGCGAACAACGATCCGGCGGCGGATTATCCTGCCGCGGTGGTCGGACTGGGCGCCTCCATTCAGACCAACAAGCGCAAGATCGCCGCCGACGAATTCTTCACCGGCATGTACGAGACCGCGCTGCAACCGGCCGAGATCATCACCTCGATCGCCTTTCCCCAGCCCAGGCGCGCGGCCTACGCCAAGTTCCGGAATCCGGCCTCGCGCTACGCGATCGTCGGCGTGTTCGTTGCGGAAACCGCGAACGGCGTGCGGGTCGCGGTGACCGGCGCGGCCCCCTGCGTATTCCGGGTACCGGAGATGGAGAAGGCGTTGAAGTCGAGTTTTTCCGCCAAGGCGATCGAGTCGATCAAGGTTCCCGCGGCGAACCTCAATTCCGACCTGCATGCGAGCGCGGAATACCGGGCGCACCTCATCGGCGTCATGGCCAAGCGCGCCGTCGAACAGGCCCTGGCGGGGTAGAAAAATCAAATTCTCAACGCAGAGGCGCAGAGGACGCGGAGGGCGCAGAGAAGAACAGTACGAGAGATAGAACTGGATAGCGGTCTCTGCATGCGGGGATGGCCATAGGCAATTGAAAGCGAAAATCAAATTCTCAACGCGGAGGGCGCAGAGAAGATCAAAGGAAAATCACCACGCAAAGACAACACGCAATATCTTGTTGGGTGAAGGCTGACCTTTAGCCGAGGGTATCGCGGATCAAGGTCATGCTGGAGGCAAAACCAGAATATTCGTTACCAGTAACGGGTTGGTCGACTTTCACGACATTCACGGCAGTCCTCAACGCAAAGATGCAGAGAGCGCAAAAGACGCAAGGCATTACGATTGAAAAGGGGCGCCGTTGGGGGATGTCGGATCCGGCGCGGGAACTCCGGGGATGAAGTG
>DASRFY010000141.1:0-2851 GCA_035651315.1 Burkholderiales bacterium
CGACGCGTGCTCAGATTTTCAAGTCGCTCGTTCCGCCGCTGATTACCGGCGCGGTATTCGTAGTGATCGGCACCATCGCCGGCGCGCGCAATGTCTGGACGATCCTCACGCTGATGTTCGGCGGTTACGCCGCGCACGTGACGCTGGTCGAGATGTGGACGCCGGTGGCGCAGGGCGGCACGCGCGCGCTGCGCCGGGGGCGCCGGCGCTTCGGTTCGTACATCGTGCACGGCGGCGCGGTGATCGTGCTGGTGGCCATCGCCGTCAGCAGCACCATGAAGACGTCGCACGAGGTGCGGCTGACCAAGGGCGAATCGGCAACCATCGGCCCGTACACGCTGACGTTTCTTTCGGTTGCCGACAAGATGGAGCCGAACCGGCAGTCGACGATCGCCCGGTTCGCGGTGACCTCGAACGGCAAACCGGTGACCACGCTCGAGCCGCGCATGAACCAGTATCCGACCATGCGCGAGCCGATTGGCACGCCCGCGGTCTACTCCACGCTGGTCCGCGATCTCTATCTGTCGATCATGAACGTCGACGAGGGGACGCAGACCATCTCGGTGATGATGCTGATCACGCCGATGGTGTCATGGATCTGGATCGCGGTGATCATCATGGGCCTGGGGGGAGTGGTGGCCCTCGTACCCGCCCGCTCGCCCGCGCTGCGTGAGTCGAAGGAATCCGTCCCTGTCCCGGGAGAGGCAGCGCGAGCATGAACCGCACGGTCTTCATCGTCGGCGCGGCGATCACTCTCGCGCTCGTGGCCATCCTCTTCATCGGTCTGGGAAAGGATCCGCAGGCTATCGACTCACCGCTGATCGGCCGTACCGCCCCCGAGTTCGTTCTCAAGGCGGTCGGCAGCGGACAGGACATCGATCTGCAGAAACTGCGCGGCAAGCCGGTGGTGGTGAATTTCTGGGCCACTTGGTGCGTGCCGTGCTACGAGGAACACCCGGTGCTGGTGGAGAACGCACGCTCGATCGGACCGAGCGTGCAGTTCGTCGGCGTGGTCTTCAACGACACGGAGCAGAACATCCTCTCGTTCCTGCAACAGCGCGGTTCGGCGTACCCGACGCTGCTCGATGAGCAGGGGAAAACCGCGATTGCCTACGGGGTGGGCGGCGTTCCGGAAACGTTCTTCATCAATCCGCGGGGGACGATCGTCGCCAAGTATGCCGGTCCCCTGACTCCCGAACTGCTGCAGGCGAATCTCGCCAAGGCCCTGCAATGATCGCTCTTCTTCTCGCTCTCGCGCTGCAGGTCAAAGTCCCCGATCCCGCCCAATACGTCGGTCCCCCGAAGGGAACGGCGATCACCGGTGCGCAACTCGATCAGCGCACATACGAGGTGGCCTCGCTGCTTCGTTGCCCGGTCTGCCAGGGGATGTCGGTGGCCGACTCGCCCTCGACGGTGGCCCTGGACATGAAGGCGCAGGTGCGCGAGCTGCTGTCGCGCGGCTACACGCAGGAGCAAATCCTCAGCTACTTCGAGCGTTCCTACGGACAGTTCGTCCTGCTCAAACCGAAATTCCGCGGCGTGAACACGCTGGTGTGGGTCCTGCCGATCCTGGTACTGATCGCCGGTGCTATAGTAGTGATTACTACAGCCAGGAAGCTGGAGGCCCGGCCCGAGGCTTCCGCAACCGGGCAACCAGACAACCCGGCAACTACGGACCCCTACATCGCGCGCGTTCGCGAACTCCTGGAGAAAGAATGACCGACTGGATCAGCGCATCGGCAATGCTTCTTGCCGGACTGGTGGTGGGTGCGATCTTCCTCTACGGCATGCGGCGCAGGCAGCAGAGCGGCGACGTGGAGCGTGCCGATCTGGAAGCCAGGCGCGACGCGCTGCTGGCCCAGCTCCGCTCGGTCGACAACTCGGCGGAAGAGCGTGCAAGGCTGGAGGCGGAGGCGGCGGCCGTCCTGCGAAAGCTCGACCGGCGTGGAACGCCGCGACCCTCCGCGGCGCGTGCCGCCGAGGGCGGCGGCGCTCCCCGGAGCAATCACGCCGCGCTCAAGGGTTTCATCTGGGGAGCAGCCTCCGTGGCCGTGCTCGCCGGCATGGGCTGGTTCGTCATGGAATCGGCGAAGCCAAAAGAGAGCGCGCGGCAAGACGCGACAGCGCCGGCGCAGACTCCCGCCGCCGATCCGATGATCGCCGAGCTGGAGCGCCGCGTGCAGCAGGATCCGGAGAACCTCGCGCTGCGCGACGATCTCGCGCGCGCCTATCTCGACAAGGACAACATCAACGGCGTCGCCGAGCAGACGCAATACGTGCTGAAGCGTTCGCCCGATGATGCGCGCGCGCTGACCTATCAGGCCCTCGTGCACATCGCCGCGCGGCAGCCGGAGGCAGCCGCGGCGATGCTGACGCGGGCCACGAAATCCGATCCGAAGCTGCTCGACGCCTGGATCGGCCTGGCCTGGCTCCACGCGCAGACCGGCGATCTGAAAAAGGCCGAGGCCGCGCTGCAGGAAGCGAAGAAACAACATCCGGAAGAATCGGCGAGACTCGACGAGCTGATGGCCCACCTGCGCAATCCGCAGCAGACGCCGGGATCGGCCGCCTCCGCTCCCGCGGCCGCTCCCTCGTCTGAACCGCCCGCTGCTTCCGCGGCGCCGGCCGCGCCCGGCGAAGCCGTACACATCACCCTGAACGCCGGACCGGGACCGTATCCGCCGGCCGCGGTGATCTTCATCATCGCCCGCGAAGCGGGCACGAATGGCGGCCCTCCCTCGGCGGTCAAGCGCGTTCCCCTCGCCGCCTTCCCGATCAAGGTCGATCTGACTTCCGCCGACTCCATGATGGGACAGCCGCTTCCACCCAAACTGCGCATCGAAGCGCGCAT
>DASRFY010000142.1:0-35012 GCA_035651315.1 Burkholderiales bacterium
GAAGGACAAGTTCGAGAACATGGGGGCGCAGATGGTCAAGGAGGTGGCCTCCAAGACCTCGGACGTGGCCGGCGACGGCACCACCACCGCCACCGTGCTGGCGCAGGCGATCGTGCAGGAGGGCATGAAGTTCGTGGCCGCGGGCATGAATCCGATGGACCTGAAGCGCGGCATTGACAGGGCCGTCACTGCGACGGTTGACGAGCTGCGCAAACTCTCCAAGCCGTGCACCACCAACAAGGAAATCGCGCAAGTCGGCGCGATCTCGGCCAACGCAGACGAAGCGATCGGCAAGATCATCGCCGACGCAATGGGCAAGGTAGGCAAGGAGGGTGTGATCACGGTCGAGGACGGCAAGAGCCTGGACAACGAGCTCGAATTCGTCGAAGGCATGCAGTTCGACCGCGGCTACCTGTCGCCCTATTTCATCAACAGCCCGGAGAAACAGATCGCGGTGCTCGACGATCCGTTCATCCTGCTGCACGACAAGAAGATCTCCAACATCCGCGACCTGCTGCCGGTGCTCGAGCAGGTGGCTAAATCCGGCCGTCCGCTGCTCATCATCGCCGAGGAAGTGGAAGGCGAGGCGCTGGCCACGCTGGTGGTGAACAACATCCGCGGCATTCTGAAGACCTGCGCGGTGAAGGCGCCGGGCTTCGGCGACCGCCGCAAGGCGATGCTGGAAGATATCGCGATCCTTACCGGCGGCACGGTGATCGCCGAGGAAGTGGGACTGACGCTGGAGAAAGCGACGCTGAAGGATCTCGGCCAGGCCAAGCGCATCGAGATCGGCAAGGAGGAAACCACTCTCATCGATGGCGCGGGCGACAAGAAGGGCATTGAGGGCCGCATCAGGAATATCCGTGCGCAGATCGAAGAGACCACCAGCGACTATGACCGCGAGAAGCTGCAGGAACGCGTGGCGAAGCTCGCCGGCGGCGTGGCGGTGATCAAGGTCGGCGCGGCGACCGAAGTCGAGATGAAGGAGAAGAAGGCGCGCGTCGAGGACGCGCTGCATGCGACCCGCGCTGCGGTCGAAGAAGGCATCGTGGTAGGCGGCGGCGTTGCGCTGCTGCGCTGCCGTGAAGGTGTCGCCAGGATCAAGGGCGACAACCACGACCAGGACTGCGGCATCAAGATCGTACTGCGCGCCCTCGAAGAACCGCTGCGCATGATCGTCGACAACGCCGGCGACGAACCCTCTGTCGTACTCAACAAGGTAAGCGAAGGCAAAGGCAACTTCGGCTTCAACGCATTGACCGGCGGGTACGGCGACCTGGTCATCATGGGTGTGCTCGACCCGACCAAGGTCACGCGCCACGCGCTGCAGAACGCCGCTTCTGTGGCGAGTCTTATACTCACCACCGCCGCGATGATAGCCGAGCTGCCGAAGGAGGATTCACATACCGGCCACGGCATGGGTGGCATGGACATGTAGCCGTTGCAGTTCGCTCGCGCTCTGTCGGCCGCAACGCGCAAAGTCATCGCGTCTTGGTCATCGCCACATCGTGCAGGAACTGCGCGCACAAGGCAGTGAGCGGCGCTCCTCGACGTTCGCAACAGAAATGACCGCCGGGTCCACCGGTCGTCGAATGTCCAAGGCGCTTGACCTCGATATTTCGCAGCCGGAGATCGACGTCGGCTCGCAAATCGCTGACCGTTGCAACAGCCGATCTGGGGGGCTGCCTCGACCCTCCCTGCGTCGATAGCGCGCCGCCGGCGGACATGCCGGCCGCGGCCGAGAGCAAAACGTCCAATAATAAGAAGGTGGTCGCGGGCCATCGCGCGCCGACGCCTTCGGTCGCGTTGTCCATGCGGCGGCAGCGGACATGACTCACTTACGGCATCGCGCCCGAAGCCGGGAAAAAAAGGATTGTTGAAACGAAGCGTCAGACCCGGTAACGCTGCACGGCGGCGGCCAGCATGCCGGCGACCTTTTTTCGCAGCTCGGGCGGAGAAAGAACCTCGACATCGGGGCCGTACTTGAGGATGTCCATCAGCAGCTCCGGGTCCTGGCTGTACGGCACCTCCAGCAGGTAATGCCCCGACGGCTCGAAGCGCGCGCGCTGCTGCGGATGCCATTCCTCGTTCGCCACCCAGCGCGCCCGCTCCGGGGTGAAGCGCAGGCGCGCCCATTGCACCCCGGCGCCGGAAAAGATGCCATAGCCGGCGCCGAGCACCCGGTCGAGCGCGCGCGCGGGGATCTCGCGGGCCTTCTCGTCGAGCACCCGTGCCTGCTCCACAGCGTCCAGCGCGAAGCTGCGGATGCCCTCGACCACATGGCACCAGGCATCCAGATACCAGTTGTCGCGGTAGTGCACCAGGCGCTGCGGTGAGACGGCGCGATGCGTCAGCTCGCCTCGGGCGCGCACGAAGTAGTCGAGGGCGAGCCGCCGCCGCTTCAGGAGCGCAAGCGCGATCGCCTCGAAATGGCGGATCTTCTTGGTCCGCGACGCCATGCGCAGAATCCGGATGCGCTCCCGGATTTCGCCGGCGGAATGCTCCGCAGACCCGATCAGGGAGGAAAGCCGCTGCTTGAGCGGCTCGAGCCTCCGGCCGAGCAATCCCGGCTCGATCTCCTCGAGCAGCTTCTCCATGGTCAGCAACGCCAGGATCTCGGATTCGTTTAACCACAGGCCAGGCAGCTCGTATTCGCGCGCCTCCCCGGGCGGCGCGACGAAGCGGTAACCGCCGGCGTCGCGGTCCCATTCGATCGGCGCGTGCAGCCGGTCGCGCAGGTACTCGAGGTCGCGCTTGAAAGTGGCGCGCGACACCGCAAGCTCGTCCAGGAAGCGCTCGATCGTCACCATCCTGTGCTCGCGCAGCAGGCGGTCGATGCGATAGAAGCGTTCGGTGCGGTCCATGCCGGGGGACGGGAAGGCGAGGTTTCTTGTCATCGGCGGCGGAAAGGCCGCCGCCTGCGGAAGGAACGACTACTCGGTGTTGCGGATGAGGTCGCTGAGCAGCTTCTTGAGCTGGCCGGCCTTCTTCTCTCCCACCGCGGCAACCACTGCGTCATGGTGCCGGTCCACGCGCGAACGCAGACGAGACACGAGATCGAGTCCGCGGTCGGTGATGTAGACCAGGACGCGGCGGCTGTCGACGGGGTCGGCCCGCCGATGCGCCAGCCCGCGACTCACCATCCTGTCCATCGTCTTGGTCAGGGCCGGATGGTTCATCAGAACCGCTTCCGCCAGCTCGCCCATGGAACGCCCCTGCTCGTCGCTGAGCACTTCCAGGATGCGCCAATGCTCGATCTGCACTCCCTCGTCGCGCAACGCGCGCTCGAGCTGGGCGGTCATCTGCCGATTGGCCTGCGCCAGCAGATAGGCCAGGTATTGCGTGATGGGTTCGTCGTTCATCCTCTGCGGTCCGTCCGCCGCGACGCTCGCTAGTGTCCCACGGCGTGCGGGATAGTATAAAGTGCGCTCTGCACCAGCCGGATACAAACGTTCGGAGAATCGCTTCGGCGCCCGCCCGGCGGGCAAACCATTCGTGCCTGCCGAACCCCCGGGGGAGGGATTGCGCGTGAGAGCACACAGTGAACGGCGCCTCGCGGATGTCGGCATCGGCTGCGTCCAGCCCGCGCTGTGCGGCTACAGGCTTCCGAAGTCCGGGGCGGAGCGCGGCCATGACGTCCGCCTGCAGCGGCAGCGCGAACGCGTCTTCGGCGTCGGCCTGTTCGTCCCCACCAGCGGGTCGCTCGGCATCTGGGGACCCTCGACCATCGCCTGCGCGCAGCTGGCCGCCGACGAGATCAACCGCGCGGGCGGGCTTCTCGGACTGGAAGTGCGCCTGCGCATCGTCGACAGCGCCGACGAGGTCGCGGGGCTGGCGCGAAAAACCAGCCAGATGCTGGCCGACTGGGAAATCGACGCCATCGTCGGCATGCACACGAGCGCCGTGCGGCAAAGGCTCCTGGGTGCCGTGGCCGGTCGCGTTCCCTACGTCTATACGCCGCTGTACGAAGGCGGCGAGCGCACCAGCGGCGTGTACGCGATCGGAGAAACGCCGCAGCAGCAGTTGCGCCCCGCCATCCACGCGCTCGCCGCGCAGCGGCGCATCCGGCGCTGGGCGCTCGTCGGCAACGATTACGTCTGGCCGCGTGCTTCCCATGCGTTGGCGCGCAGGTACGTGGAAGAAACCGGCGGCGCGGTGCTGGATGACCTGTATCTCCCGCTCGGGGTGTGCGATTTCGCGCCGGTGGTCGACCGGCTCTCACGCCTGAACGTTGATGCGCTGCTGCTTTCTCTGGTGGGCCAGGACGCCGTCGGCTTCAACCGCGAATTCGGCGCCGCGCCGGCCTCGGTCCGCGCCATGCTCCGCCTTTCGTGCGCCATCGAGGAAAACG
Source organism: Burkholderiales bacterium (assembly GCA_035651315.1). Taxonomy (GTDB): domain Bacteria; phylum Pseudomonadota; class Gammaproteobacteria; order Burkholderiales; family Eutrophovitaceae; genus DASRFY01. The sequence goes on from DASRFY010000142.1 coordinate 4,352, forward strand.
GTCTGCTCGCCATCGGCGCCGAGAACACCGAGGAACTCTACGTCTCGGCCGGTTACTTCGCCGGCCTGCAGACCGACGCGAACATGGCGTTCCGCGAGCGCTACTATTCGCTGTTCGGAGACCGCGCGCCGAGCCTCAACACGATCGGCCAGTCGACCTACGAAGGCGTGCACTTTCTCGCTTCCCTGGTCTCGACGCAACGCCATGGCGAAGGCGCGGCGCCCGTGCCCCTCGCCTACCGCAGCGTTCGCGGCGCGGTGTACGTCGACAACGACCTCAAGACCTGCCCGATGTATCTCGCCCGCGCCGACGGGCACCTGCTCGAAGTCGTGCGCCGGCTCTAGGGCCGGGCCGCCGCCGCGCGCCCCGCGGCGCATCCGCGCTCGCTTGCCGCGGCAAACATTTTCCTTGACTTGGAAAATATTTGCCGCCGAGAATTATGCGTGCGAAACGGCTGCGGGCGCAGCCGTTTCGAATTCCCGAACAATCCGGAGGAGGTCGCTGTGGTCGTCTTTCTCGCGATCATCGGCGCGGTCGTCGCCATCGCCATCGCGGTGGCGTTCCTGAACCGCTTCTACCGCAAATCCACCCGCGACACAGCGCTCATCCGAACCGGGTTCGGCGGCCAGAAGGTCGTCCTCTCCGGCGGCTGCCTGTGCCTGCCTTTCCTGCACAAGGTCGAGGAGATCAACATGCGGACCAACCGCGTGGAGGTCAAGCGCACCGGCGACAAGTCCCTGATCGCCACCGACCGCATCCGGGTGGACGTCGAACTCGAGTTCTACGTGCGCGTGCAGCCCACGGCGGACGGCGTGGCCACCGCCGCGCAGGCGATCGGCGCCCGCGCCCTCAACCCCGACGGCATCCGCAACCTGATGGAGGGCCGCTTCGTCGATGCGCTGCAGTCGGTCGCGGCCGGCGAAACCATGAACGCGCTGCACGAGAAACGCGGCGAGTTCGTCCATCGCGTGGCCGACCAGTTGCGCGACAACCTGGCCCACAACGGCATGCTGCTCGACTCGGTGTCGCTGACGCGGCTCGACCAGGCGCCGTTCGGCTCGCTGGACGAGAACAACGCCTTCAATGCCGTCGGGATGCGGCAACTGGCCGAGATCATCGCCACCAACAAGAAGCGCCGCACGCAGATCGAGGCGGAAGCGGAGATCGCGGTGCGCGAAACGCAGCTCGAGGCGACCAAGCGCCGTCTGGCCCTGCAGCAACAGGAAGAACAGGCCCAGATCGCGCAGCAGCTCGAGATCGAAAAGACCAAGGCGGCAAGCGGCGCCGACGCCGCCAAGGCGCGGGAAGACGCGATGGTGGCGAGCGAGAACGCCCGGATCGCCCGCGAACGCGAGACCAGGGCGATGGAATTGGCCAAGCAGCGGGAACTGCGCAAGCTCGAGATCGAATCGCAGCTCAACTCGGAACTGCACAAGGCCGACAGCGCGATCCGGCTCGCCGCCAAGCATGCCGAGGAGGCGAGGGCGCAGGCCGAAGCCGAACGGGCGCGCGCCGACATCGTGCTCGCACAGGAGCACGTCCAGACCGAGCGCGAGCGCGCCATGGCGGAGCGTTCGCGGGAAATTTCCCTCAAGCGGGTACAGGAAGAGGGAGAGGTCGAGGCGGCAAAGGCCGAGACCGAGGCCGCGGTCGTGATCAAGCGCGCCCAGGCCGACTCGCAGGCGGTGCGCACCCGCGCCGAGGCCGAGCGGCTGCGCCTGCTGGCGGAATCGGAAGGCACCAAGGCAAGGCTCGCCGCCGAGAACACGCGCAGCGACGGGCTGATGAAACTGGAACTGGAACGCTACCGCCTCGACAAGCTGCCCGAGATCGTCTCGCAGATGATGAAACCCGCGGAAAAGATCGAGAGCATCCGCATCCACCAGGTGAGCGGCATCGGCGCGGCCCCAGGCACCGCGGGCGCCGGCGCGGAATCCGGCGCCCGCCCGCCGGTGAACCAGGTGCTGGACAGCATCCTCGGCATGGCGCTGCAGCTTCCCGCGCTCAGGAGCATCGGCGAGTCCATCGGTTACGACCTCTCGTCCGCCCTGCCCAAAGCGCAGGGCGACGGCGAGCAGGAGAAGAAGTCCTGATCATCCAAAAACGCACCACTGACGGGAGGACACTGCAATGGCGATCACACGGCGTGATTTTCTGACGGCGGCCGGCGCTGCCGCACTCGCGGGCAACCTGCCGGCCACGGCATGGGCCGCCAGGGACATCAAACTCGGATCGGTGCTCGACAACTCCGGCAACCTCGACATCTACGGCAAGCCGATGGTGCTCGCGACGCGACTCGCGGTCGACGAGATCAATGCCGGCGGCGGGCTGCTCGGACGCAAGATCAAGCTCATCCAGTACGACACCCAGTCGGATATCGCGCTGTACACCAAGTTCGCGCAGCAGCTCGCGCGCTCGGACAAGGTCGACGTCGTGCACGGCGGCATCACCTCCGCCTCGCGCGAGGCCATCCGCCAGACCTTCAAGCGCAGCAACACGCTCTACTTCTACAACGTGCTGTACGAGGGCGGCGTCTGCGACCGCAATGTCGTCGTCACCGGCACCACCCCGGCGCAGGCCGTCGAGCCGATCGTGGAGCGCGCCATGAAGCAGTGGGGCAACAAGGCGTACATCCTGGCCGCGGACTACAACTACGGGCAGATCACCGCCAAGTGGCTCTCGCACTATATCGAGCAGCGCAAGGGAACGGTGGCGAAGACCGACTTCTTCCCGCTGGATGTCGCCGACTTCGGATCGACCATCGCCAAGATCCAGCAGGAAAAGCCGAACTGGGTCGTCTCGGCGCTGGTGGGCGGCGCGCACATGTCCTTCTATCGGCAGTGGGCGGCCTCCGGCATGAACAAGAAGATCCCGCTCGCCTCGACCACCTTCGGCGTGGGCAACGAGCACCTGGCGCTTTCCCCCGCGGAGGGAGACGGGATCCTGATCGCCGGCAACTACAGCCAGGAATCCACCTTGCCCGCCAACAAGGCCTTCCTCGCCACCTGGCAGAAGAAGTTCGGCGACACCAAGATCGTGCACGAGATCGCGGTCTCGCAGTACCAGGGCATCAAGCTCTGGGCGGAGTGCGTGCGCAAGGCCGGTTCACTCGACCGCGCGGCGGTGCTCAAGGCGATCGAGTCGGGCCCATCCATCGAAGGTCCCGCGGGCACCGTGACGATCGATCCCAAGACGCACCATTGCTCGCTCGACATCCACGTGATGGAAGTCAGGAACCAGAAGCTCATGATCCTGGAAACCGTCAAGCAGCGTCCGCCGAGCGACACCGCCCAGTACTGCGACCTGCTGAAGAACCCCAACGAGAACCGGCAATACGAAGTGAAGATCTAGCCCGATGGACTACGCGGGCGTCGTCGGGCTCGAAGTCCTGTACATGATCGCCTTCCTGGCGCTGACCAGCGCCGGGCTCGCGATCGTGTTCGGGATGATGCGGGTGATCAACCTCGCGCACGGCGAGTTCGTCATGCTCGGCGGCTATACGACCATCGCCTGCTACAACGCCGGCATCGACATCTATTTCGCGATGCTCGTGGTGGCGCCGCTGGTGGTCGGCATCATCGGCCTGATCGTCGAACGCACGATCATCCGCTTCCTCTATGGACGCATGATCGACACCATGCTCGCCACCTGGGGCCTGAGCCTGCTGCTCATCGGGCTGGTCACGCTGATCTTCGGTAACACCGCGGTCAGCGTGCCGGCGCCGATTTCGGGCTACCAGCTCGGCGAGTACCAGATGGGCGGCTACAACCTGTTCATCATCCTCGTCGCGTGCGCGCTGTTCGTGGCCATGTGGGGCGTTCTCCGATTCACCCGCGCCGGCCTGATCGCGCGCGGTGCGATGCAGGGCGCGGAGGTGGTGTCCTCGCTCGGCTACGACCCGCGCAAGGTGTACATGATCACGTTTACCGCCGGCGCGGCCCTGTCCGGTCTCGCGGGTGGCGTGCTGGCCCCGCTCACCGGCCTGCTGCCTTCGGCCGGCGGCGCCTACATCGCCAAGGCCTTCATCACCGTCATCACCGGCGGCGCGGCGGTGATTTCCGGCACCCTGTCGAGCGCCGTCATCTTCGGCACCGTGGACCAGTTCGTCTCCTTCGCGACGGACCCTGTCGTCGGCGAGATCGCGATGCTCGCGCTGGCGATCATCTTGCTGCGCTTGATGCCCAGGGGCATTACCGGCCGCTTCTTCCGGGACGGCACATGATCGCCTGGCAGTCCGTGGGGCGCATGCGCTGGGGTTGGTTTCTCGTCGCTGCGGCGATCCTCGCGCTGTTGCCTCTGGCCGCCGACACGCATACCCCCACCGTCCTGCTGATCTGGGCGCTGTTCGCGCTTTCGCTCGGCATGATGTGGGGCTACGCCGGGCTGCTCAGCTTCGGTCACTCCGCCTATTTCGGCCTCGGCGCGTACACCTACGCCGTGGCCGTCATCAACATCGGCGAGAGCACCCTGCCCTTGCTGCTCGCCGTGCTGGTGCCGGCGATCGTGGCCGGGGTGATCGGCGCCATGATGTTCTACGGGCGCATCAGCGACGTCTACATGGGCGTCATCACGCTCGTGGTGACGCTCATCCTGTTCAAGTTCATGAGCGCCACGGCGGGCGATGCGTACGTGATCGGCGCCGCCCGCCTCGGCGGCTTCAACGGCATTCCCGGATTCCAGACGCTCAACGTCCCCGGCTACCCGGACATCTCGCTGTTCGGGCTTCCGACCTACTACGTGTGCGCGGCCGCGCTGCTGCTGTGCTATCTCGTGTGCCGCTGGATACTCGCGCGTTCCTTCGGGCGCGTTCTGGTCGGCATCCGCGAGAACGAGGAGCGCTGCGAGCTGATGGGCTACAACGTTCCCGCCTACAAGACTGCGATCTTCGCCGTCGCCGCCGCGATGGCGGGGCTGGCCGGCTGCCTGTTCGCCAACTGGGCCGAGATCGTCACCCCGCGGCTGTTCAGTCTCGGCCAGGCGGCCGAGGTGCTGATCTGGGTGATCGTCGGCGGCCTGGGCACGCTGATCGGTCCGATTCTCGGCGCGATCGCGCTGGGCTACGTCAAGATCCTTCTCGGCGAGCAGACCGTGATCGACAACTCGCTGATCCTGGGCGCGCTGCTGATCGTCGTCGTACTCGGCATTCCGCGCGGCGTGGTGCCGGCATTGCAGCGGGTCTGGGCATACGGAAGCCGGCGGTCGCGGCGGCGCCAGGCGCAGCCCGGCACCGCCCGCCGCACGCTGGGACCGTCGCCCGGGGAGCAGCGATGAGCGGCGTGGTGGAAACCCACGAGCTGACGATGCGATTCGGCGGCGTAACCGCGGTCAACGCCGTCAACTTTTCGCTGCGCGAGCGCGAGCTGCGCTGCCTGATCGGCCCCAACGGCGCCGGCAAGAGCACCTTCTTCAAGTGCCTCACCGGCCAGTACCCGATGCATCACGAAAACGGCCGCATCCTCATTCGCGGCACCGATGTCACCGGCTGGAACACGCACGAGATCGTGCGGCTGGGCATCGGCATCAAGACGCAGGTGCCGTCGATCATGGACGGCCTCACGGTGCAGGAGAATCTGTGGCTCTCGGCGCGGCGCATCCACGGCTGGGCCGGCGCCGGCGGCGCGGTCGAGGAAGTCGCCGCCGAGCTTCGGCTGGGAGACATCCTGCGGCGAGCGGTGGGCGAGCTGTCGCACGGCCAGCGGCAGATGGTCGAGATCGGCGTCGTGCTGGTGCAGAATCCCTGGCTGGTGCTGCTCGACGAGCCGGCCGCCGGCATGACCGGCAACGAGGTCGAACGGCTGATCGGCGTCATCCGCCGCATCAACCAGAACGCATCGGTCATCGTCGTCGACCACGACATGGAATTCGTGCGCATGCTCGGATCGCGCGTCACCGTCTTCCACCAGGGTTCGATCCTGGTGGAAGGATCGGCCGAGCGGGTCCTCGACGACCCGACCGTGCGCGAGGTCTATATCGGGAATCGCGCCCGATGACACCAGGCCGGATATCCGCGGATCAGGCAACGGCCGAACCCTCGGGCGAGGCGGCCGCGCACGCCGGCGCCGGCCGCGTGCTGCTCGAGGTGCGCGACCTGCGCGCGGGATACGGGCGGGCGCCGGTGCTGCACGGCGTGAACCTGCGGCTCCACGAAGGCGAAGCGCTGGGCATCGTCGGTCACAACGGCATGGGCAAGACCACGCTGTTGAAGACCATCGTCGGCCTGCTGCCCGCGACCGGCGGACACATCACGCTCGACGGCGCGGACGTCACGCGCGAGCCCGCCCACCTGCGCAGCCGCCGCGGACTGGCCTACGTGCAGCAGGGCCGCGGCATCCTGCCGGGCCTGAGCGCGCTGGACAACCTGCGCCTCGCCTGGACCGGCGATTCGCACGAATCCGAGCAGGAAGCGGTCGACCGCTGCGGGACGCTGTTCCCGCGTCTTGCCCCGCTGCTCGACCGGCGCGGCGGCACGCTTTCCGGCGGCGAGCAGCAGATCCTCGCGCTCGCTCGCGCCTTCGTTCCGAACCCGTTCGTCGTGCTGCTCGACGAGCCCTCCGAAGGCGTCCAGCCCTCGATCGTGCACGAGATCGGGCAGATGCTTTCGCGAATGAGGAAAGAGGCGGGGCTCGCGATCGTCATCGTCGAGCAGAACCTCGATGTCGTGCTCGACGTCGCCACCCGTGTGGCCGTGCTGGAGCGCGGGCGCGTCGAACGCGAATTCGGCGCGGAGGAAATCGGCGCCGGAACCGCGCTCGTCGAGGCCCTCGGCCTGGGGTCGGTGCGCGTGACGCGCGGCGCGCGTGCTGCCGCACCCGTGGCGGCGCAACGACCGCCCGCGCCGCGACCCGTGCCGTCGCAGCGGGCCGCTGTAGCGAAGCAAGCTCCCCCGGCCCCGGCGCCGCGCCCGGCGCCTTCGATTTCAACTACCCAATCACCCGCCGGCATGGCTGCGCCGGCAGCAGGAGTGTCTATGACCAGCGTAAAGCGCCCGACGCTCGACCAGATGAAGGAAATCGTGACCTCGCTGCACATGAGCATGTCCGAGGCCGAGATCCAGGAGTACATGGACGTCATGGAGGGCACGTTCCAGGCCTACGACCGGCTGCAGCAGATTCCGGACAACCTGCCGCCGGTACGCTACCCGCGCACGCCGGGCTATCGCCCCGGCGCCGGCGAGAACCCGCTGAACGCGTGGGCGGTGAAGACCGAGGTGCGCGGCGCGCCCTACGGTCCGCTGGCGGGCAAACGCGTCGTGCTCAAGGACAACGTGTGCCTCGCCGGCGTGCCGATGATGAACGGCGCCTCCACGCTCGAGGGCTACGTGCCGGACATCGACGCCACGGTTGTCACTCGCATCCTCGACGCCGGCGGCACCATCGTCGGCAAGGCGCACTGCGAATACTTCTGCCTGTCGGGCGGCAGCCACACCTCGGCGCTCGGCCCGGTGCACAATCCCTACAAGTACGGCTATTCCGCCGGCGGCTCGTCCTCCGGTTCCGGCGCGCTGGTGGGCAGCGGCGAACTGGAGATGGCGATCGGCGGCGACCAGGGCGGATCGATCCGCATGCCTTCCTGCTGGTGCGGCTGCTACGGCATGAAGCCCACGCACGGACTGGTCCCCTACACCGGCGTGATGCCGATCGAGGCCACCATCGATCACACCGGCCCGATCACCGCCACCGTGGCCGACAACGCCTTGCTGCTCGAGGCGATCGCCGGCGCCGACGGCCTCGACCCGCGCCAGTACGACGTGCGCGTCGACAAGTACACCGCCGCGCTCGGACGCGGCGTCGCCGGCATGCGCATCGCGGTGGTCACCGAGGGGTTCGGGCATGCGTCGAGCGAGCCCGACGTCGACCAGAAAGTGCGCCAGGGCGCGGAGCGCCTGCGCGCCCTGGGCGCCCTCGTCGAGGAGGTGTCGATCCCGATGCACCTCGACGGACCCGCGATCTGGACCTCGATCGCGCTCGAAGGCCTCGAGATGCAGATGATGCACGGCAACGGCATGGGCTTTAACTGGAAAGGTCTCTACACCACCAGCCTGCTCGACGCCCACGCCAACTGGCGCGCCCGCGCCAACGAGCTGTCGCGCACGCTGAAGATCTCGATGCTGATCGGGGAATACTTCGTGCGCCACTATCGCGGGCATTTCTATGCCAAGGCGCAGAACCTCGCGCGGCTGCTGCGCCAGGCGTACGACGACGTGCTCAACCGCCACGACCTGCTGCTCATGCCGACGCTGCCGATGAAGGCCACGCCGCTGCCGGAGCAGAACGCGCCGCTCGCCCTGTACTGCCAGCGCGGCTTCGAGATGCTGCCCAACACCTGCCCGTTCGACGTGACCGGGCATCCCGCCATGACCATTCCGTGCGGCATGAGCCAGGGCCTGCCGATCGGGCTCATGCTCATCGGCAAGCACTACGGCGAATCGACGATCTACCGCGCCGCGCACGCCTTCGAGCAGCTCGGCGACTGGCGCGGCTTCTAACAACCCGGACCATGAGCGCCAATCCTTTCGCCTCCGACTGGCTGCGCGCGGGGGGCGACGACGCGCGCCGGCCACGCGGCGGCCAGTCCTACGTCGCCGGGACGACCGCCGAGCCGCTGCGATTCCTGACGATTCCGGCCTTGCTCGATCGCGCCGTTTCCCGCCACGGGGCGCGCGATGCGGCCGTCTTCGCTCCCACCGGCGAGCGCCTGTCCTGGCACGACCTGAAGCGCGGCTGCGACGACGTCGCCGCCGGACTGCTCGCGCTCGGAGTCGGGCGCGGCGACCGCGTCGGCATCTGGGCGCCGAACTGCGCCGAATGGCTGCTGGTGCAGCTCGGCAGCGCCCGCATCGGCGCGATACTGGTCAACATCAACCCCGCCTATCGCGGCGCCGAGCTGGAGCACGCGCTGAAGAAGACGCGCTGCCGCGTGCTGGTCATGGCGGCGGCGCTGAAATCGAGCGACTACGTCGCGATGATGAAATCGCTCGCCCCCGAGATCGAGACCGCTCCCGGCGGACAGGCGTTGCGGCTGGCGCGGTTCCCGGATCTCGAACACATCGTGCTGACCGGCGACGGCCCGCGGCCGCCCGGCATGCTCCCGTTCCGGGAATTGACCGCGCTGGCCGGACCGGCGCACCGCAACCGGCTGCCGGCGCTGTGCGCCGCGCTGGACCCCGACGACGCGATCAACATCCAGTTCACCAGCGGCACGACCGGCCTGCCGAAGGGCGCCACGCTGTCGCACTACAACATCGTCAACAACGCCCGCTTCAGCGCCCGGGCGATGCGCCTGACGCACGAGGATCGGCTGTGCATTCCGGTGCCGCTGTATCACTGCTTCGGCATGGTGCTCGGCGTGCTGGCCTGCGTGGCCACCGGCGCGCTCATGGTGTTCCCCGCCCCGAGTTTCGACGCCGAGGCCACGCTGCGCGCGGTGCAGGCGCACCGCTGCACCGCGCTGCACGGCGTGCCGGCCATGTTCGTCGCCGAACTGGCGCATCCGGGCTTCCGCGATTTCGATCTGTCCTCGCTGCGAACCGGCATCATGGCCGGCGCGCCCTGCCCGATCGAGACCATGCGACGGGTCATGGCCGAGATGCACATGAACGAAGTCACCATCGCCTACGGCATGACCGAGACCAGCCCGGTCTCGTTCCAGAGCGACGTCGACGATCCGGTGCAACGGCGCGTGTCGACGGTCGGCCGCATCCTGCCGCATCTCGAAGTCAAGATCGTGGACGAGCGCGGCCGCATCGTCCCCGTCGGGCGCAGCGGCGAGCTGTGCACCCGCGGCTACTCGGTGATGCTCGGCTACTGGGACGACCCGCAGGCCACCGGCGAGGCGATCGACGCCGCCGGCTGGATGCACAGCGGCGATCTGGCCACGCTGGACGCGGATGGGTATTGCAACATCGTCGGCCGGCTGAAGGACATGCTGATCCGCGGCGGGGAGAACGTTTTCCCGCGCGAAATCGAGGAATACCTGTATCGCCACCCGAAGGTCATGGAGGCGCAGGTGTTCGGAGTGCCCGATCCCGCGATGGGCGAGGAGATCTGCGCCTGGATCGTCCTCAAGCCGGGCACGAGCGCGACCGAGGACGAGATCCGCGACTTCTGCCGCGCGCAGATCGCCCATTACAAGATCCCCCGCTACGTGCGCTTCGTCGCCGAGCTGCCGAAGACCGTCACCGGCAAGCCGCAGAAGTTCGCCATGCGCGAAGCGATGATGCGCGAGCTCAAGCTCTCGGAAGCCCGGACCGCCTGAAGGCCTGCGCAGCGGGAAAGGCCTGCGAGCCGGAGCCCGCCCGCCGGCCCCGGAAAAGCATCGGTAGTTGGCGCCCGCTTTGGGCGCAATGCGCGTCGAATCCTCGGCTTACCCGGAAGGGCCGCGTCGACGCCGGGGCGATGGCACCGGTTGTCGTCGGCGTCGCGACAAAAACAGTCCACAAATCGCGACACCGCGTCCGCGCTCGCAGGTATACACTTGCAGTGGGCGCTCGGGGTCTCGACTAAGCGTCGGTCGCAGAGCTGCAGACCAGGAGACGGCTTTAGCCGGCTCGAAATAAACGGACCCAACGGCAACATCAGGGGATCCGTTCGAAGTTCTTGGACCACTCTTGCCCGTACGGGCAAAGGCCGCCACCATTCCGTGGTATCGGCTACAAGTCGGATGAGGCCCCGACGCCTTCACCGACGGCCGAGCCGCTGTGCACGGTGCCGCTGCGGCAGCGCTCGAAAACGTCGCGAGGTCATGAGGTCGATCAAGCCGCAGTTCGAGAGGCTCAAAGCATCGAAAGTGCCGTGCCGTCGCGCACCCAAGCACGCCGCACCGGGCGCGGACGAAACCGACACCGCAACCGAGGCGCCCGCGGACGACCGCTTCTCCGATCCCGTACAGTCGCCGCTGTCTTCCGAAAAACCGCCGCGATCGCGCGGCCGGCGCAGAGTAAAACGCCAACAACGAGCGTGACGGCGGCGAGCGCCGGCGCCTTCCGGCCGGATTGCGCCGGGCGAAGACCTCGATCGATCGTTCCGCGGCGAACGCGAGTTTCAAAGCCGATGTGCCAGATGGTCCGCCGCGATCGCTCGCGTCCGCTGAGCGATTTCCCCGCCGGCCGGGAAGCCGGCAGAAGACACACAGCGCCAGCCGATCGGAAGCACACGGCTCGCACGCCAGGGGCTACCATGTCTTTCCAGCCCGGCTGCAACGGGCAGCCTCCCACGGGATCTCCGCCACGATGACCGGAAAACGATCGCAGGCCGGCGCGCGCCTCGTTGCACGACGGCGCACCGCACCCAATTCCGCGCCGTCCGGCCCCACGCCGGGTGGATGGCAGGATGCGCGCGGCGAACTCCACGAGGGCCTCTGTGCGCCCGCGGCTTTCATCTCGTCGAAATATTTCTACGATCCGCTCGGTTCGCGGCTGTTCGATGCGATCACGCGGCTACCCGAGTATTACCTCACCCGCGCCGAAAACGATATTTTCTCGCGCCATGCGCGCGACATCGGCCGCGCCACAGGCCGCGGCGTTACGCTGATCGATCTCGGAGCGGGCAACTGCGAAAAGGCGAAGCGGCTGTTCGGCGTCCTGCAGCCGGCGCAGTACGTGGCGGTGGATATTTCGACCGACTATCTGCGCGACGCGCTCGACGGCCTGCGGTGCCTGTTCCCGGGCATGGACATGCTCGCGCTGGAACTGGATCTCTCGGCCCCCTTCTCTCTGCCGGACACGGTTGGCGAGCACAAACGCCTGTTCTTCTACCCGGGTTCGTCGATCGGCAATTTCACGCCCGAGCAGGCGGGCCGGTTCCTGTCCGGACTGCACGCGCAGTGCCCGCGCGACGGCGGCCTGTTGCTCGGCGTCGATCTCGTCAAGGACGCGTCCGTCCTCGACGCGGCGTACGACGACTCGCTAGGGGTAACCGCCGCATTCAATCTGAACTTGCTTTGTCACGTGAACGCCCTGCTGGGATCGGACTTCGACGTGAAGGACTGGCGGCATCGGAGTTTTTTCAACGCGCGCATGTCGCGCGTGGAAATGCATCTCGAGGCCAGGCGGCGCGTCACGGTCGCGTGGACGGGCGGGACGCGCGCGTTCGAGAAGGGCGAGCGCATTCGCACCGAGTACAGCTACAAGTACCGCCTCGAGGACGTCGAATCGCTGTTGAATCGGGCGGCGTTCCGCGACGTGACCGCGTGGACCGACGAAAAAAAATGGTTCGCGGTGTTCCACGCCAGGGCATAGCCGCCGATTCTGATGCTCCACACTCGCCCTGAACGGCGACGGAAGGACGACTTCGGCTGGAACCACCAAGATCACAAAGAACACCAAGCGAGCCTTGCCGGGAAAAGACTCTTGGTTCCTTGGTGGACTTTGTGTGCTTGGTGGTTCACCCTGAAATACGTTTGGATAGTCGGAAGTGCGGAATGGTCACTTCGATGAACTCGTCGCCCTCGATCCGGTAACCCAGCTTGCGATAGAAGTCGAGCGCGCTCTTGCGCGCGTTGAGAGTGGCGCGGTCGAAGCCCGCCGCCTTCAGCAGGGCTTCGGTCTCGAGCATGATCCGGCGGCCCAGACCCCGGTGCCGCCAGTCTTCACGCACCGCCGTCTGGCGGATCTTCGCTTCGGGGAAGCCGTCCGGCACGACGACCAGGCACGCGACCAGCACATCCCCGTCGAAAAGGCCGAAGTGCCATTGCGCACGCTCCGCCTGCAGATCCTCTGCGTACAGATCGAGACCGAGCGGCTTGCGCAGCACGTCGTGGCGGAGCCGGCATTCCGCCTCGTATTCCTCCGAACCGTGTTCGATGCGCCGGTAGATCACGGCAACCCCGCTCGGACATCGCGGCGTGTGTTCGCTCGCTTCAGGATGCGAGTTCCCAGGAGTGGGCACCGGCCGGAGGTTTTCTGTTGAAATTTTCTTTGCGCCCTATGCGCTTCTTTGCGATCTTTGCGTTCCGATCTTGTTTTGCTCTTCTCTGTGCCTTCCGCGTTGCGTTGCAGTTGACGCGGATATGGTACGGCGTGCATTCCAGCGCCGCCGCGCGCATGAGTCCGATCTCCGCTCGCATGCTCCCGACCGCGCAGGCCGCCGCCCCGGCTGCATCAGGGCAGATACAGCGCCCTGCCCTCCTCGATCACCGCGATCGCCTCGACCTCGATGAGCAGCCCCTCCATGACCAGGGCATCCACCCCGATCATCGTGCTTGCGGGAGGATGGGCCTGATTGACGTAACGGTTGCGCACCTCGGTGATGACGGCACGGTGCTCCGGCTTCAAGTCGACGACGTACTGCGTGATCTTCACCACGTCGGTGAAATTGCCGCCCGCCTCTTCGAGGATCAGCCTGATGTTCTCGAACACCTGCCGCGTCTGCGCCGCGAGGTCGCCCTTGCCGACCAGCTTGCCGTCCTTGTCGAGGGAAATCTGGCCGCTGACATAGACGGTCACCCCGCCCTTGACCGCGGCGGCATGCGAAAACGCGCCGATGCGGCGCACCCCTTCCGGATTGATGAACGCTTTCTTTGCCATCTTCTCCTCCCGTTGAACGATCCATTGGCCGCAGAGGACACACGGAGTTCACCAAGTACCGAAGCAGCGACGAAGCGCCGAGACCGGCGGGAATTTCGAAAATGCCCATGCCATGCCCGTTCCCGTTGCTGCGCCTCATAGTGTATTCCAGCATCCGTTTTGCGCTCCCCGTGGCCGTATTGGCCAACGTCCTTCGCCCACGCAGGCGCGAAGGCGTTGCAGGTCGAGGAGGCACACGGCGCTGCTGCCGGTCTCCGAAGCAGGTTACAGTAGAGGCTTGCGTGGACCATACCAGAAACAGGGAGGGAGAAGGCATGAAAGGCGTCGTGTTTCGCGGCGAGCGCAAGCTCGAGATCCTGGAGTTTCCCGACCCGACGCCGGGTCCCGGGGAGGTCGTGCTGGAGATCAAGGCTTCGGGCATGTGCGGAAGCGATCTGAAGTTCTACCGCGCGGCCGGCGGCGCTTCCGCGCTCGGGCTCGGCAAGGTGAGCGGCCCCCTCATCGCCGGCCATGAGCCTTGCGGCGTGGTCGCGGCGGTCGGCCCCGGCGTATCGGAAAAACAGGCCCGCGTCGGCATGCGCGTGATGCAGCATCACTACCGCGGCTGCGGCGTGTGCCCGCATTGCGCGACCGGCTGGTCGCAGCTATGCGTGGAGGGCGTGGCCGAGGTGTACGGCGTCACCGGCCACGGCGCCCACGCGAGATACATGAAATGCCCCGCGCGCACCCTCGTGCCGCTGCCCGACGAGCTTTCCTTCGAGACCGGCGCCGCGATTTCCTGCGGCACCGGCACCGCGTGGGGCGCGCTGCACCGCCTGGGACTGCAGGGCGATCACACCATCGCCATCTTCGGCCAGGGTCCCGTGGGACTCTCCGCCACCCAGCTCGCCAGCACCATGGGCGCGCGCGTGATCGCGCTCGACACCGGCGAGGAACGCCTCGCCCGCGCCAATCAGTTCGGCGCCGACGTGCTCATCAATCCGAAGAGCACCGAAAACGTCGTGCAGGCGATCAAGGATCTCACCCACGGCCTCGGCGCGCATCTTTCGCTGGACGCCTCGTCGTCGCCCGCGGCACGGGCGCTGGCGGTGAAATGCGTGCGCACCTGGGGCAAGGCCTGCTTCGTTGGCGAAGGCGACACCGTCACGCTGGACGTCAGCAACGACCTGCTGCGCCGTCAGGTGACCTTGATCGGCTCCTGGACCTTCTCCACCGTGGGACAGGCCGAGTGCGCGCGCTTCATCGCGGACCGCGGCGTCGACGTGGACAAGCTCTTCACCCACCGCTGGAAGCTGGAGCAGGCGGAAGAAGCGTATCGGTTATTCGATACGCAGACGGCCGGCAAGGGCGTGATCCTGCCGTCCTGAGGCGACACCGGACGCCGACGGCGAAGCGCCCGCCCGATCCGCCCGGCGCGCGATTACGTTACGTCTTTGAACAGCGCCTCGCCTTTCGTCAGCCAGGAGAATCCGAAGCAGACGACGGCGATCGATTCGAGCCAGAACACGGGATCGAGGACTGCCAGCCGATTCCTGGCCTCGGCGGGGAGAACGGAATAAATCAGGAGCAGCGCCAAACAGGCCGCCATCGTCGAACCGCAGATCAGGTACACCCTGTTGCGTCGAAGCTTTTGCGGGGTCGGTTCCCCGCCCGTCATTCTGAACAGGACGAGAGACATGTACGTGAGGGAAAGCAGGAAGGCTGCGGCGAACGCCCAATGAACGATGCCGAGATACTTCTCGGTCCCGGTGGGTTCGGCCGACAACGCCGTCGGAACAAGGGCGGTGCCGATGGAGCCGGCGCCGGCCACGAGGGCAGCGACCCGATCCCTGATCTCGTACCCGCGGTAGCAGAGCAGGAACACCCCAATCGCGCACAGCAAACCGACGAACACATCGCGCATGTCCGTGTGGTAGTACGCGCTGATGGAGCTTTGTATTCGGTGCGCGCCAGACAGCACGTTCCCGGACACCAGCACGAATGGGAACGCGATGCCGAGAATTCCCACCACGCGACGCAGCGTGAGCGCGGTGATCAAGAGCGACTGCTCGACTCCCTGATCCGGATTCATATGCCGGCGCGAAAGGAAAAGACGTTCTATTTCCCGCTGCGCGAGCCGGAAAGCGCGGTGAAAACCCCAAGGCCGATAAACACGCCGCCCGTGACGTAACGCCCAAGCGCCCGGACGCCGCGCCCGCCCGCCAGTACCGGCGCCACCGCCCCGGCGGCCAGCGCATACGTCGTGTCGGTGACTGCGGCGATCGCCACGAACAGCGACCCGAGCGTTGCGCTCTGAAGCATCGGCGCCGCCTCGTTGCTCATGAACTGGGGCAGGAACGCGGCGAAGAAGACCGCAGTCTTCGGATTGAGCAGGGCGACGACGAAACCGTCCCGGAATATCCGCCGCAGGCGTGCCGGCTTGGGCGCCGCCGGCGAGCTCTCCGCCTGCGGAGCACGCAGCGCCTGAATTCCGAGATGGACGAGATATAGCGCGCCCGCGTACTTGACGATCGTGAAGGCGACCGACGACACGGCGAACAGCGCGGCCAGCCCGACCGAGGCGCCGAACGCATTACCCAGATTGCCCAGCGCAACGCCTGCGACCGACGCGAGCCCGTGTCGGCGGCCCTGCAGAAGGCTGCGCGTGACGATATAGAAGACGCCGGGTCCCGGCGTGACCGCCAGCACGAAGCTCGCGATCAGGAAAGCAGAGAGCAGCGGCCAGGCCGGCAACAGATCGTTCATCGACGCGACTCCCGGGCGAAACGCTTCCGACCGGTAGCCACGAAGCGGCAGAAAACCCGCTTTGCAGTGGGCCGTAGCATCGGGTGGGCGGCCGCCATCGCGCACTCACTTCTTGTGCAGTCGGATCACATTCGGATCCGGCGCTTGGCCGCTCGCGGTTTCGCTCGCCCGGCGCAGAAAATGAGGAGAGACGTTCCAGCGCTGCCCCGCGTCCGTGATCACCGTGACCGTCTTCTTGTTGTATCGGGTCAGGATGCCGACCATGCTCGGCCCGCCTTCCGGTTGGAACTCGACACGATCGCCAATCCGGAATTCGAGCATTTCGGCATGGGCCCGCATCTGATGCAGGAACCTCAAGCGTTCGACGATTCGATTGTTGAGGTCGATCAGTTCCGCTTCCGTGAGCCTGTCGATGTCGATCTTCATTGAGATTCCTGTGCCTCGCTGAATCGGCGATCGCGCCGCAGCGTCGCGTGTTCTCTCATGCGCCCGATGAAACCGTATAAAAAGCCCCCGCGATATTGCGCCCGCCTCGAGCCTGCCGCAAGAGTCGCCCAACGTGCACGCCCGGCTGGGGCCTGGCATGCCCGTTACGAGCGGGCCACCGCCGGCCCGTAGTCCTTGGATCTCGACCCGGCAAATCAGATCCTCCCCGACACCTTCGAGTTCGTGCTCGATCGCGAGCTGGGGCCGTCCGGCCTGCATGCGATCATTGAGGCACCTCGCTTTGTGCATGCACTGGATAATTGGTCGGGAAAGTGCCTGCGCTACCGAACGTAACATGTATTCGTCCAACAGGTCCGCGGTTGTGCGCTCGGGAATTGAATTCACTATCCCGCGCGGCCAGGCTACCGACAGCCACCGGTAGATGAACGCATGGCCGATTCCGAACAGCACCAAGCCGCCTATGATGGGCGCAGGATTGACGACCACGAGGGGAAGCGGCTCCAGCTTCGTCCAGACCGCTATCAGCTTCTGGCTTTGCATGGAAGAGGTCAGAAGAATGCCGCCGCCATTCCAGCCAAAACCGATTGCACGAAAGGTCAGGAGCATGACCAGGTTCAATGTCGTTCCGCCGGCAACCCCGGCGACAAGCGTTCTCAGCATGCTCACGCTCCCGTTTTTCAGTCTGACTACCGGCGAACCGGACGTGTCAGGTGTCGCTTCCTGCTCGAGCAAAAACGCGCACTGCGTGGGTCTGACGGCGCCAGCGGGCAGCGCGACCAAGCGCCGGCTCGTTCGGCTTGAAATGCGGCATCGGGTAAGCGTCCATGTACCTGTCTTCTAGCCGCCGGAAGCGGCGGCGCTCCTCCCTCGCGTTTGAGGTTGCGATGGCCGCTTGCGAGCCAATACTTCGATGGGGACGATTCTCGCCTCGGAAAGGCCCCGCGACGTGTTGGCCATGGCCTGGGTCGCGAGTTCGCCGTGAATCAGCATCACGGCGCGATGCGGCGGTTTTTCGCCGCGCTCGACCATTTCTCGCGCGCGCGCGCCAAACGCGCGAGCTTTCTCGAGGGTGCTGTGCAATCGAATGACGTCGAATCCCGTTTCGAGCAGCCCGCGCCGCGTCTCCTCCGGCGTGGACAGGAAGCTGGTACGCGCGCTGGCCGCCCAGGGCGTGGGGAAGTCCAGCTCCCCGCCCTCGCCCTTCGCGACCTCCGAGAGCACCAGCCAGGCGCCCGGCTTGAGCACCCGGTAGATCTCGCGGTAGAAGCCGCGTTTGTCGGCTATGTTCATGGAAACGTTCATCGAGTAGGCGCCGTCGAAGCTCGCGTCGGCGAACGGCGTCGCCAGGGCATCGCCCACTTCGAACTTGACCCTGTCCTCGAGATCGAGCAGACGCGTCAGATGGCGGGCGACGTCGCAGAATTCGGGTGTCAGATCGATTCCGGTGATCCTGCAGCCGAAGCGGTTTGCGAAGTAGCGCGCGGGTCCGCCGATTCCACTGCCGACGTCGAGAATGTGGTCGGCCGGCCCGGCTTGCATCAGTCCGGCAAGTTCCAGCGTTGCTTCCAGGCCGCGACCATGGAACTGGTCGTAGGGCGCCAGCGCCGCCATGCTCGGACGATCGGGATCGGCGCCATCCTCCCTCAACGCCGCGTTCAGCCGGGAGAGAAGATTTCCCCGGCTGTAGTGCGTGGAAACTTCGCGATCCGTGTTCATCGAGCTCGTTCCTTTCAAGTTCCATATTTCCATAGGGGCGGGGCTTCAAATAGCACTTTACTCAGTATTTCAGGACCTGATCCTTCTTGTGCATGTGAGTCTCGTTCATCCACTGCCAGGGCCGGTTGCCGCGGTTGCCTGCTCCAAAGCTGCGCGAATGCCTTCGGTGACAAAGAGAAATTCCGTTCCTCCCTTCATCCTGAGCGGCGCCCGCGGGTGATGCGTCAGCACGAAGACGGGCGTGTGATACGGCGGCTCGTCGCCCCACCCGCCCTTCCAGCTTTCGTCCGGCCACGGGCCTCGGACAGGACCGAACATGTTGCGCCCAAGAATCCAGGCACCGATTCCGGCAAAGCCCTGCTCGGCAATTCCTGGGAATCGGTCTGGCAAAAAACGAGTTGTCGGTGCGCGCACAGGACGCCTTACGTTCGACCATGACAGCGGAGTAACATCATCCGGGCAGGGAAGTTCGGGAGGAGCGCAGGTGGGCGGAACCGATGTCAAGCAGCGCCTGGCGGCGATCCTGGCGGCGGACGTCGCGGGTTATTCGCGCCTGATGGCCGCGGACGAGCGCGCCACGGTGGCGGCGCTCGATGCGGCGCGGGGCGTCTTTCGCGAACAGATCGAAGCGAACGGCGGCCGCGTGGTCGACATGGCGGGCGACTCGGTGCTGGCGGTGTTCGAGACCGCCGCCGGCGCAACGCTCGCGGCGCTCGCGATCCAGCGGGAGCTGGAGGCTGCCTCGAGCGCAGTGCCGGAGGCACGGCGCATGCGCTTTCGCCTGGGCCTGCATCTGGGCGACGTCATCGAGAAGACGGACGGCACCGTGTACGGCGACGGAGTGAACGTGGCGGCGCGGCTGCAGGTGCTGGCCGCGGCGGGCGGCATCGCGGTCTCGGAGGCGGTGCACGCGGCGGTGCGCAACCGCGTCGCGGCGGCGTTCGAGGATCAGGGCGAGCACCAGGCGAAGAACATCGCCTATCCGGTGCGCGTCTACGCCGTACTGCCCGAGAGCCAGTCCGCGCGCAGGGCGGAGCGATCGCACGAGCCGGGGGGTGCCTCGGCCAAGACGTCCGCCGAGAAGCCATCGATTGCGGTGCTGCCGTTCCAGAACATTAGCGGGGACGCCGAGCAGGAATATTTCAGCGACGGCATCACCGAGGACATCATCACTGACCTCTCGAAGCTTTCCGGTCTGTTCGTCATCTCGCGCAACTCCACCTTCACCTACAAAGGCAAGGCGGTGGACGTGCGCGAGGTCGGGACGCGCCTCGACGCGAGCCACGTGCTGGAGGGAAGCGTGCGGCGCGCCGGCGGCCGCGTGCGCATCACGGCGCAGCTTCTCGACGCGACGAGCGGCCGCCACCTCTGGGCGGAGCGCTACGACCGCGATCTCGAGGATATCTTTGCGATGCAGGACGAGATCACGCGCGAGGTGGTCGCCGCGCTCGACGTGAAGCTGCTGCGCGGCGAGCAGGCGAGCGCATGGCGCCGGCTTCTGCGGCATCCCGAGGCGCTCGACGCCTACTACAAGGGTATCGATTACCTGAACCGCATCACGCGCGAAGCGAACGACGAGGCGGCGCGCTGCTTCGAGCAGGTAATACGCATCGAGCCGGATTCTCCGCTCGGGCATCTCGGCCTGGCGTGGACGCAGCTCAGCGCGTCGCGCTACGGCTGGGGAAAGGCAGGCGGGCTGGAGCGCGCAGCGCGCCTGTCACGCAAGGCGCTCGAGCTCGACGCGGACTGCGCCGACGCCCACGCCCTTCTCGGCTACTACCACCTGCTGGCGGGAAAGCACGACGAAGCGATCGCCGCCGGCGAGCGCTCCGTGGCGCTCAATCCCAACCACGCCGACAATGCGGCGAACCTCGCCTGTTCCTACCTGATGGGAGAGCGCCCTGCCGACGCGGTTCTGCTCATGCGCAAGGCGATGCGGCTCAGCCCCGTCCATCCCGCGTGGTATCTCAACATCCTCGGCTTCGCGCATTACCTGCTCGGGCAATACGCCGAAGCCGAGGAAGCGCTGAGGCTCGCGCTGCAGCGCGAGCCCGCCTATACCGATTGCCGCCTCATCCTGGCCGCGGCGCTCCATGCCCGCGGGCGTACCGACGACGCGCGCCGCGAACTGGACGAAGTGAAGCGCCGCGAGCCCGGCTTCCGGCTGCGCGCCATGGAGTCCCGGCTTTCGATCGCGAAGGACCGCACGCTCGTCGCGCGCCTCATCGCGCTGCTGCGCGAGCTCGGGCTCGAGTAGCCGGGAGCGCCATGGGACCATGTCTGTCCGCCCGCGTAGCATGCTTTGCACGAGTCCGGGGGCGCCAATTTGCGCCGCTCCCAAAGTTGGGACAGAAGGTCGCCGTAGAATCGCACTACCTCGCTTCCATTACCGGGCTAGCGATGAGCACTTCTGACGGCACGCCAAAGCGGACGGGCAGACTTCGATACGTAACAGCCCAACGCTGCGCAGTGACGAATGAATCGATGCAGATGGGTCGACAGCCTCCCACCATCGGCGGATGCAAATGGAACAATACCGACCACAACGCGGAAACGAATCGTGAGACGGGAGTCTTCCCTGTCGTAAGGCTCACCAGGCAGAGTTGACCATTCGGCGCGAGCACCCGATGCGCCTCGGAAAGCGCGGTACCAATGTCTGCTTCCGACAGAAGGTCGAGGACGTAGGTGGAGACGACGCGGTCGACCGAATGATCAGGAAGCGGAAACGACACGGCGCCATCCGACTGCGCCACCCTGGCCCGCTCGGCGTAGGAAGCGACGCGCTGAGCTGCAATGTCGACCATGGTGCTGCTTATGTCGATGCCGAAGTACGATGCCGAAGAAGGAAGATGGCTCGCAAGCAGCCGTGACGCGAGGCGGCCGGTTCCGCAACCGAATTCGAAAATATTTTCTGCCTGCTCGAATGCCGCATGGGCAACGAGGTCATCGAGCGCCGCATCCTCATAAAACGCCTGCGCATCCTGCTTTCTTCCGAAGCGATCGTAAAACGTGCGTGCCTGCGAGGGTGTCAACACCATGACTTGTTCACCGGTCGAGCAACGGGACGGCTGCACGTATCAGACTGCGCATTGTCTGTCGACACCCCATGGCGCAATGCGAAGGTTACCTTCCGAGGGAGACAGCCATGCCCGGATTTCGTGCGCGTCGCGCACATATGCCGACCACCCCGGCCCGGGCTGGTCGGCGGGTGGTACGGTGCAAGCGATCTGCTTTTCCTCCGAGGCGAAGAGATCGCTCGTGTACGGGCCAGCCGAGAGGCGCTCGATCACGAGGCCCGTTTCTTCGAACACTTCGCGTCTCGCGCATTGCTCGACCGACTCGCCGAACTCCAGGTGGCCACCCGGCGGCGCCCAGGTTCCCCCGCCGTGCGAGCCGCGCCGTTCGCCAAGCAGCACGAGACCCTCTTCAGTTCGGCCTGCTTCAATACGCTGCTCAGGGTGCCGGAAGGATATCCCGACCCTGGCGCAGGGCGATGCAACGCCAAGCTCAGCCGCAGGCGACGAGCGCGCGAGCGGCCCGTCGGCTGGGGCGCATTGTTGCACGGCGATCACCCTGGTTTCACGTCTCGTCCGGAATCTCCGCCTCGACCAGTTTCGCCAGAAGGACAAGCGACTCCTGCCAACCGAGATAGCAGGCCTCGGTCGGAATGACATCGGGGATCCCTTCCTGGGTGATGTTCACCTCCGTCCCACAGGACACTTTCTTTAAGGCAATGGTCACCTGCATCGTGCCGGGCAGATTCGGATCGTCGAACTTGTCGGTGTGGCGAATCCGTTCGTGCGGCACCAGTTCGAGGTACTCCCCGCCGAACGAATGGCTTTTGCCCGAGGTGAAGTTCGTGAACGACATCTTGTAGGAGCCGCCGACGCGGGCGTCCATGCGATGAACCTTGCCAGTGAATCCGTTGGGAGGAAGCCATTTCACCATTGCGTCCGGATCGAGGAACGCCCGATAGACCCGCTCGGGCGTGGCACGGAGGACTCGGTGAAGGCGGATGGTGCTGGGCATAGTCAGTTCTCCTTTCGAGGGCTAGTGCTGGAAATGGCCCCTTTAGTCGAACGGGCAAAGTCGATTTCGACAGCGCCGTAGCGCCCGGCGCTGCGTGTAACCATCGGTCGACGCGCGCAGCGTGGAAGAAGTGGTTGGGCCGGGTCTGCATAACCCCATAAGTAGTTTTCGCGAAGCGCCGTTTGACCGGACGGACGTGCTAAAAACCTCTTCAGGCAGGCCACGAGAGGAACCAGCGTGGAAGCAGCGCGACCGAACTACGGCACGACCTTCGAAAACCCGCGAAACGGATACGCAGTGCCAGCCAAGAAGTAATCAGCGTGCGGGCCCCACCCCGGTCTCTCCCAGTCTCCCGTGTTAGGCCGCTGACCCAAGACCTTTCTCCTTGTCGACAGTCAGCGTCACCGACTCGGCGCTCTCTTGTAAACGCAACCAGGCAAAGGCTGCCTTGGGTCTGACAGCAACGGCATGCCTGACCCCACCCCACAGACGGCCACTACTCTCTCGTAAGCCCCGATGAACTGCGCAATTGCATTGCGCGTTCAATCTATCGGGACATCTCTCTGTCATCGCAGTCAGGCGATCGACATCAGCTGGAGCGAGTGCATACCACCAATACATGTCCCAGTCCTCGTCTGTCGGATGACTGAAGCAATCGTGG
This sequence comes from Burkholderiales bacterium, assembly GCA_035651315.1. Classification (GTDB taxonomy): domain Bacteria; phylum Pseudomonadota; class Gammaproteobacteria; order Burkholderiales; family Eutrophovitaceae; genus DASRFY01. The sequence continues at coordinate 27,472 of DASRFY010000142.1, forward strand.
GAAAATGTCTCCAATTGGCCGTGTTCGCAGTCGGCGCAGACGCCGATGATGGTGTAATCGTAAACGTGCTGGTGGCCTGCGGCCCCATGCGGCGTTCCGCGTTCAGTCAGACTGAGGAAAGCCCGCAACTGCTGGCTGCCACAGATCAAACACGTTGTGCGGGCGATTGCAGGCATATCAGTGGGCGGCTCGCCATTGTCTTATCGATGACCAAGCCAGCATGATCGATACCATGCAGACAGGCGGCCCAACGTGGAATTGCGCGGCGCGGAACGGCGCTTGCAAAGGCACTGCAGCGCGGTGGCTCGCAGACGCCGGCACGTCGCCCGCGACCGCGTTGACCCGGGGGGCTAGGCGCTTCTTGATATCCCATGTGCAGCGAGGGCGGCAAGAGCGAATGCGGTCAGCAGCGCGGCGGCGTGAACAAGCCCGAAGCGTTCAAGGTTGCCGTCGAGAGTGCCATGGAGACGACGAGCGACAAGTAACAAGATGACGGAGAAGCCCCACGCTCCGCTGGAAAAGAGAATGGGGGTGTCGGCAAGGTATCCAAGGCCAAAGACGGTGATAGCTAAACCGATGCTCAACGACACGCTGAGCCAGGGCTCGCGGCCTTTGCAGACACGCATCGCGGGTATTGAGTAGATGCCGCCCATAAGCAGGCCAACAACCGGGACGCCAACTCCAAAAAGGGCGAGGTTCTCGAACACTTTGCCAGCTTTCGATTCGGCGTGGCTCATCGAAACGTCTGACGTCGGCCATCAGAGGCTGCGAGCGGCGGCGCGGAGCGACGCTGGGAAGCGGTCCCGTGCATGGCCTTGCCAGGCGGCATCTTTCTCATTGGAGAGATCGCGGCGAGTATTCTGGCCGGTAGCTACGGGCGAAGGTACGGTTCGAAGAATGCCTTGGGCGAACCGCAGCCTCGCTGGACGAACAGGGCATCATTCCTGAAAAGTGTGCAGAGCGTATTCGTCTTGCCGGGGTCGGGGAACATGCGATCTGCCGCCACAAGGGCACGGGGCACCTGCTTCCATGTGCACCCACCGTCGAACCCCAGCATCATATCGGTGTAGGTGGTAATCAGGTAGGCTTGCTGCCGCATCAGCTCGTCCGTCGCCTTTTTCATCTTTACCGTCTTGCCTTCGTATTCCCATCTCGAAGCCTCGGCGAGGGTCGGGACGATGCGAAGCTGGTTATGGAGGACGAGCGGCGCGTAGCCCGGCTTCAACAAGAGCATCGACGGGTTTTCGTAGTTCGTGTTGAGGAAGAACGGCTGACTGCTGAAATCCTGCTTTGGGAAGCGCAGCTCGCCCGATTCATCCGAAACCGCCTCCACCGCGAAAAGGATCGCGTGCTTGCCGCCGTGGCCGGTGATCGTGCCCTCGCGGGCCGTTCCCCAGAACAGCGCGACAAGGCCCGGGATCGGCGTGCCGTCGTGCTCGTCCACCACCTTCATCTTCACCGCAGGCATAGTCGCTGCGATTACGGGGACCGGGACAAGAAACAGCAACAGCGTCAGGCTCCCGACGACAAACAGTCCGTTTGCGAAGAGATTTCTCACAATTCTGCCGCGCCGGTCGTGATGCTGCCTAAACCAAGCTCTCGCGCCGGCGTAGCCGGCCGCGTGGAGCGCCTTGTTAGCGTACATTGGGTATTACCTCATATACGCGCAAGTAATTGTCGTCTGATAGTGTACGAGCAAAAACACCGACTACGGAGGTACTCGAATTTCGGGGCACTGACGAGATACTTCGGCTACTTTTTCTTCTTCTTTTTTGTCTTTGGCTCCTTCTCCTTAGGAGTTTCCACGGAAACCGCCGCCGCCTCGGTGAAGGTCGCGATTACCTTATCGCCTGCCGCGACCGATTCCAGCACCTTCAGGTCGCGGACGTAGAGATCCACGAAATCCCCATTCGGTCCCTTCAGCGTCACGGTCTTTCCCTTCGGGCTCACGGCATCGACATCCGCAATGATGGTCAGCGTCTTTACTGCGGCCGCGCCCATTTTCTTTCCCGGCTCAGCGCTCTTCGCCGCTGCTTCGTCCGGGGCAGCGGCATCGCCCTCCTGTGCCTTGCGCAACTCCAACGCCACCGACTCGTAATAGCGCACGGTCACCTCGTCGCCGATCTGCACCTCGGGCAGGTTCTTCACCCGCTCCTCCACATGCAGCGTTACCGAGCGACCCTTCCGTCCTTTCAATGTGATCTCGCGCGCGTCCAGATCCAGCGCCTCGACCGCCGCCTTGATCTTCGCCATGCGTCCGTAGGTCATCGTCGCGGCAGGTTCCTGCAAGACGGTGATGCCGCCCGGCTTCACGTCTTCCGCGGCGGCAATGTTTCCACTTAAGAGCACGAACGACACAATGAAAGACAATCCCGGAACCACTTTCATTCATTTCTCTCCCTTAAAGTCGGAACTCGATAGCAATCATGCGGCAGATTGGCTCATCCATATAGGCGCGGCGTGCCGACCGACGCGGAAGCGCGGTTGCAGCCCCTCCGGCCGCGAAAATCAGTTGGAGCGCTTTGCTCCTTTCCACGTGCATTGCCAACTACGGATGCCGTATTGAGGCACCGCCCAGCGATCCGCGTGACTGGCCCGAAGCAGCGGCGCGAAGCGCCGATTCTGTCCTGGGAAAACTTCAGCAGAAAGTCGCGCTCGTCGCAGCGATGGGTGAGGTGCCAGATCAGGCCGGGCAAGAAATGGCGATTGGCACGCGGCATCGCTTTCCTCCCTAACAGCGCCGCTTTTGGCCGGGAAAAGGCGCCTGCCTCGTCATCAACACCATTGCGGTGTCGGGGAAGTCCTTACGTCGCGCTTCAGGCGCGCACGAGCGCGCAGCGCGAGTGCGTCGCTTGCAAGCGCCGGTTAGGCCGCCGTGAGCTTGACCCTGCCGACATTGCCGAGCTTCACACGCTGCTTCGCCTGCCATAGATCGTAGTTGTATTGCATCGCAAGCCAGCTTTCGGGCGAACGACCCAGCGCCTTCGAAAGCCGTAATGCCATCTCGGGGCTGATGCCACTTGCGCCGGTGAGAATGCGATTCAGGGTCGAGGCGGCCACACCCAGCTTGGCGGCGAGTTCCCGGCCACTCAACTTGTTCGGCTCGAGATACACCTCGGTAATGAACTCGCCCGGGTGGGGCGGATTGTGCATGGCCATTAGTGATAGTCCTCATAGTCCAGGACGTAGGCGTGTCCGTCCTTGAATTCAAAAGTCACGCGCCAGTTGCCGTTTACCCACACCGACCAGCGACCTCGTTCTTCCCCCTTCAACTGGTGTAGTCGAAACCCTGGAATATCCACGTCCTCGATGGACTGGGCCGTATCCAAGGCGGTCAGTAGCATCCGAAGCCGCTTTGCGTGGTGGGGTTGGACGCCTGCCGCACGTCCCGACTCATAGAACCTCTTCAGCCCTCTGTGTCGGAACGACTGGATCATATTTACAGTATACCGCGTTGCGCATCACGCAACAAGCGGCCTAACGGATCGTGCTTAAGCTGCGGGCGACCCGCCCGCCGGCGCAACGGGCGGTGGACGAAGTCCCGTGCCCGCCAGGGCACGACATAACGGATTCCTTTACGACGATAGCGCCCGCCAGCTTCAAGCGCTTGTTAAGCGGCATCCGCTACACGCACAGCGGCGCGGTACCAGCGCTGAAGATAGCTGTCCTTCAAGAAACCGTCGTTCGCGGCGATGTACCGGCAGAACCAACCAGTGAGGCCGTCTCACGCTCCGTCGTGCCCTGGCTCCAGAAGCACCCAGCCGAGCTCTTCGAGCGTCCAGTTCGCTTTGGCAGCGTTCCGAACCATGGAGGTCGTGACCCAGTTCTCCGGTGCATCGGCCCCGCCCCGCGCAACGGGCACAACGTGGTCGATCGTCGGAAATAGCTCCCAGTAGATCTCGTGGCTCTCGCTCATCTTCCAGTTCGGGTGCGCTGGAAACTCATCAGGGAGGAGCTTAGATAGGAGCCGGAGAGTGCCGGGAAAGATGAGGCGAGCTCCTGAATAGCGGTCTATGAAGCCGTCTCGAAAGAAGATTCTGAGGGACTCGAGCTCCGTGTATTGGCGCTTGGGGGCGGCGCCCGGAACGAAGGGGTATTGAGCGCGAGCGATGTTCTTGGCCACCGCAACATCTCCGGCCGCGAGCGCCTCGCAGATAGTCGCCACGACGTCTGCTTTGCTCATAGCTATGGTGTGCGGATGCCGCCTAACGAGGGTGTAGAAAAAGTCTCTCGGGACGATTTTCGCTACTGAAACTCATTGAATCCACAACGCGCATTTTTCGAAGGATCACCCAAGAAGGGCTTTTTCTACAGCCTCAACGTCCGCGATGACGAGCGCCCGGAAGCGCGCAGCGCTTTCTAGCGTCGCGGTCGTTCGCGCGGTTATGCGGAAACTTGTTCGTACGAGAATCGCGGAGCACCGGCGCGCTGAGATGCGTGCTCAACCGTAATGGCGCAAATATTCCCTTCGGCATCTAAGTCCAACATGGTGTTCTCGTCCAGATCACGAGTCTCGACCACCGGTGCGTCACGAAATTCAATGAGCAACGTGTCGGTATCAGCAAAGTAGCGGACCTTCATGGCGCAAACCATCGATCAAAAAAATCATTATGAACAGTCTCCCCATCGGGGAGAAGTACAACGCGCAAATATCGATTTTCCATCTCCGGCGCCTGAACCCATCGCCGGATCCGACCATCAGCCTGAATCGTTTCTCCGATCGGTGCTCGGATCGCTCTTTCGATCCACGCCTCCTGGATGATCGCCCGATCTGGGCGGACGCGAATCGCTTCGAAATAGAGCGTGAACTTCACAGCTTAGACAAGTTCAATAGGATCGACCCATGTTGCCGCATAACGTGTTGTTCTGCGGCGGGCTGCGATGACGGTTGCTCTGGCGCGATGCCAATGTCAGCTGCATCGCACTTGTTAGGCGTCACGTATGTGTCGTTGAGAAGCCGCTCCGAGTTTGGATATCTCGCGATCGTCGTGTTCATGAAGTAACCGTCGTTCCTCAAGACTTCACCGTTCCAGGTATCTGTATTTATATACCGCCGTTACTGGGCTCGAACGGACCCGGTTCGGAGAAGCCCTCGATCGATTCAACCTTTGCGTAGTTCTCGGCGATGCTTTCGGGCGTCAGATGTGAATCGTGGAAGCCAGCTCCCATGACGATAGCAATACGTTGGATTGCTCCCCCTTCCACGTTGTAAATGCGGTTCGTCTCCGAACAACGATCGCTTGCCAGCCAGACGATCGCTGGCGCAACAGCCTCGACCGGCATGGCGGCTTCACTGTGTTTCAGCCAAGCGGCGGTATCCCGGGTGCGGCCGAAGACCGACTCAGCCCCTGTCGCGGCCGGGTGCATCCTCGTGTACCCGGATGGCGAAATGGTGTTCACGAGAATCCCATGCTCAGCACCTTCAATTGCCAGAATGCGCATCAATCCAACTACCGCGCACTTGGCCGCCGCATAGGTGGCTTGGCCACGTATTCCGAACAGCCCGGCGACTGACGTCGTGAAGATGATCTTCCCATATCGTTGTGCGACCATGTACGGCCAGGCGGCCTTAACCGTGTTCACCGGGCCGCCGAGGTGCACGCGCCAGTAGTGATCGAAATCATCAAGAGTGGCGTCCTCGAATAGCTGGCTTCCGCAGATACCAGCGTTGTTCACGAGAAGGTCTACTCTCCCGAAATGCTCGATGGTCGTCGCGATCAAGTCATTGCTACCTTCAGGACTGGAGATATCGCTGTCATTCGCGATTGCCTCGCCGCCACGCGACCGAATGAGGTCGGCCACCTGTTCCGCTATTGTGGAGTCCTTCCCGAAGCCCGATACGTCGGTCCCCAGGTCGTTCACCACGACCCGGGCGCCGCGTTCGGCAAGGAGTTCGACGTATGCCCGCCCCAGCCCGCGGCCGGCCCCAGTCACAACCGCGACCTTTCCGTCTAACGAAATTCGTTCAGACATCTCGCTATCCTCCTCCGACAGGATTCAATAGGCCTTGCACGATTTCTCGAACCGCGTCGGGATCGCGAGGGTCTTGCCGGCGGCAGCGAAGAAGCTGTCGTCAGCCTTGCTTGACGGTCGGGGTACGAAGAGTAGGTCAAAATTCATGGGACTCGTGACGCCTAATCGGGATAGGAAGGAGCCTCACGGCCCCTCCCTCCCACACCACCGGGCATACGGGTCACGTACACGGCGGTTCGATGGATTGAATTCTTGTCACGCCGCCAGACTCGGCAGCCCCAGACTGCTGAAGTAGCGCGCCGGCAACGCCAACGCGAGCGCCGGAGTCTTGGAAAGCCGCCACGGGCCGTGTGCCGACTTGCTGGTGTGCCATGCGTCTCGCACGCTCACCCCGCGTCGGCGTAATTCCCGATAGCCCGCCCGACCCCATTGCTTCCAGTGATAGCAGCGTAACTTGCGTCGTATCCATTTGTCGATCTCGCGCAGAGGGCTCAGCACTTCGGCAATGCCGAAGTACGCTTTCCAACCAAGCAGGGCGTCTCTCAGCTCTGCCACGATGTCGCGCAGACGGTGGCCTCGCGTACGACGGGTCAGCTCGCGCACCTGGTCTTTCAGCTTGTCGATGGCCTGCTCGGCCACCTTCAGCCTCGTGCCGTTGCGCGTGACCGTGAAGCCGAGGAACTTGCGGTTCCAGGGCCGCTCCACCGCGCTCTTTCTCGCATTCACCGTGAGCCGCAGTGACTCTTCGATAAAGCGCCTCACGCTTTGCATCACCCGCTTTCCCGCGCGTTCGCTTTTGACCACGATGTTGCAGTCATCGGCATAACGGGCAAAGCGGTGGCCGCGCCGTTCCAGTTCCCAGTCCAGTTCATCCAGCACCACGTTGGCGAGCACCGGTGAGAGCGGGCCGCCTTGCGGCACACCCATCGTCGTTACTTCCGTGCGCTCACCACCGCGAACCCCGGCCTTCAGGTAGCGGTTGATCAGGCGCAGCAGCGCTACATCCTCCACACGCCGCCTCAGCCTACTCATCAGCCGATCGTGATTGACTCGGTCGAAGAACGCTTCCAAGTCCAAATCGACCACCCAACGGGAGCCGCTGCGGATGTCCGCTTGCAACTGCCGCACAGCCTGGTGGGCCGAGCGCTGCGGGCGAAATCCGTAGCTCCTTGGATGGAAGTGCGGCTCCCACTGCTCGCTTACCACTTGAGCAATGGCTTGCTGGATGAATCGGTCCAACACCGTGGGAATACCCAACAGGCGCTTGCGCCCGTCGGGCTTCGGTATCTCCACGCGCCGCACCGGTTGCGGGCGGTAGCTGCCCGCGATCAGTTGGGCGCGGATTTCCGGCCAGTGGCGTCGGAGGTAGGCCGGCAGTTCATCGACCGTCATGCCGTCGATGCCCGGCGCGCCTTGGTTACTTCGTACTTGCTTGAGGGCACGTTGCAGGTTCTCGCGCGTGAGCACGCGTTCGAGCAACGCAGTGTTCGGAATCGACTCGGGCACATCGCGTTCTCCAGCGGCAGGTTCATCCCGCGACAGCGTCGCGGCCGGCACTACCCGGTTGT
>DASRFY010000143.1:0-24571 GCA_035651315.1 Burkholderiales bacterium
CGGTGCTGGTCCTGAAGCTGGCGATCGGCGGCTTTCTGCTCGCGCTGGTGGAAACGCTCAACGCCAAGATGCGCATCTTCCGCGTGCCGGAGTTTCTCGCCACCGCCTTCCTGCTGGCCGTCATGGCGATGCTGATCCGCATTCTCCTCGGCTCGTAGAAATGAGCGCGCTGTTCGGTCAGCTCATCAACCTTTTCGCCGCCCTGCTGCTGCTGCTCGCGTTTGCCATGATTTCCCAGCGGCGCGTGCTGTCGCTGATCCATCTTTTCACCTTGCAGGGCGTGGCGCTGGTCGCCGCCACTACCGCGGTGGCCTATGCGACGCGCCAGCCGCATCTGTATTTCTCCGCCGGCATCACCCTGGTGCTGAAGGTGTTCGCGATCCCCTGGCTGCTCCACCGCGTCATCGACCGGCTCGGCGTGCGCTGGGACGTGGAGACGCTGATCAACATACCGACGACGATGCTGATCGGCATCGTCCTGGTCATCTTCGCCTTCAACCTCGCGCTGCCGCTCTCGCAGTTATCGAGCACCATCGCCCGCGGCACGCTCGGCATCGCGCTGGCCTGCGTGCTGCTGTCGTTCATGATGATGATCACGCGCTCGAAGGCCGTGCCGCAGGTGATCGGATTCCTGTCGATGGAGAACGGGCTGTTCTTCGCCGCCACGGCGGCGACCTACGGCATGCCCATGGTCGTGGAACTCGGCATCGCGCTGGACGTGCTGGTGGGAATCCTGATCCTGGGCATATTCATGTTCCACATCCGTGAGCAGTTCGACAGCCTCGACATCCGCCACTTAGAGAAACTGAAAGAAGAATGATCGATCCGCTGCTTTTCGTGCTCGGCATCCCGCTCGCGGGCAGCGGGATTCTCGGAATGACCGGACACCGCAACTTCGCTCGCGACGTCAATGCCGCGTTCAGCCTGGGCACCCTGATCGCGGCCTGCGCCCTGACGGCGAGGGTGATTTCGGAGGGACCGATCTTTGCCTGGGACCGCCAGTTCTTCGTCGACCCGCTCAACGTCTTCCTCGTTACCCTGACCGCGTTCGTGGGATTCACCACCGCGCTGTTCTCCCGCCCCTACATGCAGGTGGAGAAGGAACACGGGAAGATGACGCCGAGGAGGCTGCGCCTCTACCACAGCATGTACCAGCTGTTCAGCTTCACCATGCTGCTTGCGCTGCTCACGAACAACATGGGCATTCTGTGGGTCGCGATGGAGGCCGCCACCCTCACCACGGTGCTGCTGGTGAGCGTCTATCGCACCGCGGCGAGCCTCGAGGCGGCCTGGAAGTACTTCATCCTGTGCGGCGTGGGGATCGCGCAGGCCCTGTTCGGCACGGTTCTGCTCTACATGGCGGCGGAGAAGGTGGTCGGCGCGGAAGGCAGTGCCCTGCTCTGGACCCACCTCGACGAGGTGAAAGGCCAGCTCGATCCGCGGATCATCACGCTCGCCTTTGCCTTCCTTTTCATCGGCTACGGCACGAAGGTCGGGCTCGTGCCGGTGCACAACTGGCTGCCCGACGCCCACGCCGAAGGTCCTACGCCGGTCTCCGCCGTTCTCTCGGGCCTGCTGCTCAATGTCGCGCTCTACGCCATCCTGCGCTGCAAAGTGCTCACCGACGGAGCGCTGCAGAGCCCGCTCGCCGGGCAGCTCATGATGGGCTTCGGGCTGCTCTCGGTGGTGGCGGCGGCGTTCTTCCTCTCCCGCCAACGCGACGTCAAGCGCATGTTCGCCTACTCTTCCATCGAGCACATGGGGCTCATGACTTTCGCATTCGGCGTGGGCGGGCCGATCGCCACCTATGCGGGGCTGCTGCACATGACGGTGCATTCCCTGATCAAGTCCGCCATTTTCTTCGCCGTCGGCCATGCATCCCAGAAGGCGGGCACGCAGATCATGAAAGACATCCGGGGCCTGATCAAAGTCAGCCCGATGGTCGGGTGGGGCATGATGATCGGATCGCTCGCCATTCTCGGCATGCCGCCGTTCGGCGTGTTCGCAAGCGAGTTCCTGATCCTGACCACCGCCATGCGTGAACAGCCGTGGGCGACGCCTCTGCTGCTGGTCGCCCTCGGCGTGGCGTTTGCGTCGGTGTTCAGCCGGGTGCAGCCGATGGTGTTCGGCGAGACCGCGCTCAGGCCCCTGCCGCACCAGCCGGCGGCGGTTCCGGTGTTCGTGCATCTCGGTCTCGGCCTGATGCTCGGCTTGTACATCCCTGCGTACCTGGACGAGTGGTACCGTCAGGCGGCGCGCATGATCGCGGGTTGAAGCGATGCAGATCCCCGGATTGAGACTCCGTGTCGAGCGCCTGCGCGCTCCCCTGCCCGTGTTCCGCGGAACCGTCGACGCGCACGAATGGAAGGAGGCCGCGCGGGCCGTGGTTGCGGCCCACGGTCGGCTGGTTTCTACGTGGGGCTCTGACGTCGACGACGGCGCACGCGGATTCGCGGTCTGCGCGGCGTACGCCGTGCCCGCGGGACTGTTCTGGTTGCAGCTGCCGCTGGGAGGCGCGACGAGCTACCCGGATCTCGCGTCGCACTTCCCGTTTGCCGGTCGCATGCAGCGCGCGACCGCGGACTTGCTGGGTCTTACTGCGGACGGGGCGGTCGATCGCCGTCCCTGGTTGGCCCACGGCGCCTGGCCGGCAGACTTTTTCCCCCTGCGCCCGGATCGCCCGGTTCCGGACCGGGCGGGCGAGGTGAAGGATTACCCGTTCGTGTCCGTGCAGGGCGACGGCGTGCATGAGATCGCGGTGGGGCCGGTGCACGCGGGAATCATCGAGCCGGGACACTTCCGCTTCTCGGTGGTGGGCGAGAAAGTCCTTCGTCTCGAGGAGCGGCTCGGCTACACCCACAAGGGAATCGAGAAACGCTTCACGCAGCTCGCGCCGCTGTCGGCGCATCGTCTCGCGGGCCGGGTATCCGGCGATTCGACCGTCGCCTACGCATGGGCTTACTGCATGGCCCTCGAAGCCGCGGCGGGTGTCCTGATCCCCGGCCGCGCCGCCTGGCTGCGCGCGCTCCTGCTCGAGCGGGAGCGCGTCGCCAATCATCTGGGCGATCTCGGCGCTCTGGGCAATGACGCGGCGCTTGGCTTCGGGCTGGCGCAGTTTTCCCGCCTGCGCGAAGACTGGCTGCGAGTCTCGATGGAGATTTTCGGCCACCGCCTGATGATGGACTGCGTGGTGCCGGGCGGCGTCGCCGTCGACGTGGAAGGCAGCGGGCTCAATCGCCTCCGCCAGCAGTGCGACGAGGTCGAGGCGGAACTGCGAATACTGCGCGACATCTACGACGAACATGCCGGCCTGCAGGATCGCTTCATCGCCACAGGGCGGGTCCGGCCGGAGCTGGCGGCGGCGCTGGGCCTCGCCGGACTCGCCGGCCGCGCCAGCGGCCAGGCCGTGGACCTGCGCTGCAAACCGTCCTGGACGCCTTACGATGCGCTGAGGGTGCGCATGGCCACCCACAAGAACGGCGACGTCGCCGCGCGGGTAGCGGTTCGCTTCGAGGAAACGCTGGAGTCCCTGAGGCTGATCCGCGCCTTCTGTGGCGCGCTGCCCCACGGCGCAACGCAGGCGCCGGTTGCGCTGCCCGGCGCCGCGGCCTGCGGCGCGGGCTGGATCGAGGGCTGGCGAGGCGAGATCCTCGTCACGCTCGAACTGGACGGCACGGGCGCCATACGGCGTTGCCATTGCCACGATCCGTCCTGGCAGAACTGGCCGGTGCTGGAACACGCGGTGATGGACAACATCGTTCCCGATTTTCCCCTCATCAACAAATCCTTCAACCTCACGTACTCGGGGCACGATCTCTGATGTGGAAGATCCTGAAGCAGGTCGCCCGCAACGGCATTCGCAGCGAACCGCCGCCCGCTTGCATCGACGCAACGGCGGTGGAAGTCGAGCGCATCCAGCGTGAAATCCTCGAAATTCTCGGCCAGGCGCTATCGATCCGCGAGGTGGATGCCGGCTCCTGCAACGGCTGCGAGCTGGAGATCCACGCCTTGAACAATCCCTACTACAACCTGGAAGGCCTGGGAATCAAGTTCGTCGCGAGCCCGCGGCATGCGGACATGTTGCTGGTTACCGGCCCGGTATCGCGCAACATGGAGCTCGCCCTGAAGCGCACTTACGCCGCCACGCCGGATCCGAAGCTCGTCGTCGCGGTGGGCGATTGCGGCTGTGACGTCGGAATTTTCGGCGAAAGCTACGCCAGCTGCGGCAGGGTATCGAACGTCATTCCGGTGGACGTTTCCGTCCCCGGATGCCCGCCGCCGCCGATCGACATTCTGCGCGCCATTCTGACCGCGGTTCGTCGTTGCAAACCGGCCCCGGGCTGAGGGATTTCCATAACGGGAAATCCAGAGGCGCAATAAGCGCCCTGCGCCGAGACGGCGCGAGTGTCCTGTCCCTCTGATTCGCGGGATAAGTCCGGAACATAATGGTGCCGATTCTCGCCGGATTTTCTGCCACGAATTAACGGAACAGGACACCAGCCTCAAGCGCGCAGATATTCCTGCCTGCCGCCGAGCCAGCGCTCGAGATGACGCTCCACGAGCGCAGGATGGTCGCGGATCAGCTGCGGCGCCACGTTGCGCGCCGCCTCGAGCAGATCGACGTCGCGCTCGAGATCGGCGAAGCGCAGCATCGGGATGCCGGACTGGCGCGCGCCGAGGAACTCGCCCGGCCCGCGCAGCCGCAGGTCCTGGCGCGCGATCTCGAAGCCGTCGCTGCTCTCGTAGACGATTCTGAGCCGCTCGCGCGCGGTCTCGGACAGCGGCGCCTGGTAGAGCAGGATGCAGACGCTCGACTCGGCGCCGCGGCCGACGCGCCCGCGCAGCTGATGCAGCTGCGACAGGCCCATGCGCTCCGCGTGCTCGATCACCATCAGCGAGGCGTTGGGCACGTCCACGCCCACTTCGATGACCGTGGTGGCGACGAGCAACTGGATCGCGTTGCTCTGAAACCGCTCCATCATCTCCTGCTTGTCCTGGTTGGGAAGCCGCCCGTGCACCAGCCCGACCTTCAGCTCCGGAAACTCGCGCTGCAGCCGCGCGTGGGTCTCGATCGCGGTCTGCAGCTGCAGCGACTCCGACTCCTCGATCAGCGGACACACCCAGTAAGCCTGGCGCCCTTCCAGGCAGGCGTCGCGCACGCGCCCGAGCACCTCGTCGCGGCGCGATTCCGAGACGAGCTTGGTCACCACGGGCGTGCGACCCGGCGGCAGCTCGTCGATCACCGATACGTCGAGGTCGGCGTAGAAACTCATGGCCAGCGTGCGCGGGATGGGCGTGGCGCTCATCATCAGTTGGTGCGGCTGCAGCGCGGCGTCGGCGCGGCTGCCTTTGAGGCGCAGCGCGAGGCGCTGGTGCACGCCGAAGCGGTGCTGTTCGTCGATGATCGCGAGGCCGAGCTTCCTGAAGCTCACCTGGTCCTGGAACAGCGCGTGGGTACCGACGGCGAGCATCGCCTTGCCCGACTCGACGGCGGCGAGCGCGGCCGTCTTCTCTTTCTTCTTCAGGCTGCCGGAAAGCCACGCCACCTCGACGCCGAGCGGCTCGAGCCAGTGCGCGAACTTCCGGCAGTGTTGCTCGGCGAGGATTTCGGTCGGCGCCATCACCGCCGCCTGGTAGCCGGACTCGATCGCCTGCAGCGCGGCGAGCGCGGCCACGATCGTCTTGCCGCTGCCCACGTCGCCCTGCAGCAGCCGGCGCATCGGATGCGGACGCGCGAGGTCGCGGCGGATCTCCTCCAGCACCCGAAGCTGCGCGCGCGTGAGCCGGAACGGCAATCGCTCCACCAGCTCACGCGACAGCCGGCCGTGCTGCAGCAGCGGATGCGCGCGGATGCGGCTGCGCAGGTCGTAGTGCAACCGCATCGACAACTGCTGCGCGAGCAGCTCGTCGAACTTCATCCGCCGCCATGCCGGATGCGCGTGCGAGGCGAGCGCGAGCGCGTCGGCATCGGGCGGCGGATTGTGCAGGTAGCGCACCGCCTCTGCGTGCCGCTCGAGCCTCAGCTTCCTGCGTACCGGTTCGGGCAGCGTGTCGGAAAGATCCGCCGCCAGCAGCGCGCGGCCGGCCAGCCTGCGCAGCACTTGCTGCGACAGGCCGGCGGTGGTCGGATATACCGGCGTGAGCGAGCGCGCCAGCGGCAGCTCGCCGCGCAGCACGCGCAGCCGCGGGTGCACCATCTCCGCGCCGAAGAAACCCTGGCGGATCTCGCCCAGCACGCGCACCCTGGCGCCCGGCGCCAGCGCCTTCATCTGGCTCGGGTAGAAATTGAAGAAGCGGACGGTGAGCGTGCCGCTCGCATCGTCGATGCGGCAGACGAGCTGGCGCCGCGGCCGGTAGTGGACTTCGGTCTGCACCACCCTGCCCTCGACCTGCACCGTTTCCCCCGAGGGCGCCTGCGCGATCGCGGCGATCTGGGTCTCGTCCTCGTAGCGCAAGGGCAGGTGCAGCACGAGGTCGGAGAGCTTCGCGATGCCGAGCCGCGCCAGCTTGTCGCGCACCGCGGGCGTGGCGAAGGAGAGAGAGGGATGAGCAGCGAGGGGCGAAGCGCGAGGCGCGCTTTCCTTAGCCGAGTTCCGGTCCGGTGCGAACGGGGCTTCGCCTTCGGGGACGGAACCGGATCTTGCGCCCGCGTTCCCGGCCGGGGACGCCGGTTTGCGCCTCGGCGTCGCCGCAGCCGCTGCCTCGCCGTCAGGGCTGCGTGCGGCTGTTCCGGGTTTGCTGCCTTCGACCCTGGTCCCTCGCCCCGCGCGCGCCACCGCCAGTCCCTCAGCGCGGCACCAGTATCGCCTCCACCTCCACCAGCGCCCCGCGCGGCAGCTGCGATACGCCGACCGCGGAGCGCGCGGGGAAGGGCTGGCCAAAGTACTGGCCCATGATCTCGTTGAGCTTGGCGAAATTGGAAAGGTCGGTGAGGAACACGGTGAGCTTCACCGCGTCGTCCAGACTCGCGCCGGCCGCCGCCGCCACGGCGCGCAGGTTGGCGAACACGCGATGCGCCTGCGCCTCGAAGCCCTCGACCACCTGCATGGTCCGCGGATCGAGACCGATCTGGCCGGAGAGATAAACGGTATCGCCCGCGCGAATCGCCTGCGAGTAGGTACCGATGGCCTGCGGGGCTTCCGCGCTGTGGATCGACTGCTTGGTCACAGCTTGCTCCCGGGTATAGAATGCTGCGCCACATCGCGGCCGGACATTTCGAACCCGGCCGCATATTTCTGGATGATACCGGATGGGCGCGGTGCGAGGCCGCGCGCCCGTCGCGAGGACCGATCCCGGTAATCTTCGGTGCCGATCCGGAATCCCGCCCGTCGGCGGCATCCGGTTCTGCGCCCGACCGAATGACTTCGCAAGACAGACAAGATTCCAGACCCGGCCTGCTCGCGCTGGCCGTCGGCGCGGTAGGCGTGGTCTACGGAGACATCGGCACCAGCCCGCTCTATACCGTCAGGGAGTCCTTCGTCGAGGCGCACGGCGTGGCGTTGACTCACGACAATGTCCTCGGCGTGCTGTCCCTGATCTTCTGGTCGCTGCTCACGCTGGTGACCGCCAAGTACACCGTCCTCATGATGCGCGCCGACAACCGCGGCGAGGGCGGCATCATGGCGCTCACCGCGCTGGTCCTGCGCGGCGCGACCGGCGACCCCGGGCGGCGCCGGCTGCTGATGACGCTGGGCCTGTTCGGCGCGGCGCTGTTCTACGGCGACAGCATGATCACGCCGGCGATCTCGGTGCTCTCCGCCGTCGAGGGTCTGAAAATCGCCGCGCCGGTCCTGGACCGCTACATCGTGCCCATTTCGATGGCGGTCCTGGTCGCGCTGTTCGTCTTCCAGCGCCGCGGCACGGAGCGGGTCGGCAGGCTCTTCGGCCCGGTCATGGCGACGTGGTTCGCGGTAATCGCGCTGCTGGGCGCGATGGAAATCGCGCGCCACCCCAGCGTTCTCGCCGCGCTGAATCCGTACTACGGCGTCCGGTTCTTCCTGAACAACCGCTGGAATGCCTACCTCGCGCTCGGCGGGGTGGTGCTCGCCGTCACCGGCGCCGAGGCGCTCTATGCGGACATGGGCCATTTCGGCAAACGTCCGATCCGGCTGGCCTGGCTCTGCTCGGTCCTGCCTGCCCTGGTGATCAATTATTTCGGCCAGGGCGCGCTGCTGCTGTCCGACCCCGCGGCGGTGCGCAATCCGTTCTATCTCATGGTGCCGGACTGGGGCCGTTACCCGATGGTGGTGCTGGCGACGATGGCCACCGTGATCGCCTCGCAGGCGGTGATCTCCGGCGCCTATTCGCTCACCCGCCAGGCGATCCAGCTCGGCTACTGCCCGCGAATGGAGATCACCCATACTTCGGAGCGCGAAATCGGCCAGGTCTACATGCCGTGGATCAACTGGGTGCTGCTCGCCGCGGTGGTCGCGTTGGTCGTCGGCTTCGGCAGTTCCAGCAGGCTCGCCTCGGCCTATGGCATCGCGGTGACCGCAACCATGGCGATCGACTCGGTGCTGCTGTTCGTGGTGATGCGCGGCCTGTGGCATTGGCCGGCCTGGCTCGCGGCTTGTATCCTCGGCCTGTTTCTGGTGCCCGATCTCGCGTTTTTCAGCGCCAACGCACTGAAGATCCTGCACGGCGGCTGGTTCCCGCTGCTGATCGGCATCGCGGTGTTCGTGCTGCTGTCGACCTGGCAGCGCGGCCGGCAGATCCTGTTCCAGCGCCTGCGCCCGGGCGCGATCGCAGTCGAGCCCTTCCTCGACAGCATCAAGATCCATCCGCCCACCCGCGTGCCGGGCACCGCGGTCTTCATGACCACGTCCACCGAGGGCGTGCCGCACGCGCTGCTGCACAACCTGAATCACAACAAGGTGCTGCACGAACGCAACGTGCTGCTCACGGTGGCCACCGACGAGATTCCGCGCGTGCCGGAGGAGGAGCGCATCGAGGTGCAGCCGCTCGGCGGCGATTTCTTTCGCGTCAAGGTACGTTACGGCTTCAAGGACGATCCCGACATCCCGCGCGCGTTGCAGCTCGCCAAGCGCTTCGGCCTGGAATTCAACCTCATGGAGACCTCGTTCTTCCTGTCGCGCGAGACGCTGATCCCCACGGTCGCGCCGGGAATGGCGCTGTGGCGGGAGAGGCTCTTCGTCGGCATGGCGCGCAACGCCGGCACTGTCACCGGTTACTTCAAGCTGCCCACCAACCGCGTGGTGGAACTGGGCACACAGATCGAGCTCTAGCCGCCGGCGCGTTCCCGAAATGGAGCGTCAAACCGCGATTCGCAACCTGGAAGCGCTGCTCGCGAAGGGCAAGGAGTCCGCCTTGCTGCGCTTCGGCCTCGGCAACGAGCACCTGAAAGCCGGCGACGCGCGCACGGCGGCGGCGCACCTGAAGCGCGCGATCGAGCTCGATCCGGAGTACTCCGCGGCATGGAAGCTGCTCGGCAAGGCGCTCACCGGCTGCGGCGAAGCGCGCGATGCGCTCGACGCCTACCGTCGCGGCATCGAGGTCGCCGAACGCCGCGGCGACAAACAGGCCGCGAAGGAAATGGCGGTATTCGCCGGCCGCCTGGAAAGGCAGATCGGCTCCCGCAAGCCTTGATCTGGATCAGCACGCCTCCACCCGGCTGCCTTCAAGCTGGCCGCATGCGCGAGGAGCGACAGCTAAGGCATGCGTCGGGAAACGGATCGCGCGAGTGGGCAAGATCGGTGGCCGCGCTTACGCTCACCGCCTTCGTCGCCGCTTGCGCGTCGCAGCCGCATGACTCGGTGCGCGGCGCGGATCCGGCGACACGGCCCGACTGCAAGCGCAGTCGGTGGCGGTGGCGGCGGGCGGATTCACGCCGCAGGCGCATCTGGAAACGCTGGTCGAAGCCACCAAAGGCAAGGCGGCGCCGGCCCGGCGAGCGCCCAGTCGACGACCGGATTGAACGACACCAGCCATGCGCCGCTGCGGCCGCCGATGATCGGGCGCAGCTCCCATAACGAGCAGCCCTGCTCGAAGCGTTCCGCCACCCTGGACAGCTCGTTGTTCAGGCCGAGGAACCAGCCCTCGCCGCCGTCTTCCTGCCGCACCAGCAGCCACTTCAGGCGCAATCGCGGGCCGGCAAAATAAGTCGTGCCGCTCGCATCCCGCACGACGGGCAGGTACAGCCCCGGCTCGAGATCGTCGGTCAGGCCATACGAAAACTCGGGCGTGACGCGCAGCCCGTGCCACGGCGTGATCTCGCCCCGATAGTCCGGAGCGCTGCGCCCGCTCGGGGTGGTGTTGACGTGCAACTCCAGTCCGGCCTCGCCGGGCTGCCTGATGTCGTCGGTATAGACCTGGATTTCGTCGGGTAGCGCCGCCCGCGCGGCCGGTGCGCATGACGCGGCCGCCAGCAGAGCAAGCAAACACCGCCCGCACGGCACCGGGCGAATCCGGGTCCGAAAGGAAAACCCCGACGCGCTGCGCACGGCAGTCGCATGGCGGGCGGAATCGTTTCTCATCGGGTCATCTGGCTGTCGGCGCTCAAACCGGTACACCGAACACGACTGCGTCGCTCGCCAATTAAACAAAAAGCCACCCGAGGGTGGCTTTTGCATTTTGGTGGAGACGAGGAGGATCGAACTCCCGACCTTCGCATTGCGAACGCGACGCTCTCCCAGCTGAGCTACGTCCCCGGATTTCCACGCCGACGTTGAGTCCCGGCGGCAAGGAGGCGTATTTTATACGCGATTTCTCCCCCGGCAAATCCGATCCGACAGGCCATGGATATCGCACCCCCTTACGGTTACGGCGGCATCGTGCCCCTGCGCAAGGACCATCGTGTCGCCTTGCCGGAACCGGGAAGCGCGCCTGCCTTCTCCCACGTCCAGCATGCCCTGCCCCTGAGCTTCGCGGAGTTCGCGATCGCCGCGCGCGATTATCCGCTGGTGTTCGCCTCGGGCGACGGGAAGAGCTTCGCACCGATGGCGGTGTTCGGTCTGCAGCGGGGGCAGAACCTGTTCGTCCTGCCCGAGGGCCTGTGGGACCGCCGCAGCTACATTCCCGCATACGTGCGCCGCTTCCCCTTCTGCACCGCCAAGGTGACGGTGGACGGCAAGGAGCAGAAAGAACGCGTGGTCTGCTGCGTCGAAGAATCGGCGCTGCGCGAGGACGGCGTGCCGCTGTACGACCAGGCCGGCAGCGCGCTGCCGGCCTCGGAACCGATCGAGCGGCTGGTTCTGGACTTCGACCGCGACTTCGCGCGCGCGGAGCAGATGTGCGCCCTGCTCGCCGAGCTGGAGCTGTTCGAGCCGTTCTCGATGAAAACCACTCTGAGCGACGGCTTCATCATGCAGATCGACGGCATGTACCGCGTGCGGCGCGCGAAGCTCGAAGCCCTGCCGGAGCCGTCGCTGCGCCGCCTGTTCGGCCTCGAGGCGATGGACAAGGTCTACGCCCACCTGATGTCGCTGGACAACTTCCGGCGGCTCGCGAATCGCCGCAGCTTCTTCTCCGCCGAGCCGCAGCGGCACGCGCGCGCGAACTAGCGACGCTCCGCACGGGGCCGCCGATACGCCCAGGCGAGCATCCCGATGCCCAGCGCCACCATCGGCAGGCTCAGCCACTGTCCCATCGACAGGCCCAGCGCGAGCAGCCCGAGAAAGCTGTCCGGCTCGCGCGTGAATTCGACCAGGAAGCGCAGCGTTCCGTAGCCGATCAGGAACACGCCCGAGACCGCGCCGAGCGGACGCCATCTTCGCGAGTACAGCCATACGATCGCGAACAGAAGTATCCCCTCGAGCGCAAATTCGTAGAGCTGCGAGGGATGCCGCGGCACGCTGTCCGCCTGCGGGAAGATCATCGCCCACGGCAGGCTGCTGGCGCGCCCCCACAGCTCGCCGTTGATGAAATTGCCCAGCCGTCCCGCGCCCAGGCCGAGCGGACACAGCGGTGCGATGAAGTCGGTGACGGCGAACCAGTGCTTGCCGCGGCTGCGGGCGAACCACCACATGGCGAGAATGACGCCGAGAAACCCGCCGTGGAAGGACATGCCGCCCTCCCACACGAACAGCACACGCAGCGGGTCGTGCAGGTATTCGAGCGGCTTGTAGAACAGCACGTAGCCCAGGCGCCCGCCCAGCACCACCCCGAGCACGCCCAGGAACAGCATGTCGTCGAGGTCCCGCTGCTCGAGCCCGTGCCACGGCTGGGTGCGCAGCCGATACCGCCCGAGCAGGAGCACGATGACGAACGCGGCGAGATACATCAGCCCGTACCACCGCACCGAGACCGGTCCGAGATGGAAGGCGACCGGGTCGAACTGCGGATGGACGAGCGCGGTGGTCATGGGCGGGCGGATTATACGCGAGGCACCTTCACCGGCACGACGTCAAGGCACCTGGACCTCATCCATGCGCGCGAAAATGGTCGAAGCGCGCTGTTCGAGCAGCGGCGTGCTCCCCACGCGCTCGTAGAAGCGCGGCTTGGGAACCATCGCTGCGAGCCGCGCGGCCTCGTCCGCGGTCAGCGCGTCGGCGCCGACGTAGAAATAATGGCGCGCGGCGGCTTCCGCGCCGAACACGTCGTCTCCCCATTCGATGACGTTCAGGTAGATCTCGAGGATCCGGCGCTTGGACATCACGGTCTCGATCATCACCGTGATCGCGGCTTCCTCGATCTTGCGCCAGGGCGTGCGCTGGCCGGAAAGCAGCAGGTTCTTGGCGAGCTGCTGGCTGATGGTGGAGCCGCCGGCGACGACTTTCCCCCTGCGCAGATTCTTCTCCGCCGCCTCCTGGATCGCCTCCCAGTCGAACCCCGAATGATCGAGGAACTTGGCGTCCTCAGCGGCGACGAGCGCCCGCTTCAGGTTCACCGAGATGTGGTCGTAGGACACCCATTTGTGCTGCAGCTCCGCCCTCGGATTCTTCTTGCGCAGCGCCTCCAGGCGGGCGTCCATGAACGCGGTGGTGGTGGGGTTGAACCACATCCAATACACCACGTGGCCGAAGAGCCAGAACTGGTAGACGACGAGCGCGCCCGCCGCGAGCAGCAGCACGCGCCCGAGCAGACGGGCAAGCAGCCTCGCCACGGCGCTATTCGGCGCGCAGCGCCTCGATCACCGGGCGCGTGTCCGGCCGCACTCCGCGCCACAACAGGAAGGATTCCGCCGCCTGCTCGACCAGCATGCCGAGCCCGTCGGCGAGCCGCACCGCGCCGCCGCGCGCGAAGGCGAGAAATGGGGTGACGCCCTTGCCGTAGACCAGGTCGTAGGCCATCGAGCCGACGGCGAAGATCCCGGGCGGCAGCGGCGGAAGCTCGCCGGTCAGGCTGCTCGAGGTTGCGTTGATGACGAGGTCGAAATGCCGGCCCGCCAGCTCGCCGTAGCCCGAGCCGGAGACGACCGTGTGGGTCGCGGCGACGTGGTGGCGCAAGCCTTCGGCGAGTCGCAGCGCCTTGTCGGGCGTGCGGTTGGCGATGGCGAGGATGGCCGGCCGCTGCCCGAGCAGCGGGACGGCGACGCCCTGCGCCGCGCCGCCGGCGCCCATCAGCAGCACGCGCCTGTCTTCGATCGGGAAGCCGAGATTGACCGTGATGTCGCGGACCAGGCCGGCGCCGTCGGTGTTGTCGGCGTAGATCCGCCCCGCTTCGAAGCGCAGGAAATTGGCCGCGCGCGCGTCCTTGGCGCGCGGCGAGACTTCGTGCGCCAGGTCGAACGCGTCGAGCTTGAACGGCACGGTGACGTTGGCGCCCCGCCCGCCTTCCGCGATGAACGTTTCCACCGCGGCGCGAAAGCCGTCCAGCGGCGCGAGCAACCGCGTGTACTCGATCTTCTGCGCGGTCTGCCGCGCGAAAGCCGCATGGATCTGCGGCGACTTGCTGTGGGCGACCGGGTTGCCGATCACCGCGTAGCGGTCGGTCATGGAACGGCGGTGAGCTCGAGGTCGCTGCGCGTGAACGACCAGTTGCGAGTGATCGACAGGATGTCGTAGTGGGCGCGAATCCCTTCCGGAAACGGCGAGAACGGCCCGGCGAGGTGCACGATGCGCAGCGCAGCTCCGTCCAGGACCCGGCTGCCGGAGGATCGCTCGATCTCGACCTTCTCGACCGTGCCGTCGGCCTTGATCGACACCGTGAGCAGCAGCGAGCCGTAGATCTGCCGGCGCCTCGCCTCGTCGGGAAAATGATCGGTGCCGACCTTCTCGATTCTGCGTCGCCACTTGTCGACGTACTCCGCGTACATCACGCCCTCCATGCGCGCGCCGATGAACTTGCGGCGCGGCAGCTTCTGGTAGCTCTCCCATTCCTTCGCGATCTGCGCCTCAAGCTTGGCGATCTGCAGACGTCGTTCCTCGAGCGCCGGGTTCTCGAGGCGGTCGCGGGCCGCGCTCTGCGCGACCGGCTTGCTGCGCAGCTCGGTGGCGGTGGGCTGGCGCCCCGCCAGCTCGAGCAGGCGCCTGGTCTCCTGCTCCAGCTGCTCGACGCGGCGCGCCGAGAGCTGCACCGTCTCCGCCGCCTCCATGTCGCGCAATACCGGCAGGCTCGACTTCGCGCGGCGGTCCGCCTCGGTGTTGCCGCCGCCGTCCAGATGCGCCTGCGCCAGTGCGTCGGCATGGACCGGACGCGACGCCGATCTCGCGTTCACCAGCACCACGTCGAGCTGCGGCACGAACTTCTCGGCGCCGGCGTGGTGGTCCTTGAAGGTCAGCAGCAGCAGGAGGGCATGCAGGACGAGGGAGAAGGCCATCGTCACCGGCAGCACCTCGGAGGAGAGCGGAAGCCGGCGGGCGAGGCTCGCGGGCGCCAGGGCCCGCGGGGCGAATGCGCTCAGTGTCTGTTCCGGCAAATGCGGTCGATCGGCAGTCTCGGCATGGCGGAATTCTAAGCGCCCGCCGCCCGGCTGTCAGCGCCCTGCGCGCCCAGCCGGCGCACGAACTCGCAATGCACGGTCAGATCGAGCAGATCGATATCCGACACCGCCACTTCGACCGGCGTGCCGGCCGGCAGGGGCGGCACCGACACGCTCCGGCAGTACAGCGGCAGGTGATCGAGCCGGACCAGCTCCTCGCGCACCACTTCCGCGGCGCTCACCTTCACGCCTTCCTGGATCAGCCAGCGCAGACACCAGAACCGCTCCATCTGGCGCTGGAACTCCGCATAGGCCTCGTAGGCGATCTCGAAATCGCGCAGAATCGCGAGCAGCCGCTCGTCGCCTGCCGGATACACCGGCGGCTCGCCGCGGATCAGGCTGAGCAGCTGGCGCTGGTTCACGAGGTCGGCATAACGCCGCAGCGGACTGCTCGCCCAGACATAGTTCTCCACGCCCAGACCCTGGTGCGGCGCCGGCAGGGTGGACATGCGTACCTTGCCGTTGGACTGGGCGCGGTACAGGGCCGGCAGCTTCGCTTCGGCAAGCGCGCGCGCCCAGGACGAATTGACCAGGATCATCATTTCCGAGACCACCTTGTCCAGCGGCGAACCGCGCTTGCGCTCGACGATGCGAACCCGTTCGTTCTCCACGTAGAAGCTGTACTCGGGGCGGGCCGGACCGGCGTCCGCCTTGCCGCGTCCCTTCTCCAGCTTCGTCGCCAGACGGTGCAGCAGCAGCAGCGCGTCGCCGAACGGAAAGTCCGCGCGGCCCGCGGCGACCGCGGCTTCGTCGAAGCCGGCATCGAGGCTGTCGTGGCGCAGGTTCGACACGATGCGCACCCGCTCCTCGACGGTGCGCACGGCGGTGATTTCCAGCGCCGGCGAGACGTCGACGTACATCGACAGCGCCGGGCAATCGCGGCCCTCGGCCAGCGTGAAGCTTTGGATCACGGCCTGCGGCAGCATGGTGATCTTGTCGCCCGGGAAGTACACCGTGGACATGCGGCGCGCGGCTTCCGCGTCGAGCGGGGAGCCGGGGCGGATGCCGAGTGCCGGCGCCGCGATGTGGATGCCGATGCGCCAGCCGCCTTGCGCGAGCGGCGACACCGAAAACGCGTCGTCGATCTCGGTGGTGGTCGCATCGTCCACACTGAAGGCTTCCGCCTCGGCGCGCGGCAGGCCTTCGGGCAGCGGCGCATCCAGGGCGGGATCGAAGCCGCTGCCCCTTGGAAAGTACTCGAACAGGAAGCGGCCGAGGTGGTAGTCGTGCGCGGAGGGCAGCGCGCCGCATTTTTCCAGCAGCCTCGGTGCGCTCAGCTTCAGCTCCGTGCAAGCCGCTTCCAGCGCCTTGCCTTCCACCGAGCCCCGGTCCGGCTTGTAGAGCAGCTGCGGCAGGGCGGCGCGAAACGCCTCCGGCAGCTCGAAGCGCCGGAGCTGGTCCAGATATTTCGCCTCCAGGATGGCCTGCTGGCGCTTGCGCTCCAGCGAGGCGAGCGCCGCCTTGAGCGCCTCCGGCGGCGCCGGTTTGTAGCGGCCCCTGCCCTTCCTGTAGAAATGCGTCGGGGCGGAATGCAGCCGCATCAGCAGCCCGGCGGCCTCTTCCGGCTTCGGTTCGCGCCCGAAGTAGTCGCGCCCCAACCCCTCGAAGGAGAATTCTTCCTGCCCGCACACTTCCCAGAGAAAACCCGGGTCGATCGCTTCGGCCACCGCCTGCGCGGCGGTCATGAACTCGCCGAGCGAGCGATGCTGGAAGCGCAGCAGCACCCCGTTCGCCTTGACCTTTGCGCGCTTGCCGTGCTGGGTCTCGACCTGCAGCGAGGTGTTGTTGTCCTCGAGAACGATGCCGGCCTTGAAGCCGCCGTCCTCTTCGTAAAAGACGTTCATCTACTGCAGGCGCGAGGGGCGAGGACAGAAGGGGAAGGAAAACGAGAGCACGCGATTATAAGCGAACGCGCCAGCCCGCTCAGGCAGCGGCGGCGAACTCGAGCACGATGTCGAGATAGTCGCCGAACTCGCCGAAGCCGTGATCGCCGCCGTGGACCGCGATGTGGCGGCAAGCCGCGTAACGGTCCACCGCGATGCGCCAGTCCAGCACTTCGTCGCCCGTGGTGACCATCAGCAGGTAGCGATCGAACCGCTTCGGCGCGGGTACGTACAGCGCGGCGAGCTGCGCGAGATGCTCCTCGGTGAGCACGTATTGCTCGCCGGTATAGAGGTTCTGCTGCGGGCCGAGCCAGGCGCGCAGGCCCTCGTGCGGCGTGATCGCCGGATTCACCAGCACCGACCGGCAGCCGTACTTTTCGGTGAGCCAGGTCGCGTAGAACCCGCCCAGCGAGCTGCCGACCAGGGTCGTGCGCGGCGCGCCGGCCGCCTCCACCGCGCGCTCGAGCAGCGCCATCGCCTGTTTTGGCCAATGCGGCAGCGCCGGGCAGGCGAACTCGGCCTCGCGGCCGAGCGCGGAGAGTCGCGCGCGCAGCTGGTTGGACTTGTGCGAGGCGGGAGAGCTGTTGAATCCGTGGACGTAGAGGATCATGCGGCGGCGAACCCGGACGCGGTGCGCCGGTATTGTGCCCGACGCCTTCGCGGCGCACACAGAACGCGCGCCCGGCGCGCACAAGGCTTCTGCGATCGGGGCGCTTTGGCGGCAACATGGACATCCGCGAGCTCACCGAGGGCACGACGCTGTACCTGCCGGTATTCGTCAAGAGAGCGCTGCTGTGGTCGGGAGATTCGCATGCCGCGCAGGGCAACGGGGAAGTGAACCTCACCGCGCTCGAGACCGCGTTCAAGGAGCTGAGCCTGACGGTGGAAGTCGTCAAGGGCAAGCCGCTGCAATGGCCGCGCATCGAGACGCTGGCGCACTGGATCACCATGGGCTACGACAAGGACCTGAACGTCGCGCTCGATATTGCCGAGTCGTAGACGCTCGGGTTCCTCGCCGAGCAGCGCGGGCCCAATGCCGCGGCTGCGCATGCGGTCATGCGCAAAGTGGCGGACTGCCGTATCGCCGAAGTCGTCAACGTGAACATTCGCTCGCCAGCATGACGATGGATTGCCGCCTCGGCGCGATCGGCGCGGACAAGTCCGTCCACTGCCTGGTGCCGAAGAGCCTCTGGAAGAAGCCCCTCGCCCCGCGCGCTCGTCCCTAGCGAGGAGAGGACGGGGGATCAGCGAGGAGAGGACGGGGGATCAAGGGATGCGAGCGCTTCGAGCAGCTTGCCGTGGATGCCGCCGAAGCCGCCGTTGCTCATCACCAGCACGTGGTCGCCGGGCCGCGCGGCCTCGACGATCGAGCGCACCAGCTTTCCGAGATCGTCGTGACA
This sequence comes from Burkholderiales bacterium, assembly GCA_035651315.1. Taxonomy (GTDB): domain Bacteria; phylum Pseudomonadota; class Gammaproteobacteria; order Burkholderiales; family Eutrophovitaceae; genus DASRFY01. Next base: position 18,162 of record DASRFY010000143.1, read on the forward strand.
GGCGGCCGCCGGTCCCAACGGCCGCAGCACGCCGGCGGCGTCCCATCCGAGGCCGTTGGTGTAACAGAACACCAGATCCGCTTCGCGCAGGCTGGCGGCCAGCGCGTCTTTCATGACGCCCATCTTCATCGTGTTGGAGCGCGGCTCCAGCACCGCGAGAATGCGCCCGCTGCCGGCCTTGTGCCGCAGCCCGGCGATGGTGGATTCGATCGCGGTGGGATGGTGCGCGAAGTCGTCGTACACGGTCACGCCGTTCGCGGTGCCGCGCAGTTCCATCCTGCGCCTGACGCTGCGGAACTGCGCCAACGCCTGGATGCCGCCGGAGACCGGCACGCCGGCATGGCGCGCGGCGGCGAGCGCGGCCAGCGCGTTCATGCGGTTGTGGCCGCCGAGCAGCTCCCATCGCACCCGGCCCTGCGGCTTCCCGGCGAAGAAGACTTCGAATTCCCCGTCTGCCGCCGGCTCGGCAGCGGTCCAGCCGTCCGCCCGCCCCAGCCATTCGATCGGCGTCCAGCAGCCGCGATCGATCACCCGCTGCATGCTCTGCTCGCGCCCGTTGGCGAGGATCAGTCCGTTGCCGGGAACGGTGCGCACCAGATGGTGAAACTGGGTCTCGATCGCCGCCAGATCGGGAAAGATGTCCGCGTGATCGAATTCCAGATTATTGAGCACCGCGGTGCGCGGCCGGTAGTGGACGAATTTCGAGCGCTTGTCGAAGAACGCGGTGTCGTACTCGTCGGCTTCGATGACGAATAGATCCGAGCCCGTCAAACGCGCCGACACGCCGAAGTCGAGCGGCACGCCGCCGACGAGAAAACCGGGGCCGCGACCGGCGTGTTCCAGAATCCAGGCCAGCATCGAGGCGGTCGTGGTCTTGCCGTGCGTGCCCGCCACCGCCAGCACCCACTTGTCGCGCAGCACCGATTCGGCGAGCCACTGCGGGCCGGAGACATAGGGCAGTCCCCGATCGAGGATCTCCTCGATGAGCGCGTTGCCGCGCGAGACGACGTTGCCGATGACGAAAAGGTCCGGCTTCAGCTCGACCTGCTTCGGATCCCAGCCCTCGATCAGCCGTACGCCCTGCGACTCCAGCTGCGTGCTCATTGGCGGATAGACGTTCGCGTCGCAGCCGGTGACGGTGTGCCCGGCCTGCTTCGCGATCACCGCGATGCCGCCCATGAACGTGCCGCAGATGCCGAGGATGTGTATGTGCATTCGCTAATCTCGATTAACCACAGAGACACAGAGAACTGCAAAAACCGTTTAACCACCAGGCGCACCAAGCACGCCAAGAATTCCGGAAACAGATCTTCTTTTCTTGGGGCCCTTGGTGTCCTTGGTGGTCCGTTTTGCGTTTTGTTTCCTCTGTTCCTCTGTGTCTTTGTGGTTAGTTCGTCAGTAAGCAAAGAACGCCGCCAGCGCGGCGGCCGCGATTGTACCGCCCCATTCGGGCACGAAGTGGCCGGCTTCGGGCAGTTCCATCGGCGCCGGGCAGCCGCGGATGTGGCGGCGCAGCTCGTGCATCACCGGCGCTCCGAGCACCGGGTCTTTCATGCCGATCGCCATGAACGAGCTGCCGTCCCATTGGCGGGACCAGAACGCTCGCGCCGCGCGCGAGATTTCCGCACCGGGCGCGTCCGGGCGGTCCGGCACCAGTTGCGGAAAGCGCCGCGCGCCCGCCTTGTAGCGCGCATCCGGAAACGGTGCATCGTAGGCGGCGCGCTCCGCCTCGGTGAGCTGCGGGCAGGCGCGGCCCAGCAGCTTGCCCACCTCCATGTCCGGATGCTCCGCGGCCCATTTTCGCCAGGCGAGAAACCCTTCCGGCAACGGCGCGTCCCCGGTGCCGAGCGCGGTGTTCATCAGCAGCAACCGCGTCACGCGATGCGGCAAATCGAGAGGCAGTGTCAGTCCCAGCAGCCCGCCCCAGTCCTGGCAGACGAGCGCAATGTTTCCGAGGTCCAGCCGCTCGATCAGGCGCAGCAGCGTATTGCGATGGAAATCGAAGCTGTAGACCGCCTCCTGCGCGGGCTTGTCGGAGCGGCCGAAGCCGAACAGGTCCGGCACGACGACGCGAAATCCCGCCTCCACGAACACCGGGATCATGTGCCGGTACAGATACGACCAGGTCGGCTCGCCGTGCAGGCAGAGAAAAACCGCGGCCTCGCGCGGGCCCTCGTCGAGGTAATGCAGTCGCAGGCCCGCGAAGCCGGGCAGGTCTTCGAGGTAGCGCGGCGCGAAGCCGAATCCGGGCAGATCCTCGAAGCGATTCTCCGGCGTGCGAAGCACGTCCTTCACAGCAGCCTCGCCTTGTCGCCGTGCCGGAAACCGAGGAGGGGCGCATCGATGCCGCGGGTCAGCGCGATCGCCTTGAACAGCTCGCCCATCTCCGCCGGCGAGAGCAGTCTCTGCACCGCGGCCGCCTGCGGCAGATAGCGCGCCGCCTCGTCGGCCGGCGTCTCGGCGAGCAGATCGGTGATGCCGCAGTTCAGGAGAAACTGCGCCTGCGTGGTGTAGCCGGAGAGCGCGCATCCCGCCTCCCGCGCCGCCCCGGCGACGGCGCTGAAATCGACGTGCGCGGTGATGTCCTGCAGCCCGGGCAGGAAGAACGGATCGTCGTGCGCGCGGTGCCGGTAGTGGCACATGAGTGTGCCCTGCGCGCGCTGCGGATGGTAGTACTCGCCGCGGCCGAAGCCGTAGTCGATGAACAGCAGCGCGCCGCGCGCGAGTCGCTGCGCGGCGGTCGCGACGAGCGCGCGCGCGCCGAGCCCCACTTCGCTCACGTAGGGCGCCGCGACCGGAAGCCTCGTCGCCGCCTCCCGCAGGTGGCCGGCGGCCGGCCGCTCCCGCCAGACGAAACCGGCCTCGCCGAGCGCCACGCCGCGCTCGAAGATGCCATCGTCCCGCCACGCCGCGAGATGCACCGTTACCGCATCCAGCACCTCGTTGCCGAACACCACGCCATTGACGAGATCCGGCAGCGATTCGAGCCACGCTACCTTTTCGAGCCATTGCGGGGCTCGCTCCGCGAGGGTGTCGCGCTGACGCTCCCGCAACTGCGCGCTCAGCTCGAGAATGAAGTAGCGCCGCGGCGGGCAGCCGAGACGGTCGAGCGCAGGCAGGAGCTGCATCGCGAGCGCGCCCGAGCCGGCGCCCAACTCGAGCACTTCGCCCTGCGTGGTCTCCAGGACTTGCGCGATCTGGCGCGCCAGCGCCCGGCCGAACAGCGGCGAGATCTCGGGCGCGGTGACGAAGTCGCCGTCCCTGCCCAGCTTGCGGGCGCCGCCGGAGTAATAGCCGAGTCCCGGTGCGTAGAGCGCGAGCTCCATGTAGCGCGCGAAGGAGATCCAGCCGCCCGCGGCGCGGATCTCGGAGGCGATCCGCTCCGACAGCTCCCGGCTGGCGGCGAGGGCATCCGGGTCGGGCGCCGGCAGGAGGGCGCTGGAGGTTCGCTGCCCGGTGTGCAAGGCGGTGATCGGCATGGCTTCGGCTAGAATCGACATTGTTCCCACCGGCCCCATCCACCGCAACCCGCAATCGCGCATGAATCAGGGCAAGCGTCTCGGCAAGGCCGCGCTCGTCACCGGCGCCGCCCGTCGCATCGGCCGGGCGATCGCGCATGCGCTCGCCGAGGACGGCTGGGACGTCGCGGTGCACTACCACCGATCGCGGGAAGACGCGGAATCGCTGACGCGCGAGCTGCGCGCGCTCGGCGTGCACGCAATGGCGATCGATTGCGACCTCTGCGAAGCGGCGGCGGTGGAACGGCTCGTTCCCGAATGCAACCGCAGGCTGGGCGCGCTGCGCCTGCTCGTCAACAACGCCTCGCTGTTCGACTACGACGATGCCGCGAACCTGGAAGCGGCGCGCTGGGACCGGCACTGCGCCGTCAACCTGCGCGCGCCGCTGCTTCTCGCCGGCGCCTTCGCGCGGCAGGTTCCGGACGGCGAGACGGGCTGCATCGTCAACATGCTCGACCAGAAAGTCTTCAACCTGAATCCGGATTTTTTCTCCTATACGGTGACCAAGATCGGACTGGAGGGCGCCACGCGCGCGATGGCGATGGCGCTCGCGCCGCGCGTGCGTGTGTGCGGCATCGCGCCCGGCATCACCCTGGTGAGCGGCGCGCAGAGCGAGGAGAACTTTGCCCGCGTCCATCGGCACACCCCGCTCGGCAGGAGCTCCGAGGTGCAGGACATCGTCGGCGCGCTGCGCTATGTGGTGGGCGCAGCCGCGCTGACCGGTACCACCCTCGTCGTCGACGGCGGACAGCATCTCTGGCCGCGCCTGCGCGACGTGCAGTTCGAGGCGAAGTAGATGGCGCCGGCGACTACCCCTGCTCGCGGCGCCGACGAGCTGGCCGCCGCGCTCGGGCTGAAACGGGCAAGGCGCATCTTTCTCAAAAACTTCGAGGCGCGGGTGTCGATGGGCGTGCACGAATTCGAGAAGACGGGCAGGCAGCGCGTGCTGGTGAACGTGGACCTGTACCTGGATCCGGATGCCGTCATCGAGAAGGACGCCCTCGAAGAGACCGTGGACTACGACTTCCTGCGCCGGGAGATCGAACGCCTCGCCGCGAGCGGCCACTTCCATCTGCAGGAGACGTTCTGCGAGCGCATCCTCGCCGCCTGCCTCGACAAACCGGGCGTGATCGCCGCGCGGGTGTCCAGCGAGAAACCGGACGTCTATCCCGAATGCGAGTCGGTCGGCTTCGAAATCTTTCGGGTAAAGTAGGCGCCGTGTCCGAGCTGCGCAAACAGGCCTACGAAGGCAACAAGCTCGCCAAGCGGCTGCGCCGCCTGGCGGGCGAGGCGATCGCCGATTTCGACATGATCCGGGCGGGCGACAAGGTCATGGTATGCCTGTCCGGCGGCAAGGACAGCTACGCGCTGCTCGACATTCTGCTGTCGCTGAAACAGCACGCGCCGGTGGACTTCGACATCGTCGCGGTCAATCTCGACCAGAAACATCCCGGCTTCCCGGCGCAGGTGCTGCCCGAATACCTGAGCGGGCGCGGCGTGCCGTTCCGCATCGTCGAGCAGGATACCTACAGCGTGGTCCGGCGCGTCATTCCCGAGGGCAAGACCATGTGCGGGCTGTGCTCCCGACTGCGCCGCGGGGCGCTCTACCGCGTCGCCGCCGAACTGGGCGCGACCCGCATCGCGCTCGGCCATCACCGCGACGACATTCTCGAGACCTTCTTCCTGAACCTGTTCCACGGCGGCAGGCTGAAGGCGATGCCGCCCAAGCTCGTGTCCGACGACGGCCGGCACATCGTCATTCGCCCGCTCGCCTATTGCAGGGAGCGCGACCTCGCGGCATATGCCAAGCTCAGGGATTTCCCGCTCGTACCCTGCAACCTGTGCGGCTCGCAGGACAACCTGCAGCGGCAGGCGGTGAAGCAGATGATGCGCGACTGGGACAGGCGCTTCCCCGGCCGGCTGGAGACGATGTTCTCCGCGCTTGCGCGGGTCGTGCCCTCGCACCTGCTCGACCCGAAGCTCTTCGACTTCGCCGCTCTCGAGACGCGCGGGGAGGCTTTCCCCGGCGGCGACATTGCCTTCGACGAAGAGGATTTTTCGGCGCGGCTGATCCGGCTGCCCCTCGCGCGCACGGCGCAGAGCGAATGACGGCGGTCGTTTCGTCGTGCGCATCGCGCCGCACCGTCTCGTTCCGAGACGCATGCCGGGCGAGCGCCCGCTTCCACCCGGCGCGCCGCTGCCTGTAGACTGCGCGCTTCGTCGCGCCCCGACCGGATTGTCGCCTCGAGGAAACATGCACATGACTGCGAAGCCTGCGAAGAAGATCGGTTCGTTCTATCCGCCGCAGCGGACGCTGATGGGCCCCGGCCCGTCGGAGATCCATCCGCGGGTGTTCTCCGCCATGGGGCGCCCGACCATCGGCTACCTCGACCCGGTGTTCGTGGAGATGATGGAGGAGCTGAAGGAGCTGCTGCGCTACGCGTTCCGGACCAGGAATGCGCTGACCTTCCCGGTGTCCGGCCCGGGTTCGGTCGGCATGGAGATGTGCTTCGTCAACATGGTCGACCCCGGGGACAAGGTCGTCGTGTGCCGCAACGGCGTGTTCGGCGGGCGCATGATCGAGAACGTGCAGCGCACCGGCGGCGTGCCGATCGTGGTCGAAGACGCCTGGGGCAGGCCCGTCGACCCGGACAAGGTCGAGGATGCGTTCCGGAAAAATCCCGATGCCAGGATCCTCGCCTTCGTGCATGCGGAGACTTCCACCGGGGTTGCATCGGATGCGAAGACGCTCGCGGAGATCGCCCGCCGGCACGGCGCCTACACCATCGTCGACGTCGTCACCTCGCTGGGCGGCACGCCGGTGCTGGTGGACGACTGGGGCCTGGACGCCGCGTATTCCGCCAGCCAGAAGTGCCTGTCGTGCACGCCGGG
>DASRFY010000144.1:0-2216 GCA_035651315.1 Burkholderiales bacterium
CTGCGCGCGTTCAATCTCATCGGCGCCCTGATCGTCACCTCCACTTGCTTCGTGGTCTCCGTCTACCTGGTTTCGACCTTCTCGATGGAGAAACTTGCGGGCTGGCTCGAAGGCCCCGTCGCCTGGTTCCGTCATCTGCGCGACCGCTGGCGCGAGCGTCGCGAGGAGAAACGCAAGCTCAAGCTCGAACGTGCCAAGGCCCGCGCGGCGGAGAAGATCGCCGCCCTCCGCGAGGCTCGGGAGGAGGCAAAGCGCAAGAAAGCCGCGGATCGCGAAGCGGCGCACGCGGAATCGCAGCCGGATTCGACGCCGCCATGGGAGACTTCGCCGGTGCCCGAAGGAGCCGCCCAAGAAGCCGCCGAAGAAGCGGTGCCCGAGCCTGAACCCGTCGGCGAAATCCCCATCTGCCCCTTCGAGGAAGCCGCGCCGGCGGAGGCGGCCGCGGAGCCGCTCCGTCCGGGTCCGGTGCTGGTGCCCGAGAGCCGCAGCGCGCACCCGGTTTTCCGCCTTCCTCCGACAACCCTGCTGAACGAGCCGCCGGGCCGCAGCCCTTACGATGAGCAGGAACTGAAGGATATCGCCGTCCGTGTAAAGGCGAAGTTCGAGGAGTTCCACGTGCTCGGCTCGGTGGTGCAGATCAATCCCGGGCCGGTTGTCACGACGTTCGAATTCAAGCCCGAGGCCGGCATCAAATACAGCCGCATCACCACTCTCACCGAGGACCTGTGCCTGGGTCTACAGGCCGAGTCGATCCTGATCGAGCGCATTCCCGGCAAGCCCACCGTGGGAATCGAGGTCCCGAACACACGGCGCGAGATCATCGCGCTGCGCCAGGTGATGGAGTCCGACGAGTTCCAGAATTCGCAGTCGCGCCTCACGATATCGATGGGCAAGGACATCAACGGCCGCATCAAGGTGGCGGCGCTGGACACGATGCCGCACCTGTTGATCGCCGGTTCCACCGGGTCGGGCAAGAGCGTCATGATCAACACCATGATCATGTCGATCCTCTACAAGTCGACGCCCGACGAAGTGCGCCTGATCATGGTGGACCCGAAGCGCCTGGAACTCGGGCTCTACGAAGGCGTTCCGCACCTGCTCACACCCGTTATCACGGATCCCCGCAAGGCCACTAACGCGCTGCGCAACGCGGTGCTCGAAATGGAGCGCCGTCTGCGCCTGCTGGCCGAGTACGGCGTGCGCAACATCGACCAGTTCAATAAGAAGATTCGCAAGCTGGCCGAAGAGCCGCGCAATCTCTTCGAGGAGAACGACGAACCGCCGGCCGAGGAACTGAAGCCGCTGCCGCAGATCCTGATTATCATCGACGAGTTGGCTGACCTGATGATGCTCGAAGGCCGCAACGTGGAGGAAAGCGTCACGCGCCTGGCGCAGATGGCGCGCGCGGTTGGCATGCATCTCGTTCTGGCGACGCAGCGGCCGAGCGTCGACGTCATCACCGGCCTGATCAAAGCGAACTTTCCGGCGCGCATCAGCTTCCGCGTGGCCACGCGGGTGGATTCGCGCACCATTCTGGACGTGATGGGCGCCGAGCACCTGCTGGGGCGTGGCGACATGCTGTTCCTGCCGCCGGGATCATCGCGGCTCATCCGCGTGCACGCTTCGCTGGTGACGGAGAGCGAGATCAACCAGGTCGTGGACTTCTGGAAGCAGCAGGCGACGCCTGAGTACGATGATACGTTCCTGGCCGCTCCGCCACCCGAAGGTGAGGAAGAAGCCGAAGCGGCCGCGGGCTCCGACGAGCAGGATCCGATGTACGAGGATGCCGTACGCATCGTGCTTGAAATGGGTAAGGCGTCGACGTCGACGCTGCAGCGCCGGCTGCGCCTGGGTTACGGCCGCGCCGCGCGCATTCTGGACATGATGTACAAGGACGGCATTATCGGTCCGCCCGACGGCAGCAAGCCGCGCGAAGTCCTGAAGCGCCCCGACTGGCTAAACGAAGTCGTGCGCTAGTCTGCGGGGGACCTCGTCACACTCCGCAGATGCTCCGGGCTGTACAGCTTCGACAGCAGATCGTAATCCTGCACGGGGCGCGATCCCGCCGGCGGCACATACAGGGTGAAGCCCGCGTGGATTTCGTGCGCGTGCCGCGGCATGTCCTCGAGCGGGAATCGCAGGATCGCCGGCGGCAGAAGCGGATGCGGTGAGCAGTAGATCGCCGCCAGTTCGTGCCGCGCCGGATAGAACTGCCG
>DASRFY010000145.1:0-19195 GCA_035651315.1 Burkholderiales bacterium
TGAGGAAACGCCCGACCACGTTCCGGTTCGCCCGCTCGATCACCTCGACGATGGTGGCCTCGGGCTTTCCGCGCACGCTGGTGCCGACGATGCGCGTCAGCACGCGGTCGCCGTGCAGGGCGTACTTCATCTCCGCCGGGCTGAGATACAGGTCTTCTCCGCCCGCGTCGGGCAGGAGGAATCCGAAGCCGCCGGGATGACCCTGCACCGTGCCGGCGATCAGGTCGAGCTTGCCGACCACGCAGATCGCATTCTTGCGGTTGCGGATGATCTGCGCATCGCGCTCCATTGCCGCCAGGCGGCGCGAGAACGTCTCTTCCTCGGCCTCGGAAATGTCGAGCAGCCGCGCAAGCTTTGCCTCAGCCACCGGCACGCCCTGCTCTTCCAGCACCTGCAGGATGAACTCGCGGCTGGGCAGAGGTCGTTCGTAGCGCGTGCGTTCCCGACCGAGAAACGGATCGCGCTCCCGGATCGACGCCTTCGCCGAGGTCCGGGGGCGACGGGTCTTGCGCGGCGTTTTCATTCTGCGAACAGCTCGCTGCGAGCGGCAGATTTCATTGACAACCCAACTCCTTCCCGTTAAATTCTGCGCCCTCCGTGCCGAGATGGCGGAATTGGTAGACGCACCAGGTTCAGGTCCTGGCGGTGGCAACACTGTGGAGGTTCGAGTCCTCTTCTCGGCACCAGCCTCGTACCGTTCCTCCGCAATCGTTTCCGAATTCCGCGCGGCCGCTCAAGCCGTTTTCTCGAACGGATGCCGCAGCACGATGCTCTCGTCGCGGTCCGGGCCGGTCGATATGAGGTCCACCGGTACGCCGCAGATCTCTTCGATGCGCTTCAGGTAATGGCGCGCGTTCTTCGGCAGGTCCTGGTAGCGTCGGATGCCGACGGTGCTCTCGGTCCAGCCGGGGATTTCCTCGTAAATCGGCTCGCATTCCTGCAGGGCGTCGGCGCCCGCGGGAAGGATGTCGATGGTCTCCCCGCGGACCCGGTAGCCGACGCCGACCTGCAGTTCCTCGACGCCGTCGAGCACGTCGAGCTTGGTCACGCACAGGCCCGACACGCCGTTGATCTGCACCGAGCGCTTGAGCGCGGCCGCGTCGAACCAGCCGCAGCGCCGCGGCCGTCCGGTCACCGAGCCGAATTCGTGGCCGCGCGTGCGCAGCTGCTCGCCGGTGTCGTCGGTCAGCTCGGTCGGGAACGGGCCTGAGCCTACGCGGGTCGTATACGCCTTGGTGATGCCGAGGACGTAGTGCAGCATCTGCGGTCCCACGCCCGCACCCGCACAGGCCGCGCCCGCGATGCAGTTGCTCGACGTGACGTAGGGGTAGGTTCCGTGATCGATGTCGAGCAGCGTTCCCTGCGCGCCTTCGAATAGCAGGTTGGCTCCGGCGCGGTTTTCCTCGTAGAGCGCGCGCGGCACGTCCGCCACCATCGGCGCCAGCGCCGGCGCCAGCGCGAGCGCCTCGTCGCGCACGCGGCCGAATTCCACCGGCAGCGCGTTCAGATAACGGCTGAGGACGAAGTTGTGGTAATCGAGCGCTTCGCGCAGCTTTGCCTCGAAGCGCGCCGGCACCAGCAGGTCCTGCAGGCGGATCGCGCGCCGCGCCACCTTGTCCTCGTAGGCCGGGCCGATGCCGCGTCCAGTGGTACCGATCCTGCCGGTGCCTTTCGCCGCCTCGCGCGCCTGGTCGACCGCGATGTGATGGGGCAGGATCAGCGGACAGGCTTCGCTTATCCTGAGCCTCGAGCGCACTTCCACTCCCGCCGCCTCCAGCTCGCCGATCTCCTGCAGCAGCGCAACCGGCGAAAGCACCACGCCGTTGCCGATGTAGCAGCGCACGCCTTTGCGCAGGATGCCCGACGGAATGAGCCGCAGGATCCGCTTGCGGCCGTCGATCACGAGCGTGTGTCCGGCGTTGTGTCCGCCCTGAAACCGCACCACGCCCTGGGCATGGTCGGTCAGCCAGTCCACCACCTTCCCCTTGCCCTCGTCGCCCCACTGCGTGCCGATGACGACTACGTTTCTTGCCATGAGAATGCTTTCGCTCCCCGCCTTGCTAGCGCATCTCAGCGCGGCGGTCGCGCCGTCATCTCCCAGCGGCCGCCGCGACGCGCGAGCTCCCACTGGCAGCCCAGCTCGTCTCGCGCGTCGACATGCCCGGGAAGCTCCACGATGACCACCGTTCCCGCGGCGCGCAGCCGCTCGATCTCGGCCTGCAGCACGCCATCGCCGGGAAGATACGGCGCCAGCACCCGACGCGGCACGGCTCCGTCGCCGGCCAGCTCCGCCAGATCACGCAGGTCGATGCTGAACCCGGTCGCAGGGCGCGGGCGTCCGAACGCCCCGCCCACTTCGTCGTATCGCCCGCCGCGCGCAATCGCATCGTTGCGGCCCGGGGCGTAGGCCGCAAACACCATGCCGCTGTGATAGTGGTAGCCGCGCAGCTCCGCGAGGTCGAAGCACAGTTCGGCGACCTCGCCGCCCACCACCGCGCCGATCGCCTCGAGCGCATCCAGGCTGCTCGCCAGCTCCGGATAGGCGGGCAGGTGCTGGCGAGCCGCGGCGATGACTTCGGCGCCGCCATACAGCTCGGGCAGCAGCAGCAGGGCGCGCCGCGTGGTGGCGTCGAGCGATGCGGTCAGCGCCTCCAGGCCCGGCCGATCCTTCGCTTGCAGGACCTGGAACAGATCCCCTTCGCGCTGCGCGTCGATGCCCGCCCGCCGCACGATGGTGCGGAACACCGCCACGTGGCCGAGATCCAGATGCAGCCCGCTCGCGCCGGCGGCGCCGAGCGCGCGCAACATGAGCGTCTGGATCTCGATGTCGCTCTCCACGCCGGCGTGCCCGTACAGCTCGGCGCCGATCTGGATCGGTTCGCGGGTGCGCAGCAGGCCCGAAGGCAGCGTGTGCAGCACGCTGCCCGCGTAACACAGGCGCGCGACCCCGCGCCGGTTGAGCAGATGCGCGTCGATGCGCGCGACCTGGGGCGTGATGTCGGCGCGCAGCCCCAGCATCCTTCCCGAGAGCTGATCGACGAGCTTGAAAGTGCGCAGGTCCAGATCGTGGCCCGTGCCGGTGAGCAGCGAGTCGACGTATTCGACTAGCGGAGGCATCACCAGCTCGTATCCATGCGCCTCGAACAGGTCGAGAAGGCGCCGTCGCAGCGTCTCGATGCGCCGCGCTTCCGCGGGCAGAATATCCTCGATGTACTCAGGAAGCAGCCATTTCTGCATGGTCGATCACGTGCCGGTGGGCCCGCAGATCATGCGGGCCGAAGTCGTCATTATGACGGCTCATCGGGTGAGGAAAAGCAGCAGCACGCCGGCCAGCATGGAGGACAGGCCGACGAAGCGGATTTGTCCGTCGGTCATGTCGGTGAGCCGCCGGAACGCTCCTCTCCAACCGCGCGGGGACAGGAAAGGTAGCACGCCTTCCAGAACCAGCACCAGCGCGACCGCGGTCAGCAGGTTTGCCCAGTAGCCTTCCATCCTCTCGCCGTCGGCTCGGTGCTCGTGGCGCAACGCCGGGCCGGGCTCATTGGCCCGGACGCGGATTGCGCAGATACCGGAAGAACGTGGAATCCGGGCCGAGGATGAGCAGATCGCTCCTGCTCTTGAAGCTCTCGCGATAGGCGTCGAGGCTGCGGTAGAAGGCGTAGAACTCCGGATCCTCCTGGAAGGCCCGCGCGTAGATCGCCGTGGCCTTGGCGTCGCCCTGGCCCTTGATGCGCTGCGCATCCCGGTAAGCCTGCGCGACGATCACCTCGCGCTGCTTGTCGGCGTCGGCGCGGATTTTTTCCGCTTCCGCGAAGCCGGTAGAGCGCAGCTCGTTCGCGACCCGCTTGCGCTCCGCGTCCATGCGCCGGTACACGGCATCGCTCACTTCCTGGGTGAGATCGACGCGTTTCAGGCGCACGTCCAGCACCTCGACGCCGATCTTGCGCGCATCGTCGTCAACCTTGGAGCGCATCAGCTCCATGATCTTCTCGCGCTCGCCGGACACCACCTCGTGGACGGTCCGCTTGCCGAATTCCGCACGCAGGCTGTCGTTCACCGTCTGCGCGAGACGGATCCGCGCCAGCGCCTCGTCGCCACGCACGCTGAGGTAGAACTGGCGGACATCTGTGATCCGCCATTTCACGAAGGAATCGACCAGCACGTTCTTCTTTTCCGACGTCAGAAAACGCTCCGGCTCCTCGGTGTCGAAGGTAAGGATGCGGATATCGAAGTAGCGCACGTTGTCGATGAGCGGAATCTTCACGTACAGGCCCGGCTTGGTCTTGATGGCAATTACCTCGCCGAGCCGGAACACGATGGCATGCTGGCGCTGATCGACCGTGAAAAGGCTCAGGCTCGCCAATACCAGCACGACCACGAGGCCGATCAGAAACGCGCTCAAGGACGGCCTCATCGCGGCTCCCGTTCCCGGCTGCGGAACGCGTCACGCGACCGGGATGACAGATCCGGCGCTGCCGGCTGCGCAGGCGGTGCGCTCGATACCTCCGGCGCCGCCGGCGCATGCGCCGAAGATTCCGCCGGCGCAATGCCAGATTGCATGAGCTTGTCCAGCGGGAGGAACAGCAGATTGCTGCCGGTCCTCTGATCGACGACGACCTTGCTTGCATTGGTCAGCACGTTCTGGATCGTCTCCAGATACATCCGCTCGCGCGTCACGCGCGGCGCCTTGCGGTACTCCGCGACCACCTGCCGGAAACGAGACGCCTCGCCCTCGGCCGCCGCCACCACGCGCTGCCGATAGCCTTCCGCCTCCTGCATGAGCCGCGCCGCGGTGCCGCGCGCCTTCGGCACCACGTCGTTGAAGTACGCCTGGCCCTCGTTGATCTGGCGCTCGCGGTCCTGGTTCGCCTTGACCGCATCGTCGAACGCCGCCTGCACCTGCTCCGGCGGCTGCGCATTCTGCATGGTGACCTTGCTGATCGTGATCCCGGTCTTGTACCGGTCGAGGATCTTCTGCATCATCGCGTGAACGCCGGCCGCGATCTGCTCCCGTCCCTCGTAGAGCACGAAGTCCATCTTGTTGCGTCCCACGATCTCGCGGATCGCGGACTCGGCCACCTGCATCACCGCCTGGTCCGGATCGCGGTTGAAGAACAGATAGTCTTCGGGGTTGCTGCGCAGGTACTGCACGGCGAACTGCAGATCGATGATGTTTTCGTCGTCGGTGAGCATGAGCGACTCGGAAAGCACCTTGCTGCGCACGTTGTTGCGATAGCCGACCTCCACTGTACGCACTTCGGAGACGCTGACGATTTCCACCGATTCCACCGGCCACGGCACGTGCCAGCGCGGCCCGGGCTGTGTCGTCTCCACGTACTTTCCGAAACGCAGCACGACGCCGCGTTGACTGGCGTCGACGATGTAGAAACCGCTCGCCAGCCACACCACCACGACAAGCGCGAGGATCAGACGCAACCCGCCGCCGGGCGGCTGCGCACGGCCGACACCACCGCCGCCGCGGCCGAACAGGCCGCTCAATCGCTGGTTGAAGCGACGCCACAGTTCGTCGAGGTCGGGCGGACCGTCGTTGCCGCGACGGCCCCATTGGGGATCGTTCAGAGCCATTTCGGATTAATTTTCTTGCGCCCGCGAGAACAGGCGGATTCAGGCAGCGGCCACGGCGGCGTCTTTGTGCGGAACGACTTGGGCCTCTTCAAGCAGCGCCCTCAGGCTTTCGATCCCTGTGCCAGTGAGGGCACTCACGCGGACGGCCTGAATCTTACCATACCGACCCCGCTCGACCCCCGGATCGAGGCCCATGGCGTCGATCTTGTTGTAGACGAGTATCTGCGGCACCAGGTCTGCGCCGATTTCCGCCAGCACCTTGTCCACCTGCTGGATCTGCGCATCGCGCACCGGGCTCGATGCGTCGACGACGTGCAACAGCAGATCGGCCCGCACCGTCTCGTCCAGGGTGGCGCGGAACGCCGCGACCAGCGTATGCGGAAGATCGCGAATGAAACCGACGGTGTCGGACACCACGACGCCCTTCCCGGCGGGCGTATGCAATCTGCGCGTGGTAGTGTCCAGCGTGGCAAACAGCTGATCGGCGGCGTAGGCGGTGCCGTGCGTCAGGCAGTTGAACAGCGTCGATTTGCCGGCGTTGGTGTAGCCGACCAGTGAAACGGAAAAAGTGCTGCTGCGGGCGCGCGCGCGGCGCTGCGTGGCGCGGCGTCGCTGCACCACGTCCAGCTTGTCCTTGAGCACTTTGACCCGCCTGGCAAGCAGCCGCCGGTCGGTTTCGAGCTGGGTCTCACCCGGGCCGCGCAGACCGATGCCGCCCTTTTGTCGCTCGAGGTGAGTCCAGCCTCGAACCAGCCGCGTCGCCATATGCTCCAGTTGGGCGAGCTCCACCTGCAGCTTGCCCTCGTGGCTGCGCGCGCGCTGGGCGAAAATGTCCAGAATCAGGCTGGTGCGGTCCACCACCCGGCAGGACAGTCGTTTCTCGAGATTGCGTTGCTGCGCGGGAGACAGATCGTGATCGAAAATGACCAGCCCCGCGCCGGTATTCGACAGGCGTTGCCCGATCTCCTCCACCTTGCCGCTGCCGGCGAATGTGGCAGGATCCGGTCGCTGCCGCCTGCCCTTCACCACGTCGACGACCAGCGCCCCGGCGCTGTGGGCGAGCCTGTGAATCTCCTCGACGCTCTCGGGGTAATCGGGAGCGCCGAAATCGAGGCTGACGGCTATGGCACGGTCACCGCCGCGCGGGCGCTCGAACATCCAGTTCAGCGGGAAACCAAAAGGGTCGCAATGGGCGATTGACCCATGCGTTCAAGATCGGGTCGATGCACGCGAGGCGCTGCGTAAATGAAAGGTCACTCCTCAGACCCGTGGTCCATGGAGAGGTTCACCGGCCGTGCCGGCACGACGGTCGAGATCGCATGCTTGTACACCATCTGCGTCACGGTGTTCTTGAGCAGTACCACGTACTGATCGAATGATTCGATCTGCCCCTGCAGCTTGATGCCGTTGACTAGGTAGATCGACACCGGCACATGCTCTTTTCGCAGCGTATTCAGGAACGGGTCTTGTAACAGTTGCCCTTTCGCGCTCATGGCTGGTCCTTTGTTCTACTTTTTACGAAACCTACTGTACTGGATTTTACCAGCCAATGCCATCTTTGGCGTGCCGGGACGGACCTCCTAGCCGCGTTGTGCATAAGGATTTTTCCCGCGTTTGAACAAGACCTTGACCGGTGTGCCCCGAAGGTCGAACGCATCGACGAAGGCCCGCTCCAAGTACCGCCGATAGGCATCCGTGACGCGGTCGAGCGCATTGCCGTGGATGATGATCAGAGGCGGATTCACGCCGCCCTGGTGCGCATAGCGCAGCTTCGGCCGCACCAGCCCGGCGCGTGCCGGCGCCTGCTTCTGGATCGCGGCCTGGAGTGCACGAGTGAGCTTCGGGGTGGGGAGCCTCGCCATGGCGGCGGCATACGCCGCGTCGACCGAACGCAGCACTCCGGCGAGGCCGGTTCCCGCCCGCGCCGAGACGTAGTGGACCACCGCGAAGTCGAGGAACCCGAGGCGACGCTCGTAATCGCGCTTGACCCGCTCGCGCTGCTCGCCAGTGGCCGCATCCCACTTGTTGATCACCACCACCAGCGCCCTGCCCGCCTCGAGGATGAAGCTCGCAATGTGCGCATCCTGATCGGCGATGTCCTGGGTGACATCCAGCACCAGCACCACGACGTTCGCGTCTTCCACCGCCTGCAGCGTCTTGATCACGGAAAACTTCTCGACTGCGTCGTCGACGCGGCTGCGGCGCCGCACCCCGGCGGTATCGATGAGCGTATAGCGCCGGCCGGCACGCTCGAAGTCGATGTAAATGCTGTCGCGAGTAGTGCCGGGCTGGTCGAAGGTGATCATGCGTTCCTCGCCCAGCAGCGCATTGACCAGTGTCGATTTGCCCACGTTGGGCCGGCCCACGACTGCGATCTTGGGGTGATCTGGCACCGGTTCGGATTCGGCGGTCGAGGGAAACTGCGCGACCACGGCATCAAGCAGGGCATGTATGCCCTCGCCGTGGGCCGCCGAGACCGGAAATGGCCTTCCCAGCCCCAATTCGTGAAACTCGGCGACTGCCGCATCGCGGTCCATGCCTTCGGCCTTGTTGACGGCGACATAAAGCGGCCGTCCGCTGCGGCGCAGTTGCTCGGCGATGCCGCGATCCTGCGGCGTCAGCCCCTGGCGGGCATCCACGAGAAGCACGACTGCGTCAGCCTCGTCGACGGCCTGCAGCGTCTGGCGCGCCATCTCGCGCAGCAGGTCGTCCGGCGACCGGGGCTCCAGGCCCCCGGTGTCGACCACCAGGAACGCCTTGTCGTCGTGCCACGCCTGTCCGTAGTGGCGGTCGCGCGTCAACCCGGGCACTTCCGCGACGATTGCGGCGCGCGAGCGGGTCAAGCGATTGAACAGCGTGGACTTGCCGACGTTCGGGCGTCCGACCAGCACGACTGTGGGTTTCGCCACGGCAGGCGTCCTTTTTCTGAAATGCGATGCGCCGGGTGCGGGCTAGCGGATGCTCAACGCGTACACGTGGCCGGTGCGCGTCTGGATCAATACCTTGTCATCCGCCGCGACCGGCTGGGACATGATCGGTCCGCCGTCGGTCGCGATGCGGGCAAGAAAGCTGCCGTCCTCGCGTGAGAGCACGTGTACGTATCCCTCGAAATCCCCGACCACCACGTAGCCCTGGAAAGCGAGTGGCGACGAAACGCCGCGCTGAAGCAGTTTTTCCTGTTTCCAGATGCTGGCGCCGCTGGTCTTGTCCAGCGCGATCACCGCTCCTGTGGCCTCGGTGTAGTACAGCGTAGTGCCGTCCGCGCTCGGGCTACCGGCGCTCGAGGCGGCGCGCGCCCACACCTGCGAGCCGCGCTGCGTCTCGAAACATCCGATTCGCCCCTGAAAGGTCACGGCGCAGACGCGGTCCGACTCGACCAGCGGAGTGCCGGCGATGTCGGCGATGCGCTCCAGTTCGTTCTCGCCCTTGGGCGTGGCGACGCTCATCTCCCACAGCACCGCCCCGGTCTGCAGATTCAGCGTGGCAAGCTTGCCGCCGGGGAACCCCGCGACCACAGCGTTGCCCTCGATCACCATCCCCGGCGCGGCGCGCAATGTCAGCGGGGGCGTGGCGGCCTGATATTCCCATTTGCGCGCGCCGTCCTTGGCGTCGAGGCCGAAGACCTTGCCGTCGCCGCTGCGTACCACCACGACTTCCTCCTGTCCCGCGGGCGCGCTGAGCACTGTGCTCGACACTTGCGTGCGCCACAAGGGCTTGCCGTCGATATCGTAGGCAAAGGCCTCGCCTTTGGCGCCTCCGACCAGGATGCTGCCGGCGCCGATTCCAACGCCGCCCGACAGCGGCGCCCCGACATTCACCCGCCACACCTGCCGCCCGGTTGCCAGATCGAAGCGAGCTAGGTCTCCGCCATTGCTGGCGGCGAACACCGCGCCTGCAGACACCGCCGGTCGAAACAGGTAGCGCTCCGCGCTGCCGATCGACGCGCGCCAGACCACGCGCACCGTTGCCTTGGGCTTGAACTGCACGAGGGGGGTGGGCTTGGGCGCATCCGAGGAGCAAGCACCGAGTGCGACGCACGCCGCGGCGGCGAGGGCGATGCGCCGCACGCTCATTTGCCGGGTCCGAGCGCGTCGAGCTTCACCTGGATGACGTTACGCAATGGATCACCGGCCGCGATCTTGTCCAGCGCCTGCCTGTACGCCGCGCGTGCTTCCGCCGCCTTGCCCTGGGCGGCGAGCACATCGCCGCGCAGGTCCGCATACGGCGCAACGAAGGCGTCCGAGGTCTTCGTCTCGAGCAGCCTGAGCGCCTCGTCGTATTTCTTGTCGTCGAGCAGCACACCGGCCAGACGCAGCCGTGCCAGTGCGCGCAGGTCTTCGTCCCCGGCATGGTCCACCGCCCACTGCAACTGCTTCGCCGCGCCTGCGCGGTCCGCGTTGAGATAATTCGTCTTGGCCAGCACCAGCGCCGCCATCGGACCGTAGGCGGACCGCGGATACTTGTCGATCAGTTCCGCGCCGAGGCGGCGCATCTCGTTCAAGTCGCTCTTGCGTTCCGCCTCCTCCAGCCGGCCGAACAGCGCGGAGGCGCGTTCGGCCTGGGTGCGCGTCCAGTAGTTCCAGCCCTGGATTCCGGCCACGCCCACGACAAACGCCACCGCCGCCGTGATGACCAGCCTGCCATACTGATTCCAGAAGTGTTTCAGCGCGTCGATGCTTTCCTGTTCTTCGAGGTCGTACATTTTCCTTGAGCTTCTCGTGAAGAGTTCCGTTTCTCAGATCCGGCCGCCGCGCAGCAGCGCCACGGCTTCGTCCACACCTGCCAGCACCTGCTCACCCAGTTCCCGCAGCGGCTTCACCGACACGGCCGCGCGCGCCGCCTCGTCGTCGCCGACGATCACGGCGAAGCGCGCCCCGCTGGAGTCGGCGCGCTTCATCTGTGATTTGAAGCTGCCTCCGCCGCAGTGAAACACCACCTTGAGACCCGCGTCGCGCAGCCGCTCCGCCACTCCCCAGGCAAAGCGGGTAGCCGCCTCTCCGGCATAGACCAGATACGCGTCCGGCGGTGCGACGGGAGCCTTGCGTCCGGCGTCGGCGAGCATCGCCAGCAGGCGCTCCACGCCCAGTGCGAAGCCGCAGGCGGGGGCCGGCTTGCCGCCGATCTGTTCGAACAGCCCGTCATAGCGACCGCCCGCGCATACCGTTGCCTGTGCGCCGAGGCGGGCGGTGGTCCATTCGTAGACCGCGTCGTTGTAGTAGTCGAGGCCGCGAACCAGCCGCGGGTTGATCTCGAAGTCGACCCCGGCGGAGCGCAGCGTCGACTGCAACGATTCGAAATGCACGAGCGACTCCTCGTCGAGGTCGTCGAACATCCTGGGCGCGGCCTCGAGGACGTGCTGCATTGCCGGGTTCTTGCTGTCCAGCACGCGCAAGGGATTGGCATGCAGGCGCCGCTTGGAATCCTCATCCAGCTCCTCGACGCGCGCTTGCAGATATTTCACGAGCCGGGCGCGGTAGCGCGCGCGCGCGGCGCTGCTGCCCAGCGTATTTATCTCGAGCCGGACATCGTCCAGCCCGAGTCGCCTCCAGAGCCGGGCGTTCATCACCACGTGCTCGGCGTCGACGTCCGGCCCTTCGAACCCGAGCGCCTCGACGCCGACCTGATGAAACTGGCGGTAGCGTCCCTTCTGCGGCCGCTCGTGGCGGAACATCGGTCCGGTGTAGAACACCCGCTGCGGCCCCGAGTAGAGCAGATTGTGCTCGATCGCCGCGCGCACGCAGGAGGCGGTACCCTCGGGGCGCAGCGTCAGGCTCTCGCCGCTGAGCTGGTCGACGAAGGTGTACATCTCCTTCTCGACGATGTCGGTCACCTCGCCGATCGAGCGCACGAAAAGCTCGGTCTTCTCGAGGATCGGCATGCGGATGTTGCGATAACCGTATTGCGCGACCCAGTCGCGCACCGTCGCTTCGAAGAACTCCCAAATCGGCGCCTCGGCCGGCAGGACGTCGTTCATCCCCCGCACCGCCTGGATAGCTTGCGTCATGAAACGGTTCTGGCTTTCGGATGCGGCGCGCGGGCCCTAGCCGAGCGCCCGCGTGGTGCGTTTGCCGTCGGCGCGGGCGTTTTCACCCTGTCGCCCGTAGCGCCTCGCCACGTATTGGTCGACGAGCTGCTGAAACTCTTCCGCAATGCGCTCCCCCTTGAGCGTAACGGTTTTCACGCCGTCGACGAATACCGGCGCGACCGGGGTTTCGCCGGAACCGGGAAGGCTGATGCCGATGTCGGCGTGCTTGCTTTCTCCCGGCCCGTTGACTACGCATCCCATGACCGCCACCCGGAGGTTTTCCACGCCGGGGTATCGGGTTCGCCACAGCGGCATCTGCCGCCGCAGATACGCCTGGATGCGCTCGGCAAGCTCCTGGAAGAAGGCGCTGGAAGTGCGTCCGCAGCCGGGACAGGCCGCCACCATGGGCGCAAAGGAGCGCAGGCCCATGGTTTGCAGAATCTCCTGTGCGACCACGACTTCGCGCGTGCGGTCGCCGCCCGGCTCGGGGGTGAGCGAGATGCGGATCGTGTCGCCGATGCCTTCCTGCAACAGCACGGCGAGCGCGGCTGTCGAGGCGACGATGCCCTTCGACCCCAGCCCCGCCTCGGTCAGGCCAAGATGCAGCGGGTGGTCGCATCGTTGCGCGAGGCTGCGGTAGGTCGCGATCAGATCCTGTACCCCGCTCACCTTGCACGACAGCACGATGCGGTCCGGGTCCAGACCGATTTCGACCGCACGCCGCGCGCTTTCCAGAGCGGAGGCGATCAGCGCCTCGCGCATCACCTCGTGCGCCTCGAGCGGCGCAGGGCGTCGGGCATTCTCGTCCATCATGCGCGCGAGCAGATCCTGGTCGAGGCTCCCCCAGTTGACCCCGATGCGCACCGGTTTGCCGTACCGGCAGGCGGTTTCGACGACCGTGGCGAACTGCTCGTCGCGCTTCGCACCGCGCCCGATGTTCCCGGGATTGATGCGGTACTTGTCGAGCACCCGGGCACACTCGGGATATTGCGTGAGCAGGCGATGCCCGTTGAAGTGGAAATCGCCCACCAGGGGCACGCTTACTCCCATTGCATTCAGACGCGCGCGAATGGCCGGCACGGCGAGCGCCGCCTCGGCCGTGTTGACCGTAATGCGCACGATCTCGGAGCCGGCCTGCGCCAGGGCTGCCACCTGCTGCGCGGTCGCTTCCGCGTCTGCAGTATCGGTGTTGGTCATCGACTGCACCACCACAGGCGCACCGCCGCCGATAGCGACGGGACCCACGAAGACCCGACGGCTGCGGCGGCGTAGCGGTGGTTCGAGTGCCATGTTCGGTCGTTCCCGTCCTACTCGAGCGTGAGCCGGGCGACATCAACCCGGGTGTGCGGCGCGAGGTCGATCTCCTTGTCGTTGTAGGTCAGGTGTACGCCCGCCGCGTTGCCGATGACGACAGAAAGCGGCGGTTCGCCGGAGATCTTGCGCCGGCTGCCGGCGGGACTGAGCTGGCCGAATATCGTGCTGCCGGAGCGGTCCTTGACCTCGACCCAGGATTCCTGATCAAACACCATGCGCAGCGTGGCGAGGTTGCCGGAGGGCGACGGCGAGACGTCCTGCTCGGCGGGTGCCGCCATTGCGGCCGGCGACGGCGGTTCGGCCTCCTTGACGACGGCAGGCGGCGCAGAAGCGGGAGTCTGCGGCGGAGCGACCGCGATCGCTGCCGGCTGCGTTGCTTCCGGCTTGCGGCTGGCGGCGCGCATGGCGCCCACCGCGACCACGCCGATGGCAACGACGATCACCGCCGCGATTGTCATCCCCCGGTGCGATATGTCCCTGACCGGTACGGGCGCGGAAGCATGCGCTTCTTCGACCGCTGCGGGCGGCGGCACCAGTTTCGTGTCCGCGGCGCGCAACAAGGGCTCCGCGTCCAGTCCCAGGAGCTTGGCGTAATTGCGCAGGAAACCGTGGACGAAAACCGGGCCGCCGAACGGCTGGAAGTCGTCGCGCTCCAGCGCTTCCACCTGGCGCACCGAGATTTTCAGTTGCCGCGATACGTCTCCCAGGCTCATGTTCTGGCGCCTGCGCTCGGCGTGCAGGGCGGCGCCGGCGCTGTCCGGCCTCGGCGACTCGATACTCTCGGTCACTGGAAGCGTCCCTCGTTGAATGCCCGCGTCTGCGGCGCGTTGGGAAAGCGGCGATTCAATTGCGCGCCGTAGGACGAAAGCGCCGTCTGATCGCCCAGGCGGCTCTCGATGCGCGCCGCCAGCCAGAGGCTGTCCGCGCTGGGAATCGAGACCTGCAGCTGGCGCGTGATCAGGCTGCGGGCCTTCTGCAGGTTGCCCTTTCGGTATGCCACTTCGGCCAGGTTATACAGTGCCTGGGGTTGGTCTGGCATCATGGCCAGCGCCTTGGTCAGGTATTGCTCCGCCTGCGCGTCGTCGCCTTTCATGCGCGCGCAGACGCCGGCATTGATGTAAGCGAGTTCGGGCGTCTTGTACAGCGGGTCCGCGAGCGCGTTGTTGAAGTAGCGCATCGCTTCCTTTTCGTTGCCCTGCTGGCAGAGCAGCATGCCGTAGTTGTTGTTGACGCTCGGATTGTTCGGCTCGAGGCGCAGCGCGCGCTCGAACTTCGTCTGCGCATCCCTGGTCTGTCCCAGCGCGAGGTGCACCAGGGCGATCTGGTTCAGCGCCGGGACGTAGTCCGGATCCGCCGCCAGCGCCTCCTTCAACTCCTGCAAGGCGATGTCGTACTGGCCGGCGCCGTAGTAGGCGCTGCCTAGCTCGGTATGCGCCGATGCCCTCTTCTGCGTTTGCTGCGCCTGCCTGCCGTCGCTGCCGGCGGGAGTCTGGACGCAGGCCGCAAGCACGATGGGCAGGATGAATCCGAAATAGCGTTTCATGCCGAGGCCTCCGCGGCGCGCTTGAGCCTGCGCTTGCTGCGGTCCTGCACCCGCCCGGCGAGCTGGCCGCATGCGCCATCGATGTCGTCGCCGCGCGTCTTGCGCACCGTAGCGACGGCGCCGGCTTCCAGCAGCACCGCCTGAAATGCGCGAATCCGCGCCGCCGGAGAACGACGGAAACCCGAGTCCGGGAACGGATTGAACGGAATCAGGTTGAATTTGCACGGCACCTCGCGGGTGAGTTCGAGCAATTCCCGCGCATGCGCGACGCTGTCGTTCACGCCCTCGAGCATCACGTACTCGAAGGTGATGAAGTCGCGCGGCGCACCCTGACGCTGCCACTTGACGCCGTGCGGCGCCGCCTCGCCCGGCGCCGCTTCGACGTAGCGAGTGCAGGCGGCAAGCAGTTCCTTCAACGGATACTTGCGGTTGATCGGCACCAGCCGGTCACGCAGTGCGTCGTTCGGCGCGTGCAGCGATACCGCCAGGGCGACCGGGCATTCCTGCCGCAGCCTATCGATTGCCGGAACAATGCCCGAAGTGGACAACGTCACTCGCCGGCGCGACATGCCGTACGCGTGATCGTCGAGCATGACGCGCATCGCGCGAACCACATTGTCGAAGTTCGCCAGCGGCTCGCCCATGCCCATCAATACCACGTTGCTCACCGGTCGCTCCACCTCGTCCCCGGAAGACAGGCGGGCCTGCGCCGGCTGCCCCGCCAGGGCCCGGCTCGCCCACCACAGCTGGCCGATGATCTCGCCGCTGCTCAGATTGCGGTTGAAGCCCTGACGCCCGGTGGAGCAAAACGCGCATTCGAGCGCGCAGCCTACTTGCGAGGATACGCATAGCGTGCCGCGGTGGACTTCCGGAATGAACACCGTCTCGATCGCATTGCCACCGCCCACCGACAGCAGCCACTTGCGGGTGCCGTCTGCCGCCGTCGAATCGGCCACCAGGGCCGGAAAATCGACCGTCGCGCATTCCTTCAACCGCGCGCGCAGACCCTTGGAAAGGTCCGTCATCCGATCGAAGTCGGATTCTCGCTTCTGATGGACCCAGTGCAGCACCTGCTGGGCGCGAAACGGCTTCTCTCCGAACCCGGCCAGCAGTTCGGCGAGGCTTCTAGCATCGCAGTCCAGGAGGTTGATCGTCATCAGCGCGAATAGACGTGCATTGCCGGAAAGAAAAACGCGATCTCGAACGCCGCCGTGTGCGGGGAATCGGAGCCGTGCACCGCATTGGCGTCGATGCTGTCCGCGAAATCGGCCCGGATCGTACCCATGCGCGCCTTCTTGGGATCGGTCGCCCCCATCAGGTCGCGGTTCTTCTGAATTGCATCGTCGCCCTCGAGCACCTGGATCATAACCGGTCCGGACACCATGAACTTGATCAGGTCGCGAAAGAAGGGCCGGTCCTTGTGAACGGCGTAGAAACCGGCCGCCTCCGCTTCCGACAGGCGCGTCATTTTCGCGGCAACGATTTTCAAGCCCGCATTTTCGAAACGAGTGTAGATCTGTCCGATGATGTTCTTGGCTACCGCGTCGGGTTTGACGATGGAAAGAGTGCGCTCAACAGCCATCAATTACTCCGATTTATTGACGTTTTTTGAAGAATTTCATAAGGATAGCATTTTGCGCCGGGAAAAGGAATCGGGCCGAGCAAACTGTCGCGCCGGCGCGGTTCGGATGCTCGGCAGCTATTGGCCATAGAGGAGATTCGGCAGCCAGAGCGATATTCCGGGCACGTAGGTCACCAGCAGCAGATATAGCAACATCACGCCGAGCCAGGGCAGGCAGGCGATGGAAACTTCGGTAAGGCCCATGCGGGCAAGATGGCTGGCGACGAACAGGTTCAAGCCGACGGGCGGATGGAGCATGCCGATCTCCATGTTGACCGTCATCACCACGCCGAGATGGATCGGATCGATGCCGAGGGACCGCGCAATCGGAACGAACAACGGCGCAAGGATGAGAATGATCGAACTGGGCTCCATGAACTGCCCGGCGAGCAGCAGCGTCAGATTGACCGCGAACAGGAACATCCAGGCCGACAGATGCTGCCCGACGACCCAGCCGGACAGCGCCTGCGGGATCTGCTCCGAGGTCAGCAGGAACGAAAACAAAATCGCATTTGTGATGATGTAGAGCAGCATCGCGCCGGTATTGGCGGCCGACAACAGCACCCTAGGCACGTCGCGCAACTTCAGACCCCGGTCGATCCAGACCGCGGCGACGAAGGCGTACACTGCGCTCACCGCCGCCGCCTCGGTGGGCGTGAACACTCCGCCATAGATGCCGCCCATGACGATGACGACCAGCATCAGGCCCCAGAACGCGTTCCGGAACGACGACCAGATCTCGCGCGCCCCCGCGCGCGCCATGGTCGGGAAGCCGCGGCGCCTTGCCGTGACGAAGGTGACCAGCATCAGCAGCGCGGCGAGCAGCGCGCCGGGAATGATGCCCGCGACGAAGAGCTTTCCGGCGCTCTCCGAGGTGCTGACCGCGTACAAGATCATCACGATCGAGGGCGGAATCAGAATGCCGAGCGAACCGGAGGTGGCGATCACGCCGACCGCGAAGCGCTTCGGATAGCCCGCCTTCATCATCGCCGGCAGCATGATCGAGCCGATCGCCAGCACCGTCGCCGGGCTCGATCCCGAAATGGTCGCGAAAAAAGCGCAGGCGAGAATCGCCGCCATAGCGATCCCGCCCGGCATCCATCCCACCAGCGCCTGCGCGAAACGGACGATGCGCGCGGCGATTCCGCCTTCGGTGAGAAAAGCGCCGGCCAGGATGAAGAACGGCACCGCCATGATCGAGAAGCTCTCCAGGCCGGTGAACAGGCGCTGCGAGACCACGTCGACCGTCTCCAGCGAGAATGAAGAGAACAGCACCAGAAAGGTGAGCACCGTCATGCCAAGCGCGATCGAAATCGGCGTGCCGGTCAGCAGCAGCAGGATCAGGATCGCGACGATGAGGATGGCGGTCACGGCGCCTCGCTGTGCGCCAGGTCGTGGCGCGGCAACCGGCCGTCGCGCAGGTAGCCGATCAGAACCTGGAGAAATCGGTAACACATCAGCGAGGAGCCGAGCGGGACGCACAGGTATACGATCCACATCGGCCACTCCAGGTCGGGCGAAACCTGGCCGGTGCCATGGATGAAGAGCACCCAGCGCAGGCCGATCACCGCGATGACCGCGGTGAAGAACGCTCCCAGCGAGAGGGCGAGCGCGACCAGCGCGCGCTGCGCGCGCGGTCCGACATTGTCGACCAGCACATCCACGCCGATGTGGATCCCGGTACGCACGCCGTAGGCCGCGCCGAATTTCGCCATCCAGATGAAAAGATAGACGCAGAGCTCCTGCGCCCAGGAGAAGTTCAGGAGTCGTGTGTACTCCCACAGCCAGTCGACGCGCAGAGATTCCCGGTGGATGATGGAGGCGAAGATGACGAGGGTGGCTGCCGCCATGAGGGCAGCGATCAGCCACTCCTCGAGACGGTCGAGGAATCGATTCAGCAGGCCGATCACGCCTTACTTCTTCTTGGGAGTCTTTGCTGCCGCCCGGGAGACGGCGATCTCGGCGGCGATGCGGCGGATGGCTTCGAGATTGTCGCGCCCGACCAGGTCCGCGAACTGGGCATGCACAGGCAACAGCGCTTCCCGCCAGCGCTGGCGCTCGGCCTCCGACAGGACATACACCTCGGTGCGACCCGAAGCGCGCACCGCGGCGAGCGCGGCCGAATTTTCCCGGTCCGCGATCTCGCGTTCGTAACGGGTCGCCTCCCGCATCGCGCGCTCGAGCTGCGCGCGCACGTCCGCGGTAAGCCCATCCCAGAACTTCTTGTTGGTGATGACGGCGTAGACCAGGCAACCGTGGTCGGAGATCGTCAGATGCTTCTGGACCTCGTGCATCTTCTGCGTGTAGAGATTCGAGACTGGATTTTCGGTGCCATCCACCACGCCCTGCTGGAGCGCGGAATAGACTTCGGAGAATGCCATCACCTGCGGCACCGCGCCCAGCTGGCGGATCATCGCTTCCAACACCTTCGAGGACTGGATGCGCATTTTCAGCCCGCGAAAGTCCTGCACCGTGTGCAACGGCCGGTTGGCGGAAAACTGTTTGAAGCCGTTATCCCAGTATGCGAGCCCTTTCAGGGCGTGCGCTTCGAGCTTTCCGAAAAGTCTTCGCCCGATGTCGCCGTCGGTGACTCGGTAGACCGTTTCGTTGTCGGGAAAGAGATACGGCAGGTCGAACAGCTCGAACTCGCGCACGCCGAGCGGCCCGAACTTCGACACCGATGGCGCGAGCATCTGCACCGCGCCGCGCTGCAGCGCCTCGAGTTCCTCGCGATCCTTGAACAGCTGGCTGTTGGGGTAGACCTCGACCTTGACTGCGCCGTTGGTGTAATTCTCCGCGAGCTCGCGGAATTTTTCGGCCGCCTTGCCCTTGGGCGTATCGGGGGCGACGACGTGGCTGAACTTAATGACGATCGGCGCGGCGGACACGGGCGTGCAGAACGCCGCAAAAAAGGCGCAGGCCCACGTGATTTTTTTCATCTTCCTCTCCGCGTTCGATTCTAGCACGCAGCTTTCTGCGCCCCGCCGTCGCGGTCCCAGCGCGGCAGCAGCGCCGGCTCTCCATCCTCTGCTCGGAACTCTGCCGCGGCGCCGACCCCCGGCACCCATGCCAGCGCGTCGCCGCACAGGACGAGCGGCGTGAATTC
>DASRFY010000146.1:0-11339 GCA_035651315.1 Burkholderiales bacterium
CAGGCGTTCGATCGTCGCCGCAGGCACGCCGCACTGCGCGGCCACCGCTTCCGGAGCGTAGCGCGGGTCGAGATAGCGCTCGGCGAGCAGACTCATCACGGTCTTCACCGGCCGGCCGTCCGGCGCCGCGTACTCGCCGAACAGCGCCGGCGCGACCCCGGGCTCGGGCCCGCTTGCCGGCGCGCGGGCCTGCTGGTCCCACACCAGCGGATTGCCCGAACCGTCGCGCAGGAAAAGCCCGTCGCCCGCCTTGCCCGGCGTCTGGGCGACCAGCCACGGCGCGTTGGTGTAGCGCGCGAGGAATTCCCAATCGACCAGGCCGCGCGCGAGCAGCACGTGCAGGATCGCAAACGCGAGCAGCCCGTCGGTTCCCGGGCGGATGGGGATCCACTCGTCGGCCACCGCCGAGTAACCCGTGCGCACCGGGTTGATCGAGACGAACTTCGCGCCCCGGCTCTTCAGCTTGTCGATGCCGATCTTGATCGGGTTGGAGGAATGATCCTCGGCGACTCCCCAAAGGATGAAGTACTTGGTGCGATCCCAATCGGGCGCGCCGAACTCCCAGAAGGAATAGCCGATGGTGTACAGGCCGGCGGCCGCCATGTTCACCGAGCAGAACCCGCCGTGCGCCGCCCAGTTGGGTGTGCCGAACTGCTGCGCCCAGAGTCCCGTCAGGGCCTGCATCTGGTCGCGACCGGTGAAGAACGCGAGTTTCTTGGGATCGGTGGCGCGAATCCGCCGCAGGCGCTGCGTCACGATGTCCAGCGCCTGCTCCCACGAGATCGGTTCGAACTCGCCCGTGCCGCGTTCCGTGCCCGGCTTGCGCAGGAGCGGCTGGCGCAGCCTCGCGCTCGAGTACTGCTTCTGAATACCGGCCGATCCCTTGGCGCACAGCACGCCCTGATTCACCGGATGGTCCGGGTTGCCCTGGATGAAGCGCACGCGCCCGTTCTCGAGCGTGACCTTGATGCCGCAGCGGCAGGCGCACATGTAGCAGGTGCTGTAGGCCGTGGTCTGCGCGGCGGGATCGTCGAAGGAAAGAGGGCGGTCCACGCGCGGTATCGCGGACCGGCTCCCGCGGGCCGCGGACGAAAGCGGTACAGCGGCCGGGCCGGCCGGCCCGCTTTCCATCGACCCGTTGCGGCCGACGGCTGCGCTGTCGCCGATCAGCAAGGCCCGGCCGAGACGCTTCCAGAACAAGTTCATTCTCCTCTCGATGCTGCGTTGCGGGTGCGCGGTCCCGGTCATGCAACGGGCGGGTCCGGCGCCAGCGCGCGCCCGCTCTGTTTCGTATTGCAGTAAATTCTAATATAAGACTACACTAATATAAAAGAAAAGCGGCGGCCGGCAACGCGCTTTCAGCCGCGCACATACAAGAGGTCTCCCGACGAGCGTCAGGCACCGACCGGGAAGGAAATGAGCCCGGGCGCGCTCGCGCAGGAGCGCCGATCGAAATGCAACGGCAAACGAGGAGGAGGGGGAGCATGAACAGGAAGACAACGCTCGCGGCGCTGGCGCTTGCGGCGGGGGCGCTCATCGCTGCGCCGTCGATGGCCACCGACGGCTATTTCCAGCACGGCTACGGGCTCAAGGCCAAGGGCATGGGAGGCGCGGCCACCGCGATGACGGACGACGCGTTCGGCGGCGCGAACAATCCGGCGACGATGGTGTTCGTGGGGGACCGCCTCGACATCGGGGTCGACTTTTTCAGCCCGCGGCGTTCGGCGGAGCGCAGCGGGAGCAGTCCGTTGCTCGGTCCGATCGACGGCTCGGCGGACAGCGACAGCAATCTGTTCGCGATTCCGGAATTCGGCTACAACAAGCTGCTCAAGCCCGATCTTTCGCTCGGCGTCTCGGTGTACGGCAACGGCGGCATGAACACCGATTACCCCGGCGGCCAGATCCCGTCCGCGAGCGCCTGCGCCGGGTTCAACACGAATCCCGGGCCCTACAACCTGCTGTGCGGAAACGGGCGGCTGGGCGTGGATCTCACCCAGCTCGTGATCGCGCCCACCCTGAGCTACAAGCTCACGGAAAACCAGTCGATCGGCGTGGCGCCTCTGCTCGGCGTGCAGCGCTTCGCGCTCGAGGGCGCGCAGGCCTTTGGAGGGTTCTCGAATTCTCCCTCCAACCTGACGAACCAGGGTTACGATACGTCCTACGGCTATGGCGCGAGGGTGGGCTGGTACGGGCGGGTCAGCGACGCGCTTTCGCTCGGCGCGGCCTATTCGACCAAGGTCTATATGACCAAATTCGACAAGTACAAAGGCCTGTTCGCGGACCAGGGCGACTTCGACATGCCCGAGAACTACAATGCGGGACTGGCGTACCGGATCACGCAAAAGGTCACCATCGCGGCCGACTACCAGCGCATCAACTATAGTGGCGTCAAGGCGGTCGGCAATCCCAGCTCGCTGCTGCTTAGCTGCGCCGGGGGCAACAGCGCCGCCTGCCTGGGCGGCAGCGACGGCGCCGGGTTCGGCTGGAGCGACGTCAACGTCTGGAAGCTGGGGGTCGAGTATCAGTACAGCGAGAGGCTGACGCTGCGCGGCGGCTACAACCACACCGACAATCCGATCCAGGCCAAGGACGTGACGATCAACATCCTCGCGCCGGGCGTGGTCCAAGACCATGCCACGCTCGGCATGACCTACGTGACCCGGGGCGGCGGGGAATGGACGCTCGCCTACATGCACGCGTTTCAGAACTCGGTCACCGGTCCTTCGTTCTTCAACAATTTCACCGGCGGGACGCCGGCCGGGAACGAGACGATCAAAATGGACCAGAATGCGATCGGCATCGCCTACGGCATGAAGCTGTAGCGGCCGGTCTTTGATTTTCGCAAGGAGTACGCACGATGGACATGAAGCCTGACGACGCCCTCATCGACGAGCTGATCAAACGCCGGCTCGACGAGATCCTGCCGCAGAAGATCGAGGAAAAGCTGGCGCAGATGCGCGAGCAGAAGCCGGGCTCGATGACGATCATCGCCACCAAGGGCACGCTCGACTGGGCCTACCCGCCGTTCATCCTGTCGTCCACCGCCGCCGCGCTCGGCTGGGACGTGTCGGTCTTCTTCACCTTCTACGGTCTGCAACTGCTGCGCAAGGACATCAGCGACCTGAAGGTGAGCCCGCTCGGCAATCCCGGGATGCCGATGAAGATGCCCTTCGGCCCGGAGTGGTTCCGCAACATCAACTGGAATATCCCGAACGCGGTCCAATCCATCGTGCCCGGCTTCGAGGCCCTTGCGAGCACGCTGATGAAACAGACGGTACGGAACAAGGGCGTGGCGAGCATCGCCGAGCTGCGCGGGATGGCGATCGACGCCGGAGTGAATCTGATCGGCTGTCAGATGACGGTCGACCTGTTCGGCTTTACGCACGAGGACTTCATCCCCGAGGTGAAGGAGTACGTGGGGGCCGCGACTTTCCTGCCCCTGGCGCGCGACGCCGACGTGAGCCTGTTCGTCTAGACGGGGTGGCGCGCTCGCGCGGAACCGGGCGGCTACTTGAGCCGCTTGATGACGAACTTGTACACGTTGCCCTCCTGCGTCGACTCCACCAGCTCGTTGCCGGTCTGGCGGCAGAACGCCTTGAAGTCGGCGACCGATCCGGGATCGGTGGCGAGGACTTCGAGCAATCCACCGGTCTGGATGCCCTGCAGCGCTTTCTTCGTCTTGAGGATAGGCAGCGGGCAATTCATGCCCTTTGCGTCTAGAACCATGTCGGCCATTTGCGTCACCTTCCGTGTGAGTGTGGATGCCATCCGTCCCGGCGCGCACCGCCCGGTTCGGCGCAGGGCGGCGGATCGAGAATTCATTATATTTGAAAAATTGAATACTACGGCGTCGCAGCCTGTCGACAACGCGCGCCGATTCGGCCGCGTGGAGCCTCGCTGCCGCGGGGCGCAGGCATGAGGGGGAAACGGTTGCCGTCCGTATTCGTCGGCCACGACATCTATCGGCAGGCCGCCTACGGGCGCAACCACCCGCTCGCCATACCGCGTGTCGAGTCGGCCCTGGATTTGTGCCGGGCGCTGGACTGGCTGCGCGACGGCGATTTCCGCGGCAGCCCGCGCGCGAGCGAAGAGCAGCTCGCGTGGTTCCACGACCCGGAGTACGTGCGCGCGCTGCGCCACGCCGCGCAGACCGGCAAGGTCGATCCGGAGGTCAGGCGCCGCTACGGCATCGGGACGATGGAAAATCCGCTCTTTCCCGGCGTCTTCGAGCGCGCCGCCACCAGCGTCGGCGGATCCATTCGCGCCGCCGAACTCGCCCTCGAGGGACGGATCGCCTATCACCCCGCGGGAGGGACGCATCACGGGCGACCGGACCGCGCGAGCGGGTTCTGCTATTTCAACGACCCGGCTTTCGCGCTCCTGACCCTGCTCGAAGGCGGCCTCGAGCGGGTGGTGTACGTGGACCTCGATGCGCACCATGGCGACGCCGTGCAGGACGCGTTCGAGAGCGACGCTCGGGTGTGGACGATTTCTGTGCACGAACGCGGGCGCTGGCCCTACACCGGCGACAGTACGGACACGGCCCGGGGCCGCGCGTGCAACCTTGCGGTACCGGCGGGATTCAACGACAGCGAGCTGGGCTTGCTGGTCGATGCCGTGCTGTTGCCGTTGACGGAGCGCGTTGCGCCGCAGGCCGTCGTGCTCGTGTGCGGGGCCGATGCGCTCGCCGGCGATCCGCTGTCGTCGATGGCGCTCTCGAACGTCGCCCTGTGGTCCGCGGCGCAGCGGATCGCGGCGCTGGCGCCGGCCGCGGTGGTGCTCGGCGGCGGCGGATACAATCCCTGGACCGTCGCGCGCTACTGGGCGGGGCTGTGGGCGCGCTTGTCCGGGCGCGACGTGCCCGCGACGCTGCCCGAGGCGGCGCGAGACCTCCTCGCCCGATTGCGCTGCGAGATGATCGACGACGAAGACGTTCTCGCGTCGTGGCTGGAGACGATCGCGGACGCGCCGAACGAAGGCGCGGTGCGCGCGGAGATCGAGGCGTTGCGCGACGAAGCGCTTTCGCGCGCCGACGGACGATACTGGAGCCCGCCTGCCCGAGCCGCGCACGGCGCCTGCCGGACAAGCTTGAACGGCGCGGACGCCGACCGCGTCCCGGCGGCCTGAAACGCACCCGGCAGATCGCAGAGGAAGAACGTGAAGGAGAGCGGGATGCGCTGGATCGACAGACTCGCGGCCATCGAGGCGCTGGAGGACGCGCAATTCGACTCCGGCCTCGTCGATGAATACGAGCGCGCGGCGCCCGCGGTCGCCGGGCGCGATATCCGCTTCTCGACGCCCACGTTCAAGGCCTATTCGAGCTGCGAGCTGAACGGCTGCGGCAAGAACAGCTTTCCCGCTTTCTCGGTCACGGCCGGCGGTTGCGCGCTGATGTGCGACCACTGCCAGGCCAGGATCCTGGAGCCGATGATTCCCGCGACCAGCCCCGAGATGCTCGAGCGCAAGGTGCGGGAACTGATCGCGCTGCAGGACCTCGGGGGTTTTCTGCTGTCGGGCGGCTCCACGCGGCGCAATGAAATCCGTTACGAGCGGTATTACCCGGTGCTGGAGAAGCTAAAGCGCGAGTTTCCCTACCTCAAGATCGCGATCCACTCCGCGCTGCTGGACGAGGCGCGGGCGCGCAGCATGGAGGCCGCCGGCGTCGACACGGCGATGATGGACGTCATCGGCGCGAACGAGACGATCCGCGAGGTCTATCACCTCGACCGTCCGGTGGAGGATTTCGAGAACACCCTCGCCGCGCTGTGCGCCACCCGAATGCAGGTCGTGCCGCACATCGTGATCGGGCTGCACTACGGAAGGATCCTCGGCGAGGGCAGCGCGCTCGACATCGTCAGCCGGCATCGCATCCACTCTCTGGTGCTGGTGGTCGTGATGCCTTTCTACGCGAGGGCGGGGGCCTTCGAGACGCCGGACGCGCATGCCGTGGGGCGCATTTTTCTCGAGGCGAGACGGCGCATTCCGGATCGCGAGGTGTTGCTGGGCTGCGCGCGACCGCCCGGCCTGCACCGGCGCGTCACCGACGCGTATGCGGTGCTGGCCGGGCTGGACGGCATCGCGTTTCCGGCGGACGGCGCGCTCGCGGTCGCGCGCGCGATCGGCCGGCCGGCGTCGCAGGAGCATGCGTGCTGCTCGATGAAAACCGGGCGCAGCATCCCGATCCATCCGCGCCGGGAGATGGCGGCGTAATGGGCATCGTAAGCGCGGATGTGTGCGTGCTCGGGCTCGGCCCGGCGGGTGCGAGCGCAGCCGCAGAAGCGGCGCGCCGCGGCTGCCGCGTGCTCGCGGTGGATCGCAAGCGCGAGGCCGGCCGCCCGGTTCAATGCGCGGAATTCGTGCCGTCGATGATCGGCGTCGACGTCGGCAATCTGACCGGTTCGGTGCAGCAGCGCATTCGCGCCATGACGACTTTCGTCGAGGAGCGCGCGCCCGACATCAAGGAAAATTTCCCCGGGCAGATGCTCGATCGCCGCGCCTTCGATGCGGCGCTCGTCGCCGCCGCCGAGCGGGCGGGAGCGCATTGCCGGCTGGGCGTGGGCGTGCGCCGTATCACGGCCGCCGGAGGCGTCGAGCTTTCCAGCGGCGAGGTCGTCGCGGCGGGCGTTATCGTCGGGGCGGACGGACCGCGCTCGCTCGCCGGCCGCGCGATCGGCCAGGTCAACACGGAACTCGTCGTCACGCGCCAGATCACGGTCGCCTTGCGCCAGCCGCACGAGGCGACCGACATTTTCCTGTCCGCCGACATTCCGGGCGGATACGGCTGGCTGTTTCCGAAGGGCGAGGTCGCGAACCTGGGCGCCGGCGTGGATCCGGCACACCGGGCGCGCCTGCGCCACATCATCCGGAGATTGCACAAGGCGCTGGTCGAGAGCGGGCGAGTGGGCCGGGAGGTGCTGGGGCTGACCGGAGGACTCATCCCGGTCGGCGGGATGCGCACGCCATGGAGCCTGCTCGACGGCACGCTCGTGCTGCTGGCCGGGGATGCGGCGGGGCTCACCAACCCGGTCACCGGCGCCGGGATCGCCGCCGCCGTGCAATCCGGCAAGCTGGCGGGACAGACGGCCGCCGCCTGGATCGCGGGCGACCGGTCGGCCGGCGCCGATTACGAAGACGAACTGGAGAGCGTGTTCAAAGCCGCGCTCGATCGCGCGCTGCGGCGCAGGCGCGAGCTCGCCCGGGCGCTCGCAGCCGGCGTGCGGCCCAACGAGTCGGCGTTGCGGCGGGGATGGATCGCCTATCCCGAATATTGGGCCGCCTGAGGGGAGACCGAACCATGAGCTGCCACAGACCCGAAGCCGCGCCCGTCGCGCTCGACGCGCACGAGGGGCGGGACATCAACCCCTTTGCCCTGATGCAGCCGCGCGCGCCGGCGAGGACGCCCGGAGAACTGAAGAACGGCGCGCGGGTGAAGGCGAACAACGTCGCGCCGCAGGGCGTCTACCTGCCCAACTACAATGTGCTCACGCCGCACATGCGCTCGCCCGAGTACGTGCAGATGTCGACCGCGGCGGCGATCACCCTCGGCATCATGAAGGGCAGGATGTATCGCTGCGCCTGCACCCGTTGCCTCAACCTTCTGCTCACGTATCCCGAGGGCTGCCGCGCGAACTGCGCCTACTGCGGTCTTGCGCGCCACCGGGAGGCCGAGCGCGACTACGCAGACCGCAACTTCATCCGCGTCGACTGGCCGGCGGTCCCGATGGAACAGGTGGTCGATATCGTGGCGCGCGACGGCGAAAAGAGCCCGTTCCACCGCATGTGCATCTCGATGATCACCCATCCGCGCTCGGACGAGGACACCGTCAGCGTGCTCAAGCAATGGACCGCGCGCATCGATCCGGCGGCGATCCCGGTTTCGATCCTGTCCAATCCCACCACCATGACGCGCGAGGACGTGAAGCGCCTGCGCGACCTCGGCGCGGACATCTTCACCGTGGCGCTGGACGCCGCCACGCCCGAAATCTTCGACCGCACGCGCGGCAAGGGCGTGCAGTCGCCGCACTCCTGGCGCAAGTACTGGGAGATCCTGATGGACGCGCGCGAGGTCTTCGGCGCGCGGAAATTCGGCGCGCACATCATCGTCGGCATGGGAGAGACCGAATACGAGGCCTTGTCGCTGGTGCAGAAGCTGGTGGACCTCGGCGGCCACAGCCACATGTTCTGCTTCTTCCCGGAAAAGGGCTCCCTGATGGACCATCTGCCGGCGACGCCGCGCGACCAGTGGCGGCGGGTGCAGCTCGGCCGCTATCTCATCGATTACCGCGGCGCGCGCGTGGAACGGATGTCGTTCGACGGCGAGGGACGGGTCGTCGACTTCGGGATCGCGCAAGCCGAGCTCGGCGAAGTGATCGATGCCGGGATCGCGTTCCGCACTTCTGGCTGCCCGGGCAAGTTCGCGGACGATATCTCCGCCTGCGACCGTCCCTACGGCGACTCGCCGCCCTCCGACATCGCGAGCTATCCGTTTCAGCCCGTCAAGCGCGATATCGGCAGGATCCGCCGCCAGTTGCGCATCGTCGAGCGCCAGAACCGGCAATGAACCACAGAGACGCGGAGGCGCAGAGGAAAACTGCGACCACAAAGGTACACAATGGATTCGGGAGTATTTCTGATCCCTTTGTGGCGTTCGTGTTCTTCGTGTCTTGGTGGTGAGCTTTTTGGTGTTCTGTGAGCCTCTGTGGTAAAGGAATTGCTCCGCACATGACCAAGATCTTCCGGGTGATCGACACCGGCATCCGCGACGGCCGGCGGCAGATCGCGTTCGATCAGGCGATGATCGATGCGCGCAAGTCGGGAAAGATTCCGGACACGATCCGGTTCCTGCGTTTTCCTCCGACCGCGCTGATCGGCCGGCACCAGGCCCTGTCGCGCGAGATCAAGCTCGATTACTGCCGCAGCCACGGCATCGGCGTCGTGCGCCGGATCACCGGCGGCGGCGCGATCTATTTCGACGAGGGTCAGCTCGGCTGGGAGCTGGTGTTCGACCGTTCGACGCTGGGCATCGCGTCGCTGGCGGACCTCGCGCGCGAAATCTGCGAGGCGGCGGCCGCGGGCTTGAGCAGGCTCGGCGTGAACGCGCGCTACCGGCCGCGCAACGACATCGAGGTCGAGGGGCGCAAGATCAGCGGCAGCGGCGGGTTCTTCGACGAGGACACGCTGTTCTACCAGGGAACGGTGCTGGTGGACATGAACCCGGCGGACATGGTCGCGGCGCTCAATGTTCCCGAAGCCAAGCTCGCCAAACGCGCGCTGGACTCGGCGGCGCAGCGCGTCGTGACGTTGAAGGAGCTGCTCGGCGCTGCGCCGGGCATCGAGACGATCAAGGAGGCATTGCTCGCGGGCTTTTCGCAGCGTCTGGGCATCGAGCCGGTCCTAGGCAGCATCACGGCGGAGGAAGAGGCGCTGGCCGCGAAATATCACGACGGGGAGATCGGAACCGAGGCGTTCGTGACCGAAATCGACGATCCGGGCGCGGCCGAGGGAGTGGTGGCGGGCAGCCACACCGGCGCCGGCGGGACCGTCACCGCGTACGTCAGGCTCGACGGGCCGCAGCGGGATCGGATTCGCGAGGTGCTGATCACGGGGGATTTCTTCGTCACCCCGCCGCGCACCGTCTTCGATCTCGAGGCCTCGCTGCGCAACGCGAAGACCTCCGAGGTCGGTGCGACCATCGAGCGCTTTTTCTCCCGCGCCAAGGTGGGCTTGCTGACCGTGTCGCCGGCGGATTTCCGCGCCGCGGTCGAGGCCGCCGTCGCCTCGGATTAGATCTTTCACCACAGAGGCACGGAGGCACAGAGAAAGCGAAAAACAGGTTAACCACCAAGACACAAAGGCACCAAGAAAAGCATAGAAGGGATGGAGATTTCCTTGGTGTCTTGGTGCCTTGGTGGTGAGATCCTGGTCTTTTCTGGTTGTTCTCTGTGCCTCCGTGTCTCTGTGGTTGATCGCATGGCGTGATGAAGCTGCTCCACGTCATCCAGCACACCTCCGCCGAATATCTCGGGCTGATGGAAGACCACCTGGAAGGGCGCGGGGTGCGGTTCAAGTATTACCGCCCGTTCACCGAGAGCAAGGCGCTGCCGCAGCTGGATGCGGTCGCGGACGGTCTGATTCTCCTCGGCGGCGGTCCGTGGGGGTCCGCCGGCGCGCGCGACCTTCCCACGCTGAGGGAAGAGATCCGGCTCGCGCACGCCTGCCTGATGCGGGAGTGGCCGGTGGTCGGCATCGGGCTGGGCGCCCAGATCCTCGCCCTGGCGGGCGGCGGGCGTTCGGAAGCCGCGCCTTTGCGCTTCGAGCTGGGCACTGCCCGGCGCACCAGCGACGCGGCGCTCAACGGTTATCTGCCGCAGACGTATCCACTTGCGATTTACATGCGGGACCGGCCGGTGCCCCCGGACTACGCGACCGTGCTCGCCCGCGACGACGAGATGCGCCCGGTGCTGTGGCAGATCGGCAGATCGGCGCTGGGCTTCGCCGGCCATCCCGGGCTGAAGGTGGCGATGGTGGAGGACCTGATCATGGAGTTCGAGGAGTCGCCGGCCGACGCGGCAGCCGGGCTCGACAAGCTTCGCCGGGCACAGCGCGCGATCGAGGACGCGTTGGTCCCGATCATGACCGGCCTGGTGCAACTGACCGGCTGGATGGACGCGGTACGCGATTGACCCTTTCGCGTACGAGGGTTCCCGGATGGACGCACGGGCAATGCGCGGGCGCCATCGCCGGGCGAGCAAGGGCATACCTGCGCAGCGGTGAGCTGCGAGTCGGACAGGAGACGGCCCCGCGAAGGCGAAGCGGGAACCGTGTTGCTATTTTAGAAAAATCTAATATACTCGGATTGCGATTCCGGGTACCGGCAGGCCCCGGCATGCGGCGCAGCAGCACGAGGCCGGCACTTTCGATCACTCTGCAAAGCGGTGCGGCACCATGGCGAAGAAACTGGTCATCGTGATGGCCAATACCGATCCTCGCAACGGCGAAGAGCTCGGCGCGCCGATCTTCCAGGCATCGGTGGCGGCGTCGATGGAATATGAAGTGGATGTGATCTGTACCGCCACCGCGGGGCGGCTGATGAAGAAGGGTGTGGCGGACAAACTGTTCGTGAAACCCGGTTCGCCGAAGTCGGTCTACGACTTCATCAAGGACGCGCACGAGGCCGGAGCCAAGTTCTATTGCTGCTCGCCGAACCTCGACCTGTTCGACATGAAGGAGGAAGACCTGATCCCGGAATGCGAAGGCATCGTCGGGGGCGCGTACCTCATCGAGCAGGTGATGGAAGAGGATTGCCGGATCCTCACTTATTGAGAACTGCTCCGAGGCCA
>DASRFY010000147.1:0-5974 GCA_035651315.1 Burkholderiales bacterium
TTCGCAGAGAAAGACATAAGAGAGAAAAATACTGGAGGTGCAAGTGGACAGACAATCACTGGCAGTCTTTTCTGGGAATGTGCCCTAGACGAACACTGCAGCAGCCACCGAATTAATCTCCCTGCCCATTCATTCTTGTTCTTGGTTTCCTCTGCGCCCTCTGCGTCCTCTGCGCCTCTGCGTTGGGTGTTGATGTCGCAGTTGACTTCACATCATGATGATCTGGCGAACGGTATGGCCGGAGGCGAGCCGGTCGAAGCCGAGGTTGATGTCTTCCAGCTTTATGTGGTCGCTCATCAGCTTGTCGACCGGCAGCATCCCCTTGCGGAACAGCTCGATGTAGCGCGGCATGTCGCGCGGCGGAACGCAGGAGCCCATGTAGCTGCCCTTGACGGTGCGCTCCTCGGCGGTGAGGTTGACGTGCTGCAGCGGCCAGCGCGCGTCGGGGTGAGGCAGGCCCGCGGTCACGGTGGTGCCGCCGCGGCGGGTGATGCGGTAGGCCAGTTCCATCGCCTGCACCGAGCCCGCCATCTCGAACGCGAAATCGACGCCGCCAGCGGCGATGTCCTTCACTTTCTGGATCGCGTCGGCATCCTTCGCGTTCACCGCGTCGGTCGCACCGAGCTTTTTGGCGAGCGCGAGCTTGTCGTCGTGGACGTCGATTGCAATCACCTGCGATGCGCCTGCCACGTGCGCGCCGAGCAGCGCGTTGAGGCCCACTCCGCCCAGCCCCACCACCGCCACGCGCGCGCCGGGAAACACCTGGGCGGTGTTGAGCGCCGCGCCCACCCCGGTCAGCACCGCGCAGCCGAACAGCGCCGCCTCGTCGAAGGGAAGCTTGTCGTCGATCTTCACCACCGAGCCGCGGTTGACGACGCAGTGCTCGGCGAAGGCGGATACGCCCACATGGTGGTAGACCGGCTGGCCGCGCTGCGACAGGCGGATCGCGCCGCCGAGCAGGGTGCCGGCGCCGTTTGCCTTCTGGCCCGGCTCGCAGCGCCCCGGATGACCTTCCTTGCAGGCGATGCATTCGCCGCAGCTCGGCGCGAACACCATCACCACGTGGTCGCCGGGTTTCAGATCGTTCACGCCCGGGCCGCATTCCACCACCACGCCGGCGGCTTCGTGGCCGAGCACCATCGGCATCTGCCGCGGCCGGTCGCCGTTGACGGTGGAAAGATCGGAGTGGCACAGGCTCGCGGCCTTGATCTGCACCAGCAGCTCGCGCTCGCCGGGCTTGGCCAGGTCCACTTCCTCGATCGACATCGGTTTCGACTGCGCGTACGGCTGCGACAGTCCCATCTGCCGGATCACTGCTGCCCTGATCTTCATCCTGAAATCCTCAAGAACTCATCACCGCAAAATGAAAGGCAAAAACCGAAATCCAAAAACGAAATCCACTTCTCAACGCAGAGGCGCAGAGGACGCAGAGGTCGCAGAGAAGAGCAAAAGAGAGTGAAGTGATAGAAGTGACAAGTGGACAAGCACAAGTTGGGTGTTCCGGGAAATATGCATCATGCATACATCCCTGCGACTGCCCTGCTTAGTCCCCATACCAATTCATTCTTGTTCCTGGTTTTCCTCTGCGACCTCTGCGTCCTCTGCGCCTCTGCGTTGAGGTTTTGATGTTCTTTGCGTCCTTTCCTGACTTTCTTTGCGACCTTTGCGTTCAGACTCTCTTTTGATTTTCTCTGTGCCCTCTGCGTTGGGTGTTGATGTTGCGCTTGACTTCTGCGCCTCCGCGTTGGGATTTTGACGTGGCTCTCGTCAGTAAGTAGCCCGGCCGCCGGAGAGGTCGAACACCGCGCCGGTGGTGAACGAGCATTCCTCGGTGCACATCCACGCCACCATAGCCGCGATCTCCTCGGTAAGCCCGAAGCGGCCCAGCGGGATCTTGGCCAGCATGTAGTCGATGTGGCTCTGCGCGACCTGTTCGAAGATGGGCGTCTTCACCGCCGCCGGAGTGACGCAGTTCACGGTGATGCCGTTCTTCGCCAGCTCCTTGCCGAGCGACTTGGTCAGGCCGATCACCGCCGCCTTCGAGGAGGAATACGCGGAGGCGTTGGGGTTGCCTTCCTTGCCCGCGATCGAGGCGATGTTGACGATGCGGCCGTAGCCGTTCTTGATCATGTGCGGCGCCACCGTGCGGCAGGTATAAAAAGTACCGTGCAGATTGATGTCGTGCACCCGCAGCCACTCCTCGACCGGATATTCCCACGTCAGCGCGTTCTTGCCCGCCACCCCCGCGGAATTGACCAGCGCGTCGACCTTGCCGAGAGCCGCCAGAGTGGACTTGCACGCCGCCTCGACGTCGCCGATCCTGGAGACATCCGTTTTCGCCGTGTGGACCTTGACGCCGGAAACCGTCTTTGCGGCCTCGGCCATCGTCTTCTCGTTCATGTCCCAGATCGCCACATTCGCGCCCGACTGCGCGAGACGCCTGATGATGGCGAGGCCGATTCCCGACGCGCCGCCGGTGA
This sequence comes from Burkholderiales bacterium, assembly GCA_035651315.1. Taxonomy (GTDB): domain Bacteria; phylum Pseudomonadota; class Gammaproteobacteria; order Burkholderiales; family Eutrophovitaceae; genus DASRFY01. The sequence continues at coordinate 2,481 of DASRFY010000147.1, forward strand.
CGATCGCGCAGCGGCCCTTCATGTCCAGATTGTTCATTGAACCCCCTCGAGGAAAGGCGGAATTCTAGCAGCTAGCCCTCAGCGCAGAAGCAGGTAAGCGAGCAGGGCGATGACGGCGGCGCCGATCGCGAACCAGACCCATCCGGGAGTGCGTGCCGGGGCCGCCGCTTCGGCGCCGGCCCCGGCGGGGGCGGCGACCGTCCGGTTGAAGCGGGAAAAGAATTCGTCGGCCATTTTGCGCGCCACGCCGTCGATCAGACGGGAGCCGATCTGCGCCAGCTTGCCGCCGACCGTGGCGGAAGCCTTGTAGTTGAGCCGGGTGCCGTCGCCGTCAGCGAACAGCGACACCTGGGCCCTGCCCTTGCCGAAACCGGCGGCGCCGCCGGAGCCTTCGAACGCGAGCGAATAGGAGTGCGGCGGCTTGAGATCCGCGAGCGAGAGCGTGCCGCTGAACCTCGCCTTGACCGGGCCGATCGCCGCGGTCAGCACGACCCGGTACTCGACATCGGAAACTTTTTCGATCGATTCGCAGCCCGGAATGCAGGCCTTGAGAATCTCGGGATCGTTGAGTGCCTCCCACACCTTTTGCTGGGGCAGCGGGATGAGCTGCTCGCCGGTCATGTCCATGTTTCGTGCCTCCGTTCTGCGTTGTGGGCGGGCGCGCGGGCTGCGTTGTGAGCGGGCGTCAGCGCCCGGGCGAGATCGGCCAGACTTTCGACATTGTGCGCTGGAAGGAATGCGTCCACGTGCGGCAGCATCAGCCGCACCCCCGCCGCGTGCGGCTCAAACCCCTCGAAGCGCAGCAGCGGATTGAGCCAGAGCAGCTTGCGGCAGGACTTGTGCAGGCGGTCCATCTGCACGTCCAGATCGCGTCCCGCGTCGCGGTCCAGGCCGTCGGTGATGAGCAGCACCACCGCGTTCTGCCCGAGCACGCGCCGCGACCAGCGCAGGTTGAATTCCTTGAGCGCCGCGCCGATTCGCGTTCCCCCGGACCAGTCGGCGACCGCGTTGGACACCGCATTGAGCGCGATATCCACGTCGCGGTGGCGCAGGTGCCGCGTGATGTTGGTCAGGCGCGTGCCGAACACGAAGGTGTGGACGCGGTCGCGGTCGTTGGTGATCGCATGCAGGAAGTGCAGGAACATGCGCGAGTATCTCGCCATCGAGCCGGAGATGTCGCACAGGACGACCAGCGGCGGGTGGCGGCGCGCCTGCGAGCGCCGGCGCAGCGGGATCACATCGGCGTTGCCGCGCAGGCTGGCGCGCAGGGTGCCGCGCAGATCGACCAGCCGGCCCCTGACATCCGGCCTGAGCCGGCGGGTGGTCGTTTCGGGGATCGGCAGCCTGAGCTGCGCGATCAATTTCTTTGCCGCGGCCAGCTCCGCTGCCGTCATGGTCTCGAAGTCCGTCTTTTGCAGGATTTCGCGATCCGAGACGGTGAACCTCGCGTCGATCTCGATCTCCGAAGGGGCCGGTTCTCGTCCGGCCCTGTCGGCCTTCGGCTTCGGTGCGAAGGCCTCGGCCAGCCGGTTTGCAGCCAGTTCCTCCTTGGAAACGCGCCCCTTCACCTCGGGCAGCAGCAGCCTCATCGCGCGCTCCAGCAGCTTCGGGTCGCGCCAGAAGATGTGAAATGCCTGGTCGTACAGATCGAACTGCTCGCGGCGGTCGAGGAACACGGCCGCGAGGGTCCAGTAGAAGTCGTCGCGCCGCCCGACGCCGGCGACCTCCAGCGCGCGCAGCGCGTCGATCACGCGGTCCGGGCCGACCGGCACGCCGGCCTCGCGCAGCACGCGCGCGAAGTGCACTACGTTCTCGGCGAGCTTCATTCGGGAATGAACGGAAGGGACAACGCTTTCGACGCAAACACGCGAAGGCGCAAAGAGAAACAGACAAAGGGACGGGATTCAGACATCGGGGGCATCGCGGGCGACTCCTGCCGGCTCTGTTGGCGAGCGTTCCTCTGCGTCTTTGCGCCTTCGCGTCGAAGATCTTATTGCGCAGCGACCCCGGCGCGAATCTCGGCGAGCAATCGGGCCGCCTCGCTGCCGCGCACGCGGGCGATGTCGTCCTGGTATTTCAGAAGCGCGCCCAGGGTGTCGTCGATGACTTGCGGCTCCAGCGACACGCGGTCCAGGGCGACCAGCGCCTGCGCCCAGTCGATGGTCTCGGCCACGCCCGGCAGCTTGAACAGGTCCATCGCCCTCAACTTTTCCACGAAGGCGACCACCTCGCGCGACAGGCGTTCGTCCACGCCCGGCGCCTTGCGCCGCACGATCTCCATCTCTCGCGCCGCCGACGGATAGTCCACCCAGTGGTAGAGGCAGCGGCGCTTGACCGCGTCGTGGATTTCGCGGGTGCGGTTCGAGGTGATGACGACGATCGGCGGCTGCGCGGCGCGAACGGTGCCGATCTCGGGGATCGTGACCTGGAAATCCGAAAGCACCTCGAGCAGGTAGGCCTCGAAAGGTTCGTCGGTGCGGTCCAGCTCGTCGATCAGCAGCACCGGCGGCCCCGTGAGGCTGTCGTCCAGCGCCTGCAGGATCGGACGCCGGATCAGGAAGCGCTCGGAAAACAGATCCTGGGTCAGCGCTTCGCGGGAGACCGTGCCTTCGGCTTCGGCGATGCGGATCTCCACCATCTGCCGCGTGTAGTTCCACTCGTACACGGCAGAGGCGATGTCCAGGCCTTCGTAGCACTGCAGCCGGATCAGCCTGCGGCCGAGCGTTCCGGCGAGCACCTTGGCTAGCTCGGTCTTGCCCACGCCGGCCTCGCCTTCGAGAAACAAGGGCCGGCCCATGCGCAACGCCAGGAACACCGCGGTGGCCAGCGCGCGCTCGGCGACGTAGTCGCCCTTCGCCAGCAGCGTCACCGTCTCGTCAATCGATCCAGGCAATTTCATATCAGAACATCAAAATCTCAACGCAGAGGCGCAGAGGACGCAGAGTTCGCAGAGAACTGCAACTGGATATGAATGGGGTTATGGTCAGTTTAGGGGCCGCGATTCGAATTCCACATTGGAGTGCGACTGGCGCAGAAACCGCAAGATACCAATGACCTGTTCCATACACAGAGACCATCCTCCCATTTACTCTTCTGTGTCTTGATGCTCCTCTGCGTTGGGTTCTGATGTTTTCGCCGTTATAGATGATTGACGATCCTGCGTACGGATCTGATAAGCACGGTAGAGTTGAAGTTGATCAATAATCCAAGTTTCTTTTGGCTCAATCTGAGATAGCTCAATAGCTGCGCTTCATGCACCGGCAGTAACCTTTCGACGGATTTCACTTCCACGACGATCATGTTGTTCACGAGCATATCGAGTCGTAGAGGATTGTCCAGAGGCCTGCCTTTATACCCGATGGGCAGTGTTAGCTGCCGCGCTACCACTAATTTTCGATCCTGAAGTTCTATAGCCAATGCCTCTTCGTAAAGAGACTCGAGCAGCCCCGGGCCAAGTATGCGATGAACTTCAATCGCTGCGCCGAGGATCTCGC
>DASRFY010000148.1:0-15564 GCA_035651315.1 Burkholderiales bacterium
GCTCCGAGGCCACCGCACCATGGCGCACGCGACCAGCACCCGGGTCCAGGACCACATCGGCGATCCGGTTTCCGAGAAGCCCCCGGTCGCGCCCGCGAAGCTCGAGGAGATCTTTCGCGACATCCAGTCGGACCTGCGCTACGACCACGAGCTGAACGGCTGCCTCAATTGCGGCATCTGCACCGCCACCTGTCCCGCCGCGCACTACTACGATTTCAGCCCGCGCGAGATCGTCCAGCTGCTGTGGACGGAGAACCTCGAGGGCATCTATGACGCCATGCAGGAGAAGATCTGGGCCTGCGCCCAGTGCTATACCTGCGCCGCGCGCTGTCCGTTCGGCAACTCGCCCGGCGGGCTGGTGATGCTGATGCGCGAGACGGCGATCAAGCACGGAATGCAGTCGGCGAAGAACGTGCTGCGCCCGTTCTCGCGCGTCATGCTGAAGCTGATCTCGACCGGCAACCAGCTCGCGCCCGACATGATCAACCGCGACCACTTCGCGGACTGGGGGCCGAACATCTCCAAGATCGACGCACCCCTCAAGGTGCTGCGCAAGGCGATCCCGATGCCGACCCTCAACACTACGGCCACCGCCTGGGAAGTGAATCTGAAGACGTCGGTCGAGTTGTACACGATCTGGGAAGAGACCGGCGTGCTCAAGCAGCTCGAGACGATCGACGAAAACCTGTTCGACGTGATCTCGGACATCATGGACGAGAAGCGGGAAGACTGGACGGACTGGCTTGCCGATCAGGAAGACGGCAAGGACGACTGAGGCGCGCTGAAGGGCGTCCGGCGCGATTCACCACAGGAGGAGCAGATGGCTACGCGAGACACGGGAACCGAACGCTTCACCGGCCACGGGCCGGAATGGCGCGATGCGAACCTCAGCGCCGCGGAAGCGCAGCTCGCCACCGCATGGGTGGAGCAGAAGATAGACCGGCGCTCGATGCTGACCAACAAGGATCGCGTCGAGGACGTGCGCGACATCATGTGGCAGCTCGAAAAGGACGGCGAGATCGTCGTCCACCGCGTCGCCGACGAGCACGAGCCGGTCACGGTGAAGACGCTCTACGGCTGGGACAAGAAGATCCCGACGCGGCGGCTCTGGCACCACAAGTCCTGCGGCCAGTGCGGCAACATTCCCGGCTACCCGGCCTCTCTGCTCTGGCTGATGAACCGGCTGGACGTCGAGTACCTGGACGAGACCGACCAGACTTCGTGCACGGCATGGAACTATCACGGATCCGGCATCGGCAACCTGGAGAGCCTCGCCGCGGTGTTCCTGCGCAATTTCCACCAGGCGTATGTCGCCGCCCGCGCGCAGGGACTGCCCGACGCCTACTACTACCCGCTGGTGCATTGCGGCACCTCGTTCGGCAACTACAAGGAAGTGCGCGGCTACCTGCTGCACTCGGCGAAGCTTCGCGAGCGCGTCCGGCAGATCCTCGGCAAGCTCGGGCGGCTGGTCGACGGCAGGCTGCTGATCCCCGAGGAGGTGGTGCATTACTCGGAATGGGTGCACGTCATGCGCGACCGCATCGCGGGGCTGCAGGAGATCGACTGCAGCCGGATCCGCGCCACGGTGCATCCGGCCTGCCATGTCTACAAAATGGTGCCGGAGGACGTGATCTACGACGACAAGGTCCTCGGCGGCAACCGGGTGGCGGTGTCCACCGGCATCCTGCAGGCGCTCGGCGCGCAGGTCATCGACTACTCGACCTGGTACGACTGCTGCGGCTTCGGTTTCCGCCACATCATTTCCGAGCGCGAGTTCACCCGCTCGTTCGCCATCGACCGCAAGGTCCGGGTGGCGATCGAGGAAGCGCAGGCGGACGTGATGATCGGTCATGACACCGGCTGCATCACGACCCTGGACAAGAACCAGTGGATCGGCAAGGCGGCCGGCAAGCAGGTGGATCTGCCCATTCTCGCCGACTGCCAGTTCGCCGCGCTCGTGTGCGGGGCGCACCCGTACAAGATCGTGCAGTCGCACTGGCACGCCTCTTCCACCGAGACGCTGATGGACAAGCTCGGCATCGACTGGCAGGCGAAGAAGGCGGAGTTCGTCGCCTATCTCGACGAGGTGAAGGCCGGCAGGCAGGAGAATCTCTACGATCCGCGGCGCATGATCACCTCCGGCCCGGGATACATTCCGATCGCGAAGCAACCATGACCGGAAGCACAGCAACTACATCTCACCACAGAGTCACAGAGGTTTACCGACATGAGAAGCGGTGATTCGGTGGGGCCACTCCCGGCTAAGCCGGCTCAGGGGCGACCGGCCAGCGCGTTGTTTTCTCCGTGTCTCTGTGCCTCCGTGCTTAATCGATTACCGGAATTGCCATGAACTCCAGACCGATATTGATCGTCGGCGGCGGCCCCTCGGGACTCGCCGCGGCCCAAGCGCTCGCCGGCATCGGCCAGCGCTGCATCCTCGTGGAGAAGGAATCCCGCCTCGGCGGCGCGCCCATCCTGTCCGGCTACGCGAAGCTGGTCCCCTCGGGGGAGTGGGCCAAAGACGCCATCGGCGGCATGGTGAGCCGCGTCGAGGCGAATCCGCTAGTGACGGTTCACAAGGGTTGCATGGTGAGCGAGTTCGGCGGCGGTCCCGGTGACTTCGAGGCGAAGCTTTCGAACGGCTCGCGCGTCGCGGCCGGCGCCGCCGTGCTGTGCACCGGGTTCACCCATTTCGACTCGGTCAACAAGCCGGAGTGGGGATTCGGCACCTTCCCCGACGTGGTGACGACGAGCCAGGTCGAGCAGATGATTTCCTCGGGGAAAGGAATCCGGTGTCCGTCCGACGGGCGCAAGCCGCAGCGGGTCGCGATCCTGCTTTGCGTCGGCTCGCGCGACCGCCAGATCGGGCGCGAGTGGTGCTCGAAGATCTGCTGCACCGTATCGTGCAACCTGGCGATGGAAATCCGCGAGGAGCTGCCGGATTGCCACGTCTACATCTACTACATGGACATCCGCACCTTCGGCCTGTACGAGACCCGCTACTACTGGAAAAGCCAGGAGGAGTTCAAGGTCAAGTACATCAAAGCGCGCATCGCCGAGGTGACGTCCAACGGCGAGAAGCTGATCATCAAGGGCGAGGACACGCTGGTGAAGCGCCCGATCACCATTCCCTTCGACCTGGTGGTCCATGCGATCGGGATGGATCCCAACGTCGAGAACAAGAGCATCGCCAGGGTCTTCGGCATCGAGCTCGAGCAGCACGGCTTCATCGCCAAGGCGAATGCCTACGGCACGCTCGGGGAAACCTCGCGCGCGGGCGTGTTTGTCGCCGGCGCGGCGACCGGGCCGGAGACGATAGACGACTCCATCGCCCAGGGCCAGGCGGCCGCCATGAGCGCGTTCGCGCTGGCGAATCGGGCCGCGGCGCCCGCCGTGGCCGCCTGAAGCGCGAGACAGCATGTCCTCGATGTCCGTTTCGGCAGCCGTGACGCCGTCGCAACCGGCGCGGCAGACGCTGGAATTGAGCGGGCCGAAGCTCGCTCTGGCGCTCGAGATCCTCGTCTCGCACTCCGAGGAGCATGGCGGCATCGAGCGCTATGTCGAGGCGGTGCAGCTCAAGTCGCGGCTGTTTCGCGAAGCGCTCGCCGATGGCGGGGGGCGGGATCTCGATCTCTCGACGCTGAAGGTGCTGTGCGCGCACGTCGCCACGGCGCGGCGGCGCGTCGGCCGCTATCTGGAGCCGTCGCGGTTCGATCGCCTGCGGGAAGCGGTGGCGCGTCTGCTGGCGGGCCGGGAGGATACCTCGGGCGCCGACCGGCGCATGGCGGAATTCTGCGCCTGCTTCCCGGACGACCGCGCGCACCGCTGGGTGCGCGACCTCGCCGCCGAGTTCCTGCACAACGTCGATCCCGAGCGCTACCCCCTGATGTCGCGCTGGGTATGGGATGCCCGCACCAATACCGGCGTGCTGCGCGAGATCTGGCACGGGCCCGAGGTGGACCACATCGTCATCGACGTGCCGGACCGCTACGAAACCTTCCTCGTGCTGCGCGAGGAGCTGTCCCGGTTTCTGACCACCAACGGCGTCTACCGCGACGTGACGGAATATGTCGACCTGCTCACGGCGCAGCTCTATGCCATTTACATTTCCGAGCAGGGCGGCAACTACCTGCGCGCCGATTTCGCCACGCCCGAGGATCCCATGCAGCACACGCGCCGCCTGCTCGGCCTGGACGGCGTGGCCGCCGGCGGGCGCCTGCGCCTGAAGGCGGTCGACGGGCAGGCCGTCGTCGTCGAAGAAGCGAAACTGCCCGACTGAAGCAGCCATGCCGATCCACGAACAATCGCTGATCCGCCCGGAGAACCTCAAGACCCACGACAAGCTGGTGATCGACGGCGTGGACGTCTCCGGGCACTGGAGCACGTTCATCGAGTCGCGGGTGGTCACCGACTACAACGAGCGCCTGCAGGACGAGATCGCCGCGCTTCCCGGCGGCGAGTACGTCCATCGCTGCTGGCAATGCGGCTCGTGCACCAATTCGTGCACCGTCAATGCCGTCAACCCGGACTTCAACCCGCGCTACTGGATCTATCTCATCCGCATGGGCATGGAGTCGGAGCTGCTGCGCGACAAGGAGATCATCTGGCAGTGCGTCTCGTGCAACAAGTGCACCTACGCCTGCCCGCGCGACGTTTTCCCCGAAGGTGTGATGAAGGCCACCGCGCATTGGCTCGAGCTCAAGGGGCATACGCCGAAGTCGAACTCGACGATCTTCGACGAGGAATTCTCGGCGCAGGTCATCGCGACGGGCAAGATCGAGGAAGGCCGCATCATCCGCGGATTCTTCGCCCGCACCGGGCAGCTGCTGCTGCAGCCCTGGCTGGTGGAAATGGCGAAACGCGTCGCACGTCGCATGCCGATCAGGCTCGGCATGCTGGTCGGGCTCGCGGCGCTGATCCGGCCGCGCACCCGCGGCTGGGGCGCGGCGCGGCGGGCGATCGAGCAATACGTGGGCGAGCAGCAGGCGAGGCAGCGCAAGGCGCTCGGGCTCGCCGAGCTCGTCGAGGGCGCCAAGAGCGAGCTTTCGCGCGACCCCACCTGAGCACGGAGACAGCACATGTCGGATACGCCAGTCCAGGACAAGAAGACCCGCTACCAGCGGGTGGCCTATTACCCCGGCTGCGCGCTGGAGGGCACCGGGCACGCCTACAACTCCTCCACCAGGGAAGTCGGCAAGGCGCTCGGGCTCAAGCTCGACGAGGTCAGGAACTGGAACTGCTGCGGGGCGATGGAAGTGAAAAACATCGATCCCAAGGTGCAGACCTACCTGTCTTCGCGCGTCATGTCGATCGCGGCGAACGAGATGCGCGCGCAGGTCGTGATGGCGCCGTGCAACGGCTGCTATCACAACCTCAAGAAGGCGGAGCACGACCTCGCGCACGATCCCGCCTCGCGCGAGGCGGTCGAGCGCATCTCGCGACAGGCCGGGCACCCCGCCTACCGCGCGGGACAGGTCGAGACCATCCACGCGCTCGACTGGATCAAGCACGGGATCGGCGAGGAGGGGCTGAAGCGGCGGATACGCAGCTCGCTCAAGGGCCTCAAGGTCGCCAACTATTACGGATGCATGTACACGCGCCCGCGGCACATCTTTCCGGAAAAGGACCGCGGAGCGGCAAGCGAGTCGACCTCGAAGCCTCACTTCATGGACGACCTGCTCGAGGCCGCCGGCGCGCAGAACGTGGACTTTCCGCTGAAGACCGCCTGCTGCGGCGGCGCGCACACGCTTTCCGACAGCGACACCTCGACCAAGCTGGTGCTGAACATCCTGCGCGCCGCGGAAGCGGCGGGCGCGGACGTGATCGCGACCGAATGCCCGACCTGCCACTCCGGGCTGGAGATGCATCAGGTCCGGGCGGAGAAGGTGCTGGGCGAAAAAACCACGGTGAAGATGCTCTATTTCACGCAACTGCTGGGCATCGCGCTCGGGCTGTCGCCGCGAAAGGTGGGCGTGCACGAGAACGTCTCCGACGGGCTCGCTGTGCTCCGGAGCAAGGACCTGACGTGAACTCGCTGGCGGAGATCGAAGCGCGGCTGGAAGCGTTCGCGCCGCAGCCGGAACCGCGCGCGGCGGCGCAGGCGCTGGTCGCGGTCGCCGAGCAGGTGCTGGAGCACTGGGTCAGGGCGCGCGGCGAGGTTCCCACCGGCGAGCGGAAGGAGGGGTTTCGCCTGCTCGCGCTGCAGCGCCAGGGGGCGCGCGGCGTGCCGAGCTTCAACGCCTGCCGCGAGAGCTGCCGCGAGATCGCCTATCACTACAACCTGCTCAACGAAGAACCCGATTCCGCGCTGGCTGCGCACCGGCAGCGGATGATGGCGATGCTGGCGAAGCATCTCCTGTTGTTCGTCAGCGGCAAGATGCAGGTCGATGGGCTGGGCGAGTTTTGTTGTGCATCGCGGCCGCTGCGCCTAGAATAGCCGCGATTTTTTTTGCGAAGACGACGACATGCCGACCGTACGCGGATGCCATCTGCCGGATGAGCTGCTCTACGACGTGGAAAACCACATCTGGTTCGCCGAGCAGGGGGAGGGCAACGTGAAGCTGGGCATGACGACCATCGCCACCGCGATGGCCGGGCAGCTCGTGGCGTTCACGCCGAAGAAGATCGGCCGCAAAGTGGAAGCGGGCAAGTCGTGCGCGACCGTGGAGTCCGGCAAGTGGGTGGGGCCGGCCAAGTCGGCGGCAGGCGGCGAGGTGGTCGCGGTCAACGAGGAGCTGGTCAAGAAGCCGAGCCTCGCCAACGAAGATCCGTACGGCGCGGGATGGTTGGTGATCATGAAGCCCGACGACTGGGCGGCGGCGAAAGCGACGCTGACTCCGGGCGCGCAGGTGGCGGCCAAGTACGAGGCGAAGATGGATGCCGACGGTTTCTCCGGCTGCGGCTGCGCGACGGGTTGAGGCGGTCGAGAGATTGTTCTGGTGTGGATGCGGCCGGGAGTTTCCCGGAGTGAGATGAAGAAAGCGAAAACGAACGTTGCGGCGGGTATCACGATCACCGCGGACATGGCGAAGCTGCAGTCCAACGCGCTGCGCGCCTGCAACCTGCTCAAGGCGATGGCGAACCCCGCGCGGCTGATGGTGTTGTGTCAGATCGCCGACGGCGAGAAGTCGGTGGGCGAACTGGAACTGGCGGTCGGATTGAGCCAGTCCGGGCTGTCGCAGCACCTGGCGGTGCTGCGCAGCAAGGACCTGGTCACCACGCGGCGCGACGGGCAGACCATTTACTACTCGCTGGCCAGCGAAGAGGCGGCGGCGGTGATGGCCACGCTCTACGAAATGTTCTGCCGCCGCATCGCAAAACAGTCTTCCGTGAGGCTCAAGGCGAGAGCGGCGTAGCGGCGCCCGTGTCGCGGAAGTGCAGTCGAGTTTGCGCAGCCGCCGCGGGCGGAGCGGACAGACCGTCGTCTCGCTCTGGAACAGGTCTTCGGCTTGCTCAGTCCGCGGGCTTGTGCGCCGGCGTCGCTAGGCAGCCGAGAAGCCTCTCCATCCTGCAGCGATGTAATTCGAGCCAGGTCTCGTCGATGGCAGTCTCCAGTTCCGAACCGTGATCGCTCGTCTCGTATTCGTGTACCAGCTCCAGCAGCCGCTCCAGCGGCGCGCGTAGCTCCTGCGTGCGCGCGTCGCCTTGCGTCCAGCCGATGCGCATGCCGGCGGCCTTGAACGCGGTCAAATCCGGGTTATTGCGCGCGAGTTCCCGCAGTCTTCTCAGCCTCGCGACGTCCTCGCGCAGCAACTGCGCCCGAAACGGGCTTTCCTCCTGCGCGGCGCGCCGCTGCAGCGTATCGATCAATCGCATGCTCGCGTTCCGTGGCAATGGGCACGAAGAGATTGTAGCGTGCCGCCATCGTTGTCGGGCGCGGGGATTCGCGCTCGTCCCGGCCGTCGCGACATGACGTCGCCGAAGGAGTGGGCCGACCGGCTGTTTCCGTTCCTGCACTGGTGGCGGAACGTGAACGCCGAGACGATCCGGGCGGATGCCGTCGCCGGCCTGGTCGGCGCGATCGTGGTGATTCCGCAGGGCGTCGCGTTCGCGACGCTCGCCGGAATGCCGGCCCAATACGGTCTGTATCTTGCGATGGTGCCGACGGTGGTCGCGGCGCTGTGGGGCTCTTCCTGGCACGCGGTTTCCGGCCCCACGACCGCTGTGTCGCTGCTGGTGTTCGCGACTCTGGCGCCGCTCGCGACGCCGGGGTCGCCGGAGTACATCCGGCTGGCGCTCACGCTGTCGTTCCTGTCCGGGGTCATCATGCTGGCGCTCGGAGCGGCCCGGCTCGGCGCCCTGGTCAACTTCATCTCGCACACCGTGGTCGTCGGATTCACCGCCGGCGCGGGAATTCTCATCGTGGCATCGCAGCTGCACAGTTTTTTCGGGATCGGCCTGCGGCACGGCGATTCGTTCGCCCTCACGATCTGGGCGCTGCTGCTGCACCTCGGCGAGGCGAAACCCCTCGTCGTGACCGTGAGCTTCTCGACGCTGCTCGTGGCGCTCGCCGCGCGTCGCTGGCTGAGGAAGATCCCGTACATGATCGTCGCGCTGGTCGCCGGAAGCCTGCTGGGCTACTTCCTGAATGCCGCGCTCGGGGCCGATCGCACGGGCCTCGTCTCGATCGGCGCGGTGCCGCCGCCGCTGCCGCCGCTGTCCGGACCCGAGCTTTCCATCGACACCGTGCGCCAGCTTCTCGGAATCGCGGTCTCCATCACCCTGCTCGGCCTGGCCCAGGCGATCCCGGTCGCACGGGCGATCGCCTTGCGCTCGGGACAGCGCATCGACGCGAACCAGGAGTTCATCGGCCAGGGGCTGGCGAACATTGCCGCCAGCTTCTTCTCGGGATATCCGTCCAGCGCCTCGCTGAACCGCTCCGGCATGAATTACGATGCCGGCGCCCGCACCCCGCTGGCGGCGGTGTTGTCAGCGCCGTTCCTGGTCGCGGCACTGTTCGCGATCGCGCCCCTGATCGTCTTCATCCCGCTCGCGGTCATGGCGGCGATCCTGGTTCTGGTGGGCTGGGGACTCATCGACTTCGCCGCAGCCCGCAAGACCTGGCGCATGAGCCGCCCCGAGACATTCGTGCTCGGGGTGACCTTCGCCGCGACGCTGACGATGAGTCTCGAGATCGCGATCCTGGTCGGCGTCTTCGTGTCGCTGGTGGCCTACCTGTACCGGACTTCGCATCCGACCATGCACAGCGTGGTGCCGGACCCGCGCCATGAGGAGCGCAAGATGACCGAGGTCGAGGCGCGCCTGCCGGAATGCCCGCAGCTCAAGATCCTGCGCATCGAAGGGTCCATTTACTTCGGCGCCGTCAACCACGTGGCGAACCACTTCGACACCCTTCGCAAGGTGAGCCCGGCGCAACGGCACTTGCTGCTCATGGCGAAGAACATCAATTTCGTGGACGTGGCCGGCGCCGACCTGCTGATGCACGAGGCGGCCACGCGCCGTGCAGGCGGCGGACAGTTGTATTTCTACAGCCTGCGGCAACCGACGCGAGAGATGCTGGAGCGGGGCGGACTGCTCGACCAGATGGGGCGGGAAAACGTCTTCGGGTCCAGGGACGACGTCATCTCGGAGGTGTTCGCGCGCCTGGACAAGACGGCGTGCCAGCGCTGTACCGCGCGCATCTTTCAGGAGTGTCGAACGTTGCCGGCGCCCGCCGCGCAATGCGAGCGAGCCGTCGCGCGCAGCGACGAAACTCTCCTCGCGGGGGCTTGATTCCGCTAACTGCGCAATCGGAACGCGGGTTCCGTTGCCGCCGCTCGCGTTTGGCCGCCCCTCCATGGCGGCGCACCTCCGCCGCGTACCGGATCCTTTTTTCCTATACTGGCGCCTCGCGCGCGACTTTGGCGCGCCGATCCGGGCCGATTCGATGTCAAACAAGAAGGGCACTCCATGCAACTGAAGTTCCTCGGAGCAACCGGAACGGTTACAGGGTCGAAGTACCTGGTTCAGGCGGACGCAAAGAAAATTCTGGTGGATTGCGGGCTGTTCCAGGGACTGAAGCAACTGCGCCTGCGGAACTGGGAGCCGCTGCCGGTCGATGCGCGGCAGATCGATGCGGTGGTCCTGACCCACGCGCACATCGATCACAGCGGCTACCTGCCGCTGCTGGCGAAGAACGGTTTCGCAGGAAAGGTCCGCTGCAGCCCCGCCACCGCGGATCTGTGCAGGATCCTGCTGCCCGACGCCGGGCACCTGCAGGAGGAAGAGGCCGAATACGCGAACCGCAAGCGCTTCTCGAAGCATACGCCCGCATTGCCGCTGTACACGCGGGCGGACGCCGAGCGCTGCCTGGATCTGCTGGCGCCGCTCGAGCCGGAGCGCGACCTCGACCTGGGAAACGGGCTGGCGCTGCGCTTCTCCCACTCCGGGCACATCCTCGGATCGTCCTTCGTGCGCCTGACGCACGAGGGCAGATCCATCGTGTTCAGCGGGGACCTCGGGCGACCGAACGACATCGTAATGAAGCCCCCGGTTCGGGTGCGACAAGCCGATTACCTGGTGCTGGAGTCCACTTACGGCGACCGCCGCCACGAAAGCGCCGATCCGAAGGCGCAGCTCGCGGACATCATCAACCGCACGGCGCGGCGCCTCGGCGTGGTCGTGATTCCGACCTTTGCCGTCGGCCGGACGCAGGAGCTGCTCTACTACATCCATCTCATCAAGTCGTCCAGGGCCATCCCGAACATGCCCGTGTACCTGAACAGCCCGATGGCGGTGGACGCCACGCAGATCTTCCATGCGCACCCGGACGAGCACCGCCTCACGTCCCGGCAGTGCGAAGACATGTGCCACGCGGCCGAGATCGTGAACAGCGTCGAGGAATCGAAGCGCCTCAACACCCGCTCCGGTCCGATGATCATCCTCGCCGCCAGCGGCATGGCCACCGGCGGACGCGTGGTGCACCATCTCAAGGCATTCGCTCCGGACCCGAAGAACACCGTCCTGTTCGCGGGATTCCAGGCGGCCGGCACGCGCGGCGCGGCCATGCTGAACGGCGCCGAGAGCGTCAAGATTCACGGCGAGTACGTGCCGGTGCGCGCGGAGATCGAGGTCCTGTCGAACGTTTCGGCGCACGCGGATTACGCGGAGATCATGGACTGGCTGGGCGGATTCGAGCGCGCGCCGCGGCAGACGTTCATCGTCCATGGCGAGCCGAGCGCCGCCGACGCGCTGCGCCACCGCATCGAAGAGCAAAAGCGATGGTCCTGCCGCGTACCGGACTACCTCGAAACCGCAAACCTGACCTGAAGGTGCCGCCGGATGATCGACGAATTCCTGCACGAGCCGCGGATCGCCTACTTCTCGATGGAGATCGCGCTGCGCGACGACATTCCCACCTACAGCGGGGGCTTAGGCGTGCTTGCGGGCGACACGGTGAGATCGGCGGTAGACCTGAAGGTGCCGCTCGTCGGCGTCAGCCTGGTCAGCCGCGCCGGCTATTTCCGCCAGGAGATCGACGCGAACGGCCGCCAGGTGGAGCAGCCGGACCTGTGGGAGCCGCGCGAGCGCGCGGAGCCGACCGAGGCCAAGATCGCGGTGCTCATCGAGGGACGCGAGGTTTGGGTGCGCAGCTGGCTGTACGCCGTGCAGGGCGAACGCGGCGGCAGGCAACCGGTGATCCTGCTCGATACCGACCTCGATGAGAATCAGGGCGACGACCGCCAGCTCACCCATTACCTCTACGGCGGCGACCAGACCTACCGCATCAAGCAGGAAATGGTGCTCGGCATCGGCGGCGTGCGCATGCTCAACGCGCTTGGTTTTCGCGTCCGCCAGTACCACATGAACGAGGGACACTCCGCCTTCCTGGCGCTGGAGCTGCTGCGGCGTTTCGCGCGTTCGCCGGAAGAAGCGGGCTTCGCTTCGCGCTACGACATACCGCAGGTGCGCGAGCTGTGCAACTTCACCACCCACACGCCGGTGGAGGCGGGGCAGGACCAGTTCCCCTACGATCTGGTCAATCGCGTCATGGGCGGATTCGTCGACCTCGACGAGCTGAAGACTCTTGCCGGCCAGGACCGGCTCAACATGACGCGACTCGCGCTCAACCTCAGCGAGTACGTGAACGGCGTGGCCAAGCGCCACGCGGAAGTCTCGCAGCGCACGTATCCGGGCTATCACATCCACGCGGTCACCAACGGGGTGCACCCGTACACCTGGACCTGCGCCAGCTTCGCGCGCCTGTACGACGCGCATCTTCCGGGCTGGTGCCATGAACCGGAGCTGCTGGCGCGAATCGACCAGGTCGCCGACGAAGCGGTGTGGGCCGCGCACACGCAGGCCAGGCACGCGCTGATCGAGCGCGTCGAGGCGCTCGCGGGCCTGAAGTTCAGTCCCGACTTGCCGATCCTGGGGTTCGCGCGGCGCATGACCGCCTACAAGCGGCCGGATCTGCTGTTCTCGGATCTCGAGCGGCTGAAGGCGATCGCGCGCAAGCATCCGTTCCAGATCGTGGTGGCCGGGAAGGCGCATCCGCGCGACGAGGGCGGGAAGCAGTTGATCGAACGCCTGCACGGCTATCGCAAGGCGCTGGCCGACACGGTGCCCATGGTGTTTTTTCCCAACTACGGCATGGCCCGCGCCCTCGACCTAGTCTCCGGGGTGGACCTGTGGCTCAACACGCCGCTACGCCCGCTCGAAGCCTCGGGAACCAGCGGCATGAAGGCCGCGTTCAACGGCGTGCCGCAGTTGAGCGTGCTCGACGGTTGGTGGCTGGAGGGCTGCATCGAAGGCTTGACCGGCTGGTCGATCGGCAGCGCCTCGGATTCTTCGAACGGCAATGACGCCGGCTCTCTTTACGAGAAGCTGGAGCAGAAGGTCCTGCCTCTTTACTGCGAAAACCGCAACGGCTGGATCGCGGTGATGAAGGGCGCGATCGGCAAGAATGCGGCCTACTTCAACAGCCACCGCATGATGCGGCGCTACGCCACCGAGGCCTATATTCGCTGATCCGGCCGGGGTGACGGCGGATCAGGCCTCGACGTCGGCGACGGCAAGCAGAAACGCGCCGAGCAGTAGGGATCGGTCCTGGAGAAACGACTCGAGCCGCCGCGCCGCGGGATCGCCGGTCGGCAAGAACACGCCGCTTCGCAGCCTGACATCCCGAACGGGCATGCCGTCGAACAGCGCGCGTGCTTCCCGCGGCGTATGCCAGCGCGCACCGCGATACCCGCCCGAGCCGCCGTGCCGCCCTTTCTGCAGGTAAAGCAGGCTGTGGCGATTCAGCAGCCCGAGCGCCACGCGCTTGCGGGTCACCCGGAAAATTTCGTGCAGTGCCTCCCGCTCGGCACGAACAAAGCAAAGCGAGGTAACCGCGATCGTGCGATCGAAGCTTCGGTCGCGAAACGGCAGTCTCTCGGCCCGGCCGGCGACGCAGGCATCGCCATGGTCTGCATTGTCGCGTGAAAATTGCAGCCATGCCAGATTCGCATCGAGCCCGATGACACGGGCGCCCGCCCGCGCTTTGAAAAGCCGCGTGAAGTACCCTGTTCCGCATCCGACGTCGGGCAGCGTCTCGCCGGGGACATGCCCGAGCGCGTCGGCGAGCAAGCGGAACTCGATCTCGCCGATCCACGCTCCGCGCGGTGTGCGATACCACGCGTCGTACTCCTCCGGGGTCATTCGTCGGCGCAGGCTGCCGCTGCGGATCGCGCCGCTTGTGCTCGAACTCCTCGCGGTCGATTTTTCCCGCGCGTTGCGAATCTTCTGACTTGGCCGCGTTTCATCGCGCCGCAGGCCATACGCCGCCACTGCCGGCGGCGGCGCGCGGCCGGGTCTTCACCTGGGCAACGAGCTGTCCGCTGCGGTAGATGCGC
This sequence comes from Burkholderiales bacterium, assembly GCA_035651315.1. Classification (GTDB taxonomy): domain Bacteria; phylum Pseudomonadota; class Gammaproteobacteria; order Burkholderiales; family Eutrophovitaceae; genus DASRFY01. The sequence goes on from DASRFY010000148.1 coordinate 13,836, forward strand.
AATTCGCCGGGCGCGAAGGCGCGCCACGAGTCCTCGTCGGTGAGCGGTTCGGTGGCGATCATCACCTGGACGTTGTCGGCCGCGGCTGGTCCATCGTGCGGCCGCGGCGCCGTGTAATGGAGCCGATCGTGCCCATAGGCGATCAGATTCGCGCCGTCGGAGAGCAGGAAATTGAACTTGCCTGAGGACGCGATCAGCTCGCTCACTCCCGCCACCGCTTCGAACCAGCCCCGGCCTTCGCCGGCAGACGCGGTTTCGAAGTGGCGGGCGATCTCGTCCAGCAGGCGGCAGAAGGCGTGCTCGGAATCGGTGTCTCCCGCGGGCCGGCACACCGCGCTACGGTTGGCGCGTTCGAGCGCGACGATCTCGGGCACCAGCCCGTTATGGGCAAATACCCATTCCTTTCCGCAGCATGATTCGAGGAACGGATGCGTGTTGGCGAAGGTGTTGACGCGGGGGTAGCGGGCCTTCCTCACGTGGGCGAGGATGAGTTCCGAGCGCACGCTCTTGCCGAGTTTTGCGAACAGCGCGCTCGACGCGCCGGCCGCCGGCTCCTTGTAGAGTCGAAATCTCCCGCTGTCGAGATAAGCGAGCCCCCATCCGTCCGGGTTGTCGGCGCTGCCGCCGCCGCGCAGGCGAAACCTCGCCAGCACGGTGGGCGCCCGAACCGGTCTTGCGCTGCTGAATCCGAAGAGCTCGCACATCTCGAATGAAGCCGGGAGCAGGCGGGTTACTTGGCGGGCGCCTGCATCTGCATTTGATCCATCATGTGCTCCATCATCATCTGCATCATGTCCATCCTGTCCTGCATCATCTGTTGGCGCTTCTCCGGGTCCATTTTGCCCCTGCGGTGCATCCCGCCGCCTTGACCCATCATGCCCATCATCATGCCGCCGCCCATCGCGCGCATGTCCTTCATCTGCTCCTGCATGGTCTGCATGTGTTCCTGGATCAGCTTCTGCCGCTCCTGCGGGTCCTGCGTCTGGTGGATGCGGTCCATCTGCTCCTGCATCTTCTTCATGCGTTCCTGCATCTGAGTCATTTGCTTCTGCGTGTCCTGGCTCTGCGCCTGGGCCTGCACGTACGCCGCCGGCACGGCCAGGGCCAATGCCATCAAGGTGGCGATCAGCCAACGTTTCATTTTCATCCTCCGTATCATTCCCGATGGGGCTCGTCTATAACGATCTGGACGTGAAGCGAGCCCACGGGACTTGCACGCCCAACCGTAGTGGCGCGTTGCTCGGCGCCGAATAACAAAATAACTCTAGTCCCCCCACCATCCTGTGGTTTGATCTGAATCAAGTTGCCCTACCCTGAAGGATCGATCGAAGGGAGACGCGATCCGAAGGCCGCAAGATACGAGTCAAGCCGGGTTGGCTTCAGCGTGTACTTTGCGGCGCTAAAACCGCCAGAACAGCCAATACTTCTCGTATGCTAGTTTTCCCAGATGCAACATCATGCTGGGTGGTTTGAGTTCGATTTGCGGCGCGGGGTGGGCGTAGAAGTTGCCGCTGCCGAAAGCAGCACGGCCACCGCCGGTTTCGATGAAGCATTCGCCGTTGCCAGTAAACCGCCGCTCCGCTCCCTTGCCGGTAATCGCGCGAGCGATGTTGTGGGCCACTGCCTCGGCCTCGTTGTGTGCAAATACCCCCGCCTTGGGCAACGGCTTGTTGATGGATGTGAGCATGATTCCGGTGATGTCACCGATGGCATAGACGGCCGGGAATTT
>DASRFY010000149.1:0-40270 GCA_035651315.1 Burkholderiales bacterium
AAGTGAAGGTGCCGGACATCGGCGACTTCAAGAACATTCCGGTGATCGAGGTGCTGGTCAAGCCGGGCGACCGGATCGACAAGGAGCACTCGCTGATCACGCTGGAGTCGGACAAGGCGACGATGGAGGTTCCCGCCCCGGCGCCCGGTGTGGTCAAGGAGCTGAAGGTCAAGCTCGGCGACAAGGTTTCCGAAGGCAGCGTGATCCTGTTGCTGGAAGCGGCTGATGCCCAGGCGAAAGCGCCGGCAGCGCCCGCTTCCGCCCCGGCCGCCAAGGCGGAGGCGTCCGCACGGCCCTCCGCGCTGCCCATCGCGCCCGCTTCGGGCGCCGCAGCCCCGCTCGCCAAAGGCGACTTCCACGCCGAGGTGGTGGTGCTGGGATCGGGCCCCGGCGGTTACACCGCCGCGTTTCGCGCCGCCGATCTCGGCAAGCAGACCATATTGATCGAGCGCTACCCGGTGCTGGGCGGAGTGTGCCTGAACGTCGGCTGCATCCCGTCCAAGGCCCTGCTTCATGCGGCGCGGGTGGTGGCGGAAGCGGAGGAGATGAGCCACTTCGGGCTGGTGTTCGGCAAACCGAAGATCGAGCTGGACAAGCTGCGCGAGTGGAAACAGAACGTGGTCGAAAAATCGATCCGCGGGCTGTCGGGGCTCGCCAAGCAGCGCAAGGTGACCGTGGTGCAGGGCGTGGGCAAGTTCGTCTCGCCGCGCATGATCGAGGTGCGGTCCGCGGAAGGCATGAAGAAGGTGTCCTTCGATCACGCGATCATCGCGGCCGGCTCGCAGTCGGCGAAGATCCCCGGTTTTCCCTACGACGATCCGCGGCTCATGGACTCCACCTCGGCGCTCGAGCTGCACGACGTTCCGAAGCGTCTGCTGGTCATCGGCGGCGGCATCATCGGGCTCGAGATGGCCTGCGTATACGATGCGCTCGGGTCGAAGGTCACGGTGGTGGAGCTGCTGGACGGCCTGATCCCGGGCGCCGACCGCGACCTGATCCGCCCGCTGCACAAGCGCATCGAGAAGCGCTACGAGGGCATCCATCTCAAGACCAGGGTGACCCGGCTCGAAGCGCAGAAAGACGGTCTGAAGGCAAGCTTTGAGGGCGAGAATGCGCCCGGCCCGCAGGTCTACGACCGCGTGCTGCTCGCCGTCGGGCGTCGGCCGAACGGAAAGGCGATCGGGGCGGAGGCGGCGGGAGTCGCGGTCGACGAGCGCGGTTACATTCCGGTGGACAGGCAGATGCGCACCAACGTGCCGCACATCCACGCCATCGGCGACATCGTGGGCGAGCCGATGCTCGCGCACAAAGCGAGCTTCGAGGGCAAGCTCGCGGCGGAGGTGATCGCCGGTCACAAGGCCGCATTCGACGCGCGCACGATTCCTTCGGTCGCATACACGGACCCGGAAATCGCCTGGATGGGCCTGACCGAAACCCAGGCCAGAGCGCAGGGCGTGGAAATCGAAAAGGCGGTGTTTCCCTGGGCGGCGAGCGGGCGCGCGCGCGCCACCGCGCGCGACGAAGGCATGACCAAGCTGATCTTCGACAAGGCCACGCGGCGGCTGCGCGGCGCGGGCATGGTCGGCCCCAATGCGGGCGAGCTGATCTCCGAGACCGTGCTCGCCCTCGAATTGGGCGCGGATGCGGAAGACATCGCCCTCACCATCCATCCGCATCCCACGCTTTCGGAAACCGTACTGTTCGCGGCGGAAATCGCGGAAGGGTCGATTACCGACCTCTACATGCCCAGGAAGTGAGAGGTCGAACGCCGCCGCCGGCCCCGATGGTCCTGTCCACGCCCGAGCGCTTCGTCGCAGCCTGCACCGCGCCGGCCGCCCTCGACGCGCCGGCGCTGTGGTTCGTGTTCCGCGGCGCGCAGATCCTGGTGTCGCGGGACGAGACGGGAACCCGGATTCCGGTCGCGCGCGAGATTTCCGAAATCGGACTGCAGCCGGTGCGCACGCAATACCTCGGAATGCTTTCCGATCTGCATTGCTTCGCCGCGGAGGTCCGGGAGGACGTGGAGTTGCGCCAGGACACGCAGCTGCAGTGGGCGGGATTGCGCGCGTTGTTCGGCGCGCTGAACGACGCGCTGTTCGCGCTCGCCGGCCGCGCGTTCCAGATCATGGACTGGGACCGCTCGCACCAGTTCTGCGGCCGCTGCGGCGCGCCCACCGTGATCAAGAACGGCGAGCGCGTGCGCGTGTGTCCGAGTTGCGGCCAACTGCATTACCCGCGCATCGCCCCGGCGGTGATGGCGCTGGTGCGGCGCGGTCGCGAATTCCTGCTCGCGCGCTCCCCGCACTTTCCGCCCGGCATGTATTCGGCGCTGGCGGGATTCGCAGAGCCCGGGGAGACGCTGGAGCAGGCCCTGGTCCGGGAGGTGCGGGAGGAAGTCGGCATCGAAGTCGGCGATCTGCGGTATTTCGCAAGCCAGCCCTGGCCGTTTCCGCACTCCTTGATGATCGCCTTTCACTGCAGCCACGTCGGCGGGGAAATCACGCCGGACCCGGGCGAGATCGAGGCCGCAGGCTGGTTCACCGTGGACCGCCTGCCGCAGGCATTGCCCAGCCCGATCAGCATCTCGCGGCGGCTGATCGAGGCCACCATCGCAGAGCTGAGGTCTGCAACATAATCAAAACCGGGGGAGGAGAACATGCTCAGAATCTGGGGTCGAAACAATTCAGTCAACGTTCAGAAAGTGCTCTGGGCCTGCGAGGAAATGGGCCTGCCCTACGAGCGCGTGGATGCGGGCGGGCAGTTCGGCGTGGTGAACACGCCGCAGTACCGCAACCTGAATCCGAACGGGCTGGTGCCTACGATCGAGGACGATGGTTTCGTGCTCTGGGAATCGAACGTCGTCGTACGCTACCTCACCGCCAAGCACAGTCAAGGCGGACTGTATCCGGAGGATCTGAAAGTTCGCGCCGAAGCCGACAAATGGATGGACTGGCAGGCGACGACATTCTGGCCCGCGTTCCGGCCGCTGTTCTGGAATCTGGTCCGCACTCCCGTCGACCAACGCGATGAAAAGGCGATGCAAGAGTCGCGGCTGCGCACGGCGGAGGTGCTGGGCTATCTCGACGCGCACCTCAAGAGCCGGCCCTTTATCGCGGGGGAACAGTTCACCATGGGCGACATTCCGATGGGTTGTGCGATCTGGCGCTGGATGAGCCTGTCGATCGAGCGCCCCGACACATCGAACGTAAAGCGCTGGTTCGATGCCCTTGCCCAGCGCCCGCCCTACAAGAAATTGGTAATGCTGCCGATCACCTGAGCGGCCGCCGTGACCGCGACGCCGCGGTATCTGCCGCCGGCAACAAGTACTGGGGACGACCGAGCGATGACCCGGATGGCGATCCAGCGTCTCGTCCGCGGCCTGTGCAGCCTGCTCGCGGCGCTCGCGCTGAGCATCGGCCTTGCGCACGCGCGCTATGTGGTGCTCGGCCATGTCGACCTGTCGTTCTACGAAGTGACCGCCGCGGTGGTGCAGCAGGTATTGGAGCGGCTCGGTTACAACGTGGCGGTGAAAAAAGGCTCCCACAGCGAGATCTATCCTCGGCTCGCTGCGGGTGAGGTCGACCTGTTCGTCGCCGCATGGCTGCCGAACGCGCACGCAAAATACTGGCAGCAATACAAAGACGATCTGGTTCGCGTGTCCCGCCTGTACGACGACGCGCGGCTGTTCTGGGCGGTCCCCGACTACGTGCCGGCCGCCGAGGTCGGCGCGGTCGCCGATCTCGCCAGGCCGGGGGTGGCGGCAAAGATGGAAAAGGTGATCCGCGGCACGCGCCCGGATTCCGGGCTGATGATCGGCTCGCAGCGCGTTTTCGAGGCGTATCGGCTCGGCGAGGCCGGCTACCGGCTCGCGCCCGGCGATCCGGCCGACTGGATCGCATCGTTCAACGACAACATCGCCGCGCGGAAATGGTTCGTGATGCCGCTATGGCAGCCGCAGTTCCTGAACAAGGCGGCGAAACTGCGCATCCTCGACGAGCCGCACGAGCTGCTGGGCAAGAAGGACTCGGCCTACCTCGTCGCCCACAAGGACCTGCGGCAGAAGCTCGACCGACGCACCTGGGAGACGTTGAAGCGCATCGAACTGTCCGTCGCGGCGGTCACGGACATGGATTATCTGGTCAATGTGCGCAAGATGTCGCCGCGCGAGGTCGCGCGCGCCTGGATCGGAGCGCACCCGGACACCGTGACCTACTGGCTCGAGCCGGAGGACTGATTCCTGGCGCGCGCCCGCCCACCTTGCGTTCCCCGCTTGCCGATCGGGCGATGCGCGCAGGCCGCGCAGACGCTCATTCGGCGAGAAAACCGCAGCCGCACTCAAATTGACAGCGTCCTGAGGCAGGAGTAGCGTTTTCTGGCCTCAAGATGCGTAATCCTTTTGGGTGGGCGGCGCAGACTCGAGGGCCTTTTCAGGAATGCAGTGCGCTGCCTGAAACGAAAACGAGCATGGGGGGAGAACAATCATGGAGTTCAACATCCTGCAGCACTTCAGGGGCTTGGATGACACGCCCAAGGACCCGTTCAATGCGGATGAAATCGGCACTTCCCTGTTCCTCGCCGGGAACATGGGTCCGCAGATCTCCAAGAAAATGGACGGCTATGCCAAGAACGCCGGCATGTCGCGACGCAATTTCCTCAAGTCTTCGCTGGGGTTTTCGGCCGCGATGCTGGCGGCAAACGAAGTCACCGGGATGAAGTTCTTCGAGGTCGGCGCCGCAGAAGCCGCCGACATCGACGCCAAGAACGAAGCCATCCGGCTCGCCCGCGCCAGCAGCGATTTCATCGTCGACGTTCACAGCCACGTCTGCACCCGGCCCGGCCATTACCAGCTCGGCGTCAACACGACCGAACGCGGCATGTGGTTCGTGCAGTTGCTCGACGACCTCGGCAAAGCCTTCGGCCTGCCCAACGGCACGAAGGACATGACGGTCGAGAACTACGGCAAATTGATCCTCCAGGAAAGCGATACGACGGTAGGCATCTTCAACCCCTTCGGCTTCCGCGAGGACTACGGCGGGCAGGACATGATCCCGATCGACTACCAGGTCAAGGTCCGCGACAACTGGCCAAAGTCGACCCTGATGCTGGCCGGAGGGCTGACGCCGAACCAGGGCATGAGCGTCACGCTCGAACGGCTGCGGATGTACGTAGAGAAATACAAGGTCTCCGGCCTCAAGCTGTACACCTTCGATTCGACGAAGAAGAAGGGTTGGTGGTTCGACGACGAGAAGCTCGCCTACCCGATCTGGGAGGAGTGCCGCAAGCTGGGCATCAAGAACATCGGCTGCCACAAGGGCATTCCGTTCGGGCAGTTCTACGCCCGCTATGCGCACGCCGAGGATTTCGACGCCGTAGCCGACGACTTCCTCGATCTGAACTTCATCGCCTACCATTCCGCCTGGCCGTATCACAACGAGCTCGCCGCACTGAAGGGATTCAAGCCGCAGCGCAAGAACCTGTACTGCGAAGTCGGCTCGACGTTCGCGGCCACCGTCACCAGCCGGCCGCTGGAGTGCGCGCACGTTCTCGGCACTCTGTTGCGCGATCTGGGTCCGGACTATGTGATGTGGGGAACCGACTCGCTGCTCTGGGGCAACCCGCAGTGGCAGATCGAGGCGTTCCGCAAGTTCCAGATCCCGGACCAGCTGGTCGAGGGTCACGGCTACCCGAAGATCACCGACGAAATCCGCCGCAAGGTCTTCGGCGAAAACGCCGCCCGCATCTGGAACATCAACAAGCAGGCTGCGATGCAGGCGAAGGCCGAGATCCTGGCCAACAAGTCCAAGCTGGCCTGACGTTCGCAGTTGTTATTCCGGGGTCGATTCCACATGGAGTCGGCCCCTTTTAGTTCGCTGCCGGAGAAGACAAGTGCCCCTCTACGAGTACGCCTGTGATCCGTGTCGCATCCTCTATCAGACACGCCACGGGATCCACGATCCGCGCCCGGATCATTGCCCCAAGTGCGGGGGCGAACTGAGAAAGGTGATTTCCGCCCCGAACCTGAACGTCGGCAATTATTCCAGCCCGACGCAGGCCAAATATGCGAACTTGTCGGAAGCCGACGAGATCGCGAAGGAAAAGGACCTGCAAAAAGTGTATCAGACGATCTGGATCCCGCCCGAAGTGAAGCACAATCCGTGGGAGGACGATCACTGATGCCGTTGGCTCTGCGCGGCGCGCGCAGTCTGCAGCCGCCCTGTTCGCCATGACGGCGCATAAAGCCTGCGAGTAGTCGAGGGAAAGGGATCGGCGCAATGTCGCCCGGGAAGATCTTGCTGCCGGTGGTCTGTCTGGGCCTGTCGCTGGCGGCGCTGCTGGCGAAAGGCGATCCGGAGCATCTCGACCCGAAGGCGCTCACGGCGGGAAACTTCACCACCTCCGAGTCAGGTGGCAACGCCTACTCGGTTCCGGTCGCGTCGCTCACTGCAGAGCAGCTCGCGCAGTTCGCCAAGGGCAAGGAGCAATTCAACGAGGCCTGGGTCGTGGCGCCGGATCCCGGCGGCGTCTGGGGCCTGGGCCCGACCTTCAACGAAGACCGCTGCGCTCACTGCCACCTGAACAACGGCCGCGCCAAGGCGCCCGCGGACGGGGAAGAGGCCGAACGCGGAATGTTGATCCGGCTCAGTGTTCCCGGTGAAACGCCGCACGGCGAACCCAGGCCTCATCCCGCCTACGGCGACCAGTTGCAAAACCGGGGCATTGCCGGCCGGGTTCCCGCGGAAGGCCGTGCCATCTTCCATTACGAGACGCGGCAAGTGGTCTTCGCGGATGGCGAGAAGGTTACCCTGCGCGCGCCCCGTATCGAATTCCGGGACCTGCAGTTCGGAGATCTCGGCAAGGACATCATGATTTCGCCGCGCATCGCGCCCGCGATGGTCGGAATGGGATTGCTGGAAGCCGTGCCGGAAGAGGCGATCCTGGGCCTCGCCAGGGAACAAGAGAAATCCGGTGTACACGGCCGACCGAATTACGTCTGGGATTACGAATCCGGCAAGACCGTATTGGGCAGATTCGGCTGGAAAGCGAATCAACCCAGCATTCGCCAGCAGATCGCGGCCGCATTTCTCGGCGATATCGGTGCCACCAGCTACCTTTTTCCGGAAGAGAACTGTCCGAGCGTACAGAAGCAATGCCTCGACGTGCCTTCGGCGAGCAAATGCGGCGGACAGGGCGGATGTACCGGCAATACCTACCGTCCGGAGGTGGCGCCGAGCCGTCTCAACAACATCACTTTTTATCTCCAGTCGCTCGCGGTTCCGGCACGGCGCAATCCGGTCGACAGCGAAGTCCAACGAGGCGAAGGCCTGTTCCGGCAAGCCCGCTGCGCCGCCTGCCATGTCCCGGAGTGGAAAACCGGCGCCAAGACCGAGATTGCGCAGGCCGCCGACCTGACGATACGCCCCTATACCGACCTGCTGCTGCACGACATGGGCGACGGGCTCGCCGACGGCCGGCCGGATTTTCGGGCCGGCCCGCGCGATTGGCGCACGGCCCCGCTGTGGGGGCTCGGTCTGCAGCGCGAGGTCAGCGGCCAGATGGATCTGCTGCACGACGGCCGCGCCCGCACCGTCGCCGAAGCGATCCTGTGGCACGGCGGGGAGGCAGCCGGCTCGCAGGAATCGTTCCGCACCATGTCCAGGGAAGACCGGCAGGCCCTGGTGAAATTCGTCGAATCGCTGTAGCGATTCTCGACCGTCCGCCGGTCTTCAGATCACGGCGGAGGCTCGCAGTCGTGCAATCTCCGCGCTCGAGTATCCCGCCTCGCGCAGGATGGCGTCATTATCCGCGCCCGGATCGGGCGCCTGCCGTTCGGCGGCAAATTGGTACTCGCTCATCTTCAGAGGCGGCGCGAACTGCAGCGTCTCGCCGGCTCGCGGGTGCAGGGACCGAACCACCATGCCGCGTGCGTCGACCTGCGGATCGGTCAGGCTTTCCTCGAGCCGCAGCACAGGCGACACGCAGCAGTCGGCATCCTTGAATTTCTCGACCCAGTAAGCCTGCGGCCGGCTGGCGAAGATCTCTCGCAGTGCGCGTTTCGTGCCTTCACGGTCTCCACCGCCCACGCTCCAGTGGCAGTCCTTGAGGTCCGGCCGCTCGAGCACCTCGCACAGCGTGTCCCAGAATTTTTTCTCCAGCGCGCCCACCGCCATGTGACGGCCGTCGGCGGTGCGGTACACGGCGTAGTAGGGCTCCCGGCCCGACAGGAAATCCTCGCCGCGCGGTCGCGCCCGGCCCTCCAGCGCGACCGCAGCCAGGGCCTGCAGGTTGTGCGCGAGCACGCCATCGGTCATCGACACGTCGACGTAGCGGCCGCGGCCGCTGCGCAGCGCATCCACCAGCGCGGCGAGGATGCCCAGCGCGGGCACCACCGCGCCGCCGAGGATATCCGCGATCTGGAGATTGGGAATCGCCGGCTCGCCCTGGGCTTCGCCGATCTGCTCGAGCAAGCCGGCATAGCTGCAATAGTTGATATCGTGGCCGGCGCGATCGCGGTACGGTCCGGTCTGTCCATAACCGGAAATCGCGCAATAGACGATGCGCGGGTTGACCGCGGCACAGGCGGCATAGCCGACGCCGAGCCGGTCCACCACCCCGGGTCGGAAGCTTTCCACCACCGCGTGCGCATCGCGAACGAGCCGCATGAATACTTCGACGCCGGCCTGCTGTTTCAAATCCAGGCGCATGCCGCGCTTGTTGCGGTTGATGGCGAGAAACACCGGCGCGATCCGCCCGTCCGGCGCGCCGAGCGTGCGCGCATAGTCGCCGGGACCGGTGTCCTCGATCTTGATCACGTCCGCGCCGAGGTCCGCCAGATGCAGCGTGCAGACCGGCCCGGGCAGCAGCCGGGTCAGGTCCAGAACGCGGATGCCGGCGAGCGGTTTCGGACGGGCAGCGTGCATCCGCTCAGTCTTGCGAGCCTGCTTTCGGCCCGGTGTAGTACTCGGGATAGCGTCGGGCAATGACCGGGCTGTCGGAGGCCCAGGCGTGGCAGGAATCGAGCAGCGCGGGAGGCTTCTTGATACCGGCGTCGCGATCGCGCTTCTGGCGCGCTGCATAGACCGTCTGGAACGCGGTGGTGGCGATCGGCCCGAGCAGCTCGACCAGATGCGTGCAGCCCTGCGTGCCGCCGAGCAGCTCGCGCGTCTTCTGCGTCCAGCCTCCCTGGATGGTGAGTCCTTTCAGGCACTGGAAGTTCGGCACGATGTCGCCGCAGATGGCGTAGGGACCGTGCACGGTGTGCGCCTCGACTTCTACCACGTTCATGTCCAGATCCAGCGTCAGACGCAGCCACATCTCGTGCAATGGCTCGCCGGCCCGGATCGGGCTGCGGTCGAGGTCGTGGATGTCGTAGGCCTTGACGTCGAGCAGGTGCCCTTCGATGTCGAACAGGCCGTCGTCCCTCCGGTAGCCGAAGCATTCGACGATGCGCTTGTGCAGCAGCTCGCGGGACGCGGGGGCGGGAAGAGCCATGGTCAGGCGACCGCCCGGCGCCGCTCCTCGAGACGCGCGAGCAGCGCGAGCTTCTCCTCGTCGCTGAAATCCAGCCAGCCGGCGATCTCGTCGATCGTGCGCAGGCATCCGCGGCAATAGCCGGATTTCGGATCCAGCTCGCAGACCTTGGTACAGGGGGAAGGAATGGACGCCTCCTGTTTCACGCCGGCTGCTTCTCGCGCTTTACGCTCAGCGCGCGACCGGCGCGGGACACGGTCGTCCGCCCCAGTTGCGCGCAGATGAAGGCGGCGGCGTCGAGCAGCCTGTCCATGTCCACGCCGGTCTCGATGCCCATGCCGTCGAGCATGTAGAGCAGGTCCTCACTCGCGACATTGCCGGTGGCGCCCCTGGCGTAGGGACAGCCGCCCAGGCCCGCGACCGAGCTGTCGAAGGCGGTTATTCCCATCTCCATCGCCGCCAATATGTTGGCAAGCGCCTGGCCGTACGTGTCGTGGAAATGTCCGGCGAGCTTCTCGACCGGCACCTGCTTCGCCACCGTCTCGATCAGCCGCTGAGTCTTCGCCGGCGTGCCGGTGCCGATGGTGTCGCCGAGAGAAATCTCATAGCAGCCCATGTCGTGCAGCCGGCGTGCGACGCCCGCCACCGCCTCGGGCCTCACTTCGCCTTCGTAAGGACAGCCGAGAACGACCGAGATGTAGCCCCGCACCCGCATGCCGCGGTCCCGCGCCGCTTGCGCCACCGGCGCGAACCGCTGCAATGACTGCGCGATCGAGCAATTGATGTTTTTCATCGAGAACGCCTCGGTCGCCGCGCCGAATATCGCGATCTCCTCGGCCCGCGCCGCGATCGCGCCTTCCAGGCCCTTCTCGTTCGGCACCAGCACCGGATAGCCGACGCCCGGCTTGCGGCGCAGGCGCGTCAGGACTTCTCCGGTATCGGCCATCTGCGGCACCCATTTCGGCGACACGAAGCTTCCTGCCTCGACCACTTGCATCCCGGCATCGGCAAGACGCTCGATGAGCTCGATCCTGACCGCGGTCGGCACGCTGTTGGGCTCGTTCTGCAGGCCGTCGCGCGGTCCGACCTCGACCATTTTCACTCGTTTCGGAAATTTCATTTGTCTAGCTCGCCGACTCCAGCACGAGCAGTTGCGCGCCTTCCGCAACCTGATCGCCCACCGCGAAGTATATCTGCGCCACCTTGCCGGCGTGCGGCGCGGTGATCGTGTGCTCCATCTTCATCGCCTCGACGATCATCAGCGGCTGCCCCTTGTCCACCTTCGCGCCTTCCTTCACCAGCACTTGCGCGACGCTGCCGGGCAGCGGGGACACCAGTCGTCCGCCCGGGTCTTCTTCCTCTTGGGCCGCGCGTCTCGCCCGCTCGATCCGGTGAATCGCACCGAAAGCGAATACGGTCAGTGCATCGCCGTTCTGAACCACGGTGGCATTGACACGACGACCACCGAGGCTGGCCGCGATCCGCGTTTCGCCCTCGCGTTCTGCACTTGCAAACACCTTGCCGCCCGGCAGCTCCAACAGGTAGCCGCCCGGACGGTAGTGCACTGTGATTTCCACCGGCCGCCCCGCGTCGAGAAACGCGAAGCCGTGATAATTGTCCTCGTTGAGCCGCCAGCCGTCGCTGCGGTCCCATGGCGAATGCGGATCCGGGGAGTACACGGCCCGCGCGCGTGCTTCCTCTTCGTAGCGCAAAAGCTCAGCCAGTACCGCGAGTGCCAGAACGTCGTCGGAAGCCGGCACGGGTTCCGGGAACAGCTCGCCACGATAGCGCTCGATGAGCCCGGTCTCCAGCAATGCGGGCTCGCGGTGCGCGTCCGCGAACGCCCGGTGCGCCGTCACCGTCAGCAGGAACGGCACATTGGTGCTCAGCCCGGCAATCTGGTACTCGGCGAGCGCGGCGCGCAGCCGGCGCAGGGCGGCGGGGCGATCCGCATCCCAGGCGATCAGCTTTGCGATCATCGGATCGTAGTGCACGCCGATTTCGTCGCCCTCGCGCACGCCGGTGTCCACGCGTACATGCGCGGAGGTCTTCGGCTCGCGCAGATGCACGATGGTCCCGGCAGCGGGAAGAAAGTCGCGCGCCGGATCCTCGGCATAGACGCGCGCTTCGATCGCGTGGCCGTTGATCGCGAGCCGGTCCTGCGCGAGCGGCAGCGGCTCGCCCGCCGCGACGCGCAACTGCCATTCGACGAGATCGAGCCCGGTGATCATCTCGGTCACCGGATGCTCGACCTGCAGCCGCGTGTTCATTTCCATGAAGTAGAAGCGCCCGCCCTCATCGGCAATGAACTCCACGGTGCCGGCGCCGACGTAGCCGACGGCACGGGCCGCCGCCACCGCCGCTGCTCCCATCTCCCGACGACGCGCGCCGGTCACGCCGGGCGCGGGCGCCTCCTCGAGGATCTTCTGGTAACGGCGCTGCACCGAACAGTCGCGCTCGAACAGGTAGACGCAATTGCCGTGGCGGTCGCCGAACACCTGCATTTCGATGTGGCGCGGCCGCCTCAAGCAACGCTCGATCAGCACCCGGTCGTCGCCGAAGCTCGATCGCGCCTCGCGCCGGGCGGCAGCCAGCGCGTCGTCGAACTCCTCCGGTGCGTTCACCACGCGCATGCCTTTGCCGCCGCCGCCGGCGGACGCCTTGATCAGCACCGGGTAGCCGACGCGGCGCGCATGCTCCGCCAGCCGCGCCGCATCCTGGTCCTCGCCGTGGTAGCCGGGCACCAGCGGCACGCCGGCCTTCTCCATCAGCGCCTTTGCCGCGCTCTTCGAACCCATCGCCTCGATCGCCTCCGGCGACGGGCCGATGAACACGATACCGGCGTGCGCGCAGGCGCGCGCGAACGCCGCGTTCTCCGACAGGAAGCCGTAGCCGGGATGGATCGCCCGCGCGCCGGACTTCTTCGCAGCTTCGATGATGCGATCGATGCGCAGGTACGAATCGCGCGCCGGCGCCGGGCCGATGAGGCACGCCTCGTCGCAGGCTTCCACGTGCAGCGCGCCCCGGTCGGCCTCCGAGTACACGGCGACCGTACCGACCCCGAGCCGCCTGGCGGTGCGCGCGATGCGGCAGGCGATCTCGCCCCGGTTGGCGATCAGTATCTTGTCGAACATCGGAGAGAAAGACTACTTGCCACCGAGGACCCGGAGATCACAGAGAAAACCGAGAAGCAAAACGCATTTAACACGAGGGAATCACGAAGGAAAATCCAAAGACGAGACCGGACAAGCTTTACTTGGTGCCCTTGGTGGTTGACGGTTTTTTCTTCTCTGCGGCCTCTGTGTCCTCTGTGGCGATTCGCGTTCTTCATTGGCCGCGCCAGGTGTCGTCCACCGGTTCCGGCGGCTGGGGCGCGTCGTGCGAGCCGACGATCGCGTCGAGCTTCCGATACAGCTGCACGCTGAGCAGCAGGACCAGCGCGAACAGCGCGATCGCGACGAACGACGAGGCCGTCACGGCGTGCAGCGCGACTTCGGTCATGCCGCGCCGCGAAGACTCGCACGCCGACCATTTTTCGAACATCGAGGTCGCCAGCCGGGGCAGCGCGGCAGCATCGGCGACGTGCAGCTCGGCGACGAAGCGGTCGTAGGCGGGAATGTCGGCACGCTTCGAGGCCGCGTAGGTCCACAGCCAGAAACCGGCGACGATGTTGAGCATGAAGCCGAGCAGCCCGAGCGTGCTGAACAGGACCGCGAGCTTCGCCTTTTGCCTGTCGGCAGCCGTCACCTGCGCCATTTCATTCCTCTCCAGACATCCAGCGCGGCTTGCGCTTCTCCAGGAACGCGGCGATCCCCTCGCGTCCCTCCGGGCTGACCCGGATCGCGGCGATTCGCCGGGCGGTTTCCTCGACCAGGCTGTGGTCCAGCCTCGCGTCCGACACGTCGGCGACTAGGCGCTTGGCCGCAGCAAGCGCTTGCGGTCCGCCTTGCAGCAGCTCGGCGCATATTCGCGCGACGGTATCGTCCAGCTTTTCCTGCGCGACCACCTCGTGAACGAGGCCGATGCGCAGCGCTTCCCGGGCCGCAAAGCGCTCCGCAGTGAGGAAATAGCGCTGCGCCGCGCGATGGCCGATGGCGCGGATCACGTACGGGCTGATCGCGGACGGAATCAGGCCGAGCCGCACTTCCGACAGCGAAAAGGTCGCTTCCTCCGCCGCCACCGCGACGTCGCAGCAGGCAACGAGTCCGACCCCGCCGCCGAACGCCGCCCCCTGCACCCCCGCCACCGACGGCTTGGACAGGCCCGCCAGCGTGTGCATCAGGTTGGCGAGCCCGACCGCGTCGCGCAGGTTTTCCGCCTCGGAGTAGCCGGACATGCGCTTCATCCAATTCAGATCCGCGCCGGCCGAGAAGCTCTTGCCGCTCGCCGCGAGGACGACCACCCGCACCTCGCGCTGCTGATCGAGCCTGGCGATCTCGGCGGTCAGTTCGGCGATCAGGCGGTCGTCGAAGGCGTTGTGCACCTGCGGCCGGTTCAGCGTGATCGTCGCGATGCCCTGCGAGGACACGCTTGCGAGCACCGCCTTGTCAGTCACGCTCTCCTCCCCGCCTCTCGTCCATTGCTCCTCCAGCCCGAAGCCGCGCGCCGTCACATCCTGAACACGCCGAAGTCCGTCTTCTGGATCGGCGCATTGAGCGCCGCCGAGATGCCGAGCCCGAGCACCATGCGGGTTTCCGCCGGATCGATCACGCCGTCGTCCCACAGTCGCGCGGTGGCGTAATAGGGATGGCCCTGGGTTTCGTACTGGGCGCGGATGGGAGTCTTGAATGCTTCTTCCTCTTCCTTGCTCCAGGTCTTCCCCGACTTCTCGATGCCCTCGCGCTTGACCTGTGCCAGCACCGCCGCCGCCTGCTCGCCGCCCATCACCGAGATGCGCGCGTTCGGCCACATCCACAGAAACCGCGGCGAGTACGCCCGGCCGCACATGCCGTAGTTGCCGGCGCCGAAGCTGCCGCCGATGATGACCGTGAACTTCGGCACCCGGGCACAGGCGACTGCCGTCACCATTTTCGCGCCGTCCTTGGCGATGCCGGCCGCCTCGTACTTCCTGCCGACCATGAAACCGGTGATGTTCTGCAGGAACACCAGCGGTATGCCGCGCTGCGCGCACAGCTCGATGAAATGCGCGCCCTTGAGCGCGGATTCCGAAAAGAGAATGCCGTTGTTGGCGACGATTCCCACCGGGTAGCCGTGAATGTGGGCGAATCCGGTCACCAGCGTGGCGCCGTAGAGCGGCTTGAACTCGTCCAGCTCGCTGCCGTCCACGATGCGGGCGATGATCTCGCGCACGTCGAACGGTTTGCGCACATCGGTCGGCACCACGCCGTGCAGCTCCTCGGTGCTGCAGGCCGGCTCGCGCGGTTCGCGCAGGTCGAGCGTAATGCTCTTTCGCAGGTTGAGGTGCGCCACCGCGCGGCGCGCCATGTCGAGCGCGTGCTCGTCATTGAGCGCGTAATGGTCCGCCACGCCCGAAACGCGCGCGTGCACGTCCGCGCCGCCCAGTTCTTCGGCGGTCACCACTTCGCCAGTGGCCGCCTTCACCAGCGGCGGGCCGCCGAGGAAGATCGTGCCCTGGTTGCGGACGATGATCGCCTCGTCCGCCATCGCCGGCACATAGGCGCCGCCCGCGGTGCACGAGCCCATCACGCACGCGATCTGCGGGATACCGAGCGCGGACATATTGGCCTGGTTGTAGAAGATACGGCCGAAGTGGTCCCGGTCGGGGAACACCTCGTCCTGGTTCGGCAGGTTCGCGCCGCCCGAATCGACGAGATAGAGGCAGGGCAATCGGTTCTCGCGCGCGATCTCCTGCGCCCGCAAGTGCTTTTTCACCGTCACGGGATAGTAGGTTCCGCCCTTCACCGTCGCGTCGTTGGCGACGATGACGCACTCGCGGCCCGACACCCGGCCCACGCCGGTGATGATCCCTGCGCAGGGCACCTGGTTGTCGTACATGTCCCACGCGGCCAGCTGCGACAGCTCCAGGAACGGCGAGCCCACGTCGAGCAGCCTGCGCACCCGCTCGCGCGGCAGCAATTTGCCGCGCGCGGTGTGCTTCTCTCGCGCCGCTTCGCCGCCGCCCTGCTTGACCGCCTCGAATTTGCTTCGCAGGTCCGAGACGAGCTGCGACATTGCTTCCGCATTCGCCTTGAATTCCGCGCTGCGCGGATCGAGCTTGCTCTGGATCACCGGCATGCTGCTACTTCGCCTGCGTCGCCACGGGATGTCCGGGAAGCAGTTGGTACGGATGCTTCCAGCGCGGCTGCGCGCGGATGCGAGCCAGCCAGTCCCGTATATTGGGATAGCGGTTCCAGTCGACGAGCAGTTCATCGTCGAAGAACAGGTAGCCGCACAGAGACAGGTCGGCAATCGTCAGCCGCTCGCCGACGACGAACGCCCGGCCGGCGAGATGCGTCTCGAGAAGCGCCCATGCGGCCTGCGCCCGCTTGTGGAATTCGGCGAGCACTGCCTGCTCCGGATTCGGCGAGAACATGCGCAGGAAGCGGTAGGTGGCAGTGTAGCTGGTCAGCTTGTGGTTATCCCACAGCAGCCAGCGCAGGATTTCTCGGCGCTCGGCATCGTCCCTCCAGCCGTAGCGGCCGAAGCGCTCCGCCAGGTAATCCAGGATCACGCCCGACTGGGAAAGCCGCACGGCCCCGTGCTCCAGCACCGGCACCTCGCCCATCACGTTGATCTCGCGGTACGCGGGCGTCCTCGTCTCGCCGTGGAAGAAATCGACGAATCTGCAGGCCCAGTCCGCGCCCGCCAGCTCGAGATACAGCGCCGGCTTGTACGAATTGCCCGACTGCGCGAATCCGTAGAGGAGGTATTCGGCCATCAACGGTGCGTCCGGTTGCCGCGCCGTCACGGTTACCAGCCGCCGGTCGCAAGCCATCGCTCGACGTGCTCGAGGCGGTCCGAGCCCCAAAACGGTTCGCCGTCGACGAACACGTAAGGCGAGCCGAAGACGCCTTTCTGAATCGCGATCTCGACCTCGCTCTTCAACCGGTCTTTCATCGCCGGGTCCTGGGTCGCGGCAAGCGCGGCCCCGCGGTCGATGCCGATTCCTCCCACCACTTCGGCGGCCGTCTCCGGGCTGGACACGTCGCGATCTTCGACGAAGTACGCGCGATACAGCGCGAGAACCGCCTGCTCCTGCTTATCCGGGGCGTTCGACTCCAGCCAGTACACGATGCGCGACGGCGCCTGGCTCGGGATCGGAAACTTGCTCGGAAGCTTGTACGGTACGTTCCAGAGCCGCGCGACGCGCTCCATGTCGCGCCGGGCATAATCGCCCTTGAGCGGCAGCGAAGGCAGCGGGCCGCTGCCGGTCACCTTGAACACCGCGCCGAGCAGGATCGGTTTCCAAGCAACGCTGCGGCCGTGCTTCGCAGCGATCGAAGAAATCCTCGTCGCGCCGAAATAGCCGTACGGCGAAGAGAAGTCGAAATAGAACTCGATCGGATCGGTCATGGCGTCTCGCTGTCGGTTGGTGCGAAATCCCGTTCGTTACAGAGACTCGGAGAATCGCAAGAACAAAACTCTTTTACCACGAAGAGCGCGAAGGAAAACCAACGGCAGGTTCCCGGTAACGATTTCTTGGCGCCCTTGGTGGTCTTCGTGGTCAACGCTGCTTCTGCCCTCTGTGGCTCAAGTCGATCCCGGCGGGAAAGGCACGTTGTTGAGTTTCGCCTGCGCCTGCACCAGCGCGCCCACCAGGTGCCCAGGTCCGCCGAATCCGAGGGCCACCGCGTTGGTCAGCGCGGTGAGCGTGGCCGGCGCCATCGCGCCGGCAATCCCCGCCTCCATCGCCATCTGCATGTAATAGCGCACGTCCTTCAGGGCGTTGGCGAGGCCGAACTTCATGCCGGTGAAATCGCCCTCCACCGCCTTGCCGGCGAGCATCTGGAAGATGCCGGAATTCGCCGCGCCGGTGGAGACGAGCCGGAAATACTCTTGCGGATCGACGCCGAGTTTGGCGCAGGCGGTCAGCGCTTCGGCGATCAGCGCCATCTGGCCGATCGCGGCGCAGTTGTTGATGAGCTTGATCTTGTGCCCGGCGCCGACCTCGCCGACGTGGAAGATGTTCTCGCAGAACGCCTTCAGCGCCGGCTCGATCTCCTTGAACGTCGTCTCGTCCGCGCCGACCATCGTGTTCAGGCGCCCCTGCTCCGCTTCCACCGGCGTGCGGGTCAGCGGCGCGTCGACGAACCGGACGTCCTTCGGTTTCAGATCCGAGGCGATCTTCAGCGTCGAGAACGGTTGGCTGGTCGAAGTATCGACCACGACCTGGCCCGCGCGCGTCGATTCCAGCAGTCCGCCCTTGCGGTAGACGAGGTCTTCGACCTGGGGCGAACCGGTCACGCAGATGAAGACGAGATCCGAGTTCGCGGCCAGCGCGGCGACATCTTTTGCCTCCCTTGCGCCGCGCTTGACGAGATCCTCCACCGGCGCGCGGTTCCGGTGAGCCAGGATCGTCGTCTGGAACCCTTTCTCCACCAGGTTCTTCGCCATCCCGTGGCCCATGAGGCCTACGCCGATGAAGCCGATTCTCTTTTTCTCCATCTTGTTAACCCTCCGAAGAGAATCTCAACGCAAAGGCCGCAAAGAAGACCAAGATGAGAACAAATCAGCGACCAACGTAACACGGACCCGATCGTCCACGAGTTTGCTGACTTCAGGCATCGGTTGCCCTGCTCTTCCTTCCTTTGCGTCCTTTCAGTTCTTTACTTTGCGATCTTTGCGTCAACGCTCTTCCTTTCTGTTGGCATCAGGCGACCAGTTCGATGGCCATCGCGGTAGCTTCCCCGCCCCCGATGCAAAGCGAGGCGACGCCGCGCTTGCCGCCGTGTTTGCGCAGCGCGCCGATCAGCGTGACGAGGATGCGTGCGCCGGAGGCGCCGATCGGGTGTCCGAGCGCACAGGCGCCGCCGTGCACGTTCACTTTCTCGTGCGGCAGGCCGTGCTCCTTCATTGCCGCCATGGCCACCACCGCGAACGCCTCGTTGATCTCGTAGAGGTCCACCTTGTCGCTCGACCAACCGGTCTTCTCGAACAATTTGCGGATCGCGCCGACCGGCGCAGTGGTGAACCAGCCCGGCTCCTGTGCGTGCGTCGAGTGACCGACGACGCGCGCGAGAGGATTCAACGCCAGCTTCGCCGCGGTCGACGCGCGCATCATGACCAGTGCCGCGGCGCCGTCCGAGATCGAGCTCGAATTTGCCGCGGTGACCGTACCGTCCTTCTTGAAGGCGGGCTTGAGCAGGGGGATCTTGTCGAAGTTCGCCTTGAACGGCTGCTCGTCGCGCTCGACGAAGCGTTCTTCCTTGCCCGCCTTGATGGCGACCGGCACCGTCTCCCAGGCGAAGCTCCCGTCCTGGTTGGCTTTCTGCGCGCGCTGCAGCGACGTCACGGCGAAACCGTCCTGCGCCTCGCGAGAGAACGCGTACTTGGCTGCGCAGTCTTCCGCGAACGATCCCATGAGCCGGCCCTTGTCGTATGCGTCTTCGAGCCCGTCGAGGAACATGTGGTCCATGACCTGCTGATGCCCCATGCGATAACCGGCGCGCACCTTGGGCAGAAGATAGGGCGCATTACTCATGCTCTCCATGCCGCCTGCGACCATAATGACGTTGCTGCCCGCCAGTAGGAGATCGTGGGCGAGCATCGCCGCCTTCATCCCCGATCCGCACATCTTGTTCACGGTCGTGCATCCCACCGAAAGCGGCAATCCCGCGCCGAGCGCGGCCTGCCGCGCCGGCGCCTGGCCCTGACCGGCGGGCAGCACGCAGCCCATGATCACCTCCTCGACCTGCTGCGGCCGGACGCCCGCGCGCTCCACCGCCGCGCGGATCGCCGCGGCACCGAGCTGGGGCGCGGCGAAGTCCTTCAGCTCGCCCTGGAACGCGCCCATGGGCGTACGCGCCGCTGAAACAATGACTACGGGATCGCTAGCCATACATCACCTCCGGAAAAATCGCTCACCGCGAAGGACACGAAGCAACACCAGCATCGAATATAACCACCAAGATCACCAAGTACACCAAGGAAGTCATAACTCCGGTGCTTCTTGGTGACCTTTGTGTCCTTAGTGGTTCGTCTGGTGCTTCCCCCTTCCACTGTTCCTTACGCGTTGCTCGTGGTTCAAGACGCTGCGCAGGCGCCTCGCGGCGCCCGGTTGCCAAAGCGCATCGACTCCGGGTACGGGAATACGTCTTCGACGTGTCCCGCCGCAATGCGCCGCTTGATCGCATTCCAGTAATCGGCCGACAGCAGATCGGCGTGTCTTTCGACAAAGGCGCCGCGTACGCGGGGATCGGAAAGCAGGAACGCCGCGAACTCCTCCGGGAATACGTCGTTCCGCGCCACAGGGTACCAAGGCTCCGCCGAGAGCTCGTCTTCCGGCGTGCGCGGTGCCGGCATGCGGCGGAAGTTGCACTCGGTCATGTAGGCGATTTCGTCGTAATCGTAGAAGACGACCCGGCCGTACCGGGTCACGCCGAAGTTCTTGAACAGCATATCGCCGGGAAAGATATTCGCCGCCGCGAGCTGCTTGACCGCCAGACAGTAGTCTTCCACTGCACGCTTTACCTCCTCGTCCGGCGCAGTGTCGATATGGATGTTGAGGGGAATCATGCGCCGCTCAACGTAAAGATGCCGGACGATGACGGTATCGCCTTCCTCTTCGATCACCGAGGGCGCGAGCGCGCGCAACTCTTCGAGCAGCTCCGGAGAAAAGCGATCCCTGGGCAGCGCTACGTCCTTGAATTCGAGGGTGTCGGCCATGCGGCCGACGCGGTCGTGATGCTTCACCAGGAGGTATTTGCGCTTGACTTCCTCCCGGGTGATCTCCTTGGGCGGCAAGATCGCGTCCTTGATGACCTTGAACACGTAAGGATACGAAGGCAGGGTGAACACCAGCATCACCAGCCCGCGGATGCCCGGCGCGATCACGAATGCGTCGCTCGAGTGCCTGAGATGCTGCAGGAAGTCCCGGTAGAAAAGCGTCTTGCCCTGCTTCTGCAGCCCGAGCATGGTGTAGAGCTCCGCCACCGGCTTGCGCGGCAGCAGCGTCCTGAGGAACTGGACATAGCCGGAAGGCACTTCCATGTCCACCATGAAGTAGGCGCGGCTGAAGCCGAACAGGATCGAAAGCTGCTCTTCCTCCAGGAGGATCGCGTCGAGATACAGGCTGCCGTCGTCGTTGCGCAGGATTGCGACGGCGAACGGGTGCTCCGCGTCGCCGTTGACGATCTTGCCGATCGCATACGCGCCTTTGTTGCGGAAGAAAAGCGAGGACAGCACTTGGACCTGGTGGTTCGCCTCCAGCCGGATGGGCCGCGGCAGCTTTTTTCGCACCGCGCGCAGCACCTGGCGCAGGTCCCGCGCGAGATCCTCGAACCGGTTGCGCAGGCCGAAGTCCTCGAGGACGGACCTCAGCGTCGGCCGCAGGCCCGCTTTCGCCGGGTAATAGCTGCGATAGGTCGGCGGATCGGAGTCGATGTGCTCGGTCGACAGCGCCGGCCGCACGAAGAGGAAATCGTTGTGGTAGTAGCTGCGATGCAGGATCCTGCAGCTCACGGTATTGAAGAAGGTTTCGGCGAGCTCGGGCTGCCTATGGTTGGCGAGCAGGCCGACGTAATGCAGCTTTACCTGTTGCCAGGCGGCGTTTTCGAGCGTTTCGGTGCGGAAGCGGCGCCGCAGGTATTCCACCGTTTCGGTCACGCGCCGGTCGTAGAACGCGATGCGGCTGCGGGAGATGCGCTGGATTTCGCGCCAGTCGCCGGCCTCGAAAAGCGTCTTCGCATGGCGGCTCGTTTCGCGGAACAGACGGTAGTGCCGGTTGAAGCCGTCGAGCGTCCCCTGCGCAATCAGGAATGCGAGGTCCTGTCGGGTTTGCGTCACGACCGTCGTCATCTGGAATAGATCAAAATCCGATAGCCACAGAGAACACAGGGGTCACGGAGCGCTACAACAATACGCTGTCACCACGAAGGAGACGAAGGATCACAAAGGAAAACCCAAAGCGGGACTTTCATAACTCTTTCTTGATGCACTTGGCGGTCTTGGTGGTTGATCCCGCTTTTTTCACTCCGTGATCTCCGTGTGCTCTGTGGCGAATCGTTTTCATTTGGTTTCGGCAAACAGCTCGCGCCCGATCAGCCAGCGCCGGATCTCGGAGGTGCCGGCACCGATCTCATAGAGCTTGGCGTCGCGCCACAGCCTTCCGGTCGGATACTCGTTGATGTAGCCGTTGCCGCCCAGCGCCTGGATCGCCTCGCCCGCCATCCAGGTCGCTTTCTCTGCGGCGTACAGGATCGCGCCGGCCGCGTCCTTGCGCGTGGTCTCACCGCGGTCGCAGGCGCGGCCCACGGCGTACACATAGGCCCGGCACGCGTTCATCGTCGTGTACATGTCGGCGAGCTTTCCCTGCATGAGCTGGAACTCGCCGATCGCCTGCCCGAACTGCACGCGCTGGTGCACGTAGGGCAGCACCACGTCCATGCACGCCTGCATGATGCCCAGCGGCCCGCCGGCGAGCACCGCGCGTTCGTAGTCCAGGCCGCTCATCAGCACCTGGACGCCCTTGTTCGCCTCGCCCAGCACGTTCTCTGCCGGCACCTCGCAGTCGCGGAACACCAGCTCGCAGGTGTTCGAGCCGCGCATCCCGAGCTTGTCCAGCTTTTGCGCCGTCGAGAAGCCCTTGCATCCCTTCTCGACGATGAACGCCGTGATGCCCTTGGGGCCGGCGTCGAGGTCGGTCTTGGCGTAGACCACCAGCACGTCCGCATCCGGACCGTTGGTGATCCACATCTTGTTGCCGTTGAGGATGTAGCGGTCGCCCTTGCGGTCTGCGCGCAGCTTCATGCTAACCACGTCGGACCCGGAGTTCGGCTCGCTCATCGCCAGCGCGCCGACGAACTCGCCGGAGATCAGCTTCGAAAGGTACTTGCGCTTCTGTGGCTGCGTGCCATTACGCTGGATCTGGTTCACGGCGAGGTTCGAGTGCGCGCCGTACGACAGGCCGACCGATCCCGAAGCGCGGGAGATCTCCTCCATCGCCACGATGTGCGCGAGGTAGCCCATGTTGGAGCCGCCGTACTCTTCCTCGGCGGTGATGCCGAGCACGCCGAGCTTGCCGAACTTGCGCCAGAGGTCCATCGGGAAAGTGTTTTCCCGGTCGATGTCCGCCGCGCGCGGGGCGATTTCCTTCGCGGCAAAAGCGCGCACGCTGTCGCGCAGCATGTCGATTTCCTCGCCCAGGCCGAAGTTAAGCGAGGGGAAGTTCTTGATGAAGGATTCGCCGGGTTTCATCGATCGGGCCTCCCATGCATGGTCATCAATGTCTGGAGCAACGCGGCGCATAGCGTCTCGCGGCGGCCCTTCCTGACCGTGACGTCGACGTTCGTCACCACCAGCGTGCGGCCGGGCTTCATCACCCGCCCCCGGGCGATCAACAGGTCGCCGTTTCCCGGCGCCAGCAGATTCATCTTGTACTCGACGGTAAGCACGCTCGAGTCTGCGGGCATTAGCGTGAAGGCGGCGTATCCGCCCGCGGAATCTGCGATGGTACCGATGATCCCGCCGTGAAAATAGCCGTGCTGCTGGGCGAGCTGGGGCTTGAACGGCAGGCGGATCTCGCACTCCCCAGGTGCGACGCGCGAGAGCTGCGCGCCGATCAGCGCCATCACGTTCTGCCGCTCGAAGCTGGCTCGCACACGCTGCGCGTAGCCGGGGTCGGGAGGGTCGAATGCGCTCATCGTCGCGGTATCCCCAGCCAACTCTAGATGACGTTTACGTTAACGTCAATTTGTGGCTGAAATTTATGTCCATTCATGCCCTTGCAAGTCCCTTGCGGGTGCCGGGCGGTTTGCTTCCCTCCTTTTCCGCCCGTCCGGCGAGGATCTCCCGGCACTGCTTTTCGAACGCCGAGATCTCGGCCAGCACCGCTTCGATGTCCTCGCGCTGCTGCTCGAGAATCGAGCGGCGCCGCGCGAGGACTTCGAGGAAGCGCTCGATCTGCGCCTTCTCGTCCTTCGCCGCATCGTACATATCTAGAAGCTGCTTGATCTCCGATAGCGCAAATCCGAGCCGCTTGCCGCGCAAAGTGAGCTTGAGCCGCACCCGGTCGCGCTGGTTGTAAATGCGGTTGCGGCCCACGCGTTTGGGCGCAAGCAGTCCCTGGTCTTCGTAGAAGCGGATGGCGCGGGTCGTGAGGCCGAACTCGCGGGCAAGCTCGGTGATCGTACAGGTCGCATCTCCCATATACGATCCAGTTTACGTAAACGTAAAGTAGAATCCAACCATCCGGCAGGCAACGCCTGCACTGTTATCGTCCATTCTCATGAACAAACCGATTGGCGCGGCGGCACTTCAGACTGCAGCCGCACTGTCCTTTCCCTTTCCCGATGCGCCGCCGGCGGGCACCGCGCGGGAAGTCGCGCCCGGCGTGTTCTGGCTGCGCATTGCCGCTACCTTTCGCGCTCGATCACATCAACCTGTGGCTGCTGAGGGACGGCAAGGACCGGGTCGCCGTCGACTGCGGCATCGGACTGGACGAGACGCGCACGATCTGGAACCGGATCTTCGACGAAACGCTGCGCGGCGCTGGTCTGTCGCGGATCATCGTCACGCACTATCACCCCGATCACATGGGCAACGCCGGCTGGCTCGCACAACGCTTCGGCGCGCCGCTGTGGATCAGCGAGTCGGAATACCTGACCGCGCACGCGCAGTTCGAGGCGCGCGCCGGCACCGGCTCGGAAGCGGTCGCGCGGCTTTTCGCCGCCCACGGACTGGACCCGGAACGCGTTGCCGGCGTCGCGGGCCGGGGCAACGCCTATCGCAAGATCGTGTGCGCGCCGCCCTCGAGTTTCGTGCGCATCATGGAAGGCGACGAAATCGAGATCGGCGGCAATGCGTGGCGGGTCATCGCCGGCTACGGGCACGCGCCGGAACATTGCGCGCTGTACTGCGCCCGCCTCGGCGTGCTCGTCTCCGGCGACATGCTGCTGCCAAAGATCAGCACCAACGTAGCCGTGTGGCCGACCGAGCCCGAGGGCGATCCGCTGCGACTCTTCCTGCGCTCGATCGATCGATTCACCGCGCTGCCGGCCGACACGCTGGTGCTTCCATCGCACGGCCTGCCGTTCCGCGGCGCGCAGGCGCGGGTGCAGATGCTCCACGCGCACCACGCGGAGCGCCTGGCGGAGGTGCTTGCCGAGTGCGCGAAGCCCAGGACCGCGGCGGACCTGATTCCGGTGCTGTTCCGCCGCAGCCTCGATCTGCACCAGACTTTTTTTGCCATGGGCGAGGCGATTGCGCATCTGCATCACCTCATGTACCAGGGCCGCCTCGTGCGCAACCGGGGCGCCGACGGCGTGTACCGCTTCGAAAGGCCAAGCAAGTGAAAGTCGGCGGCGTCGCCTATCGTAGCGTCTGGCGCGAAGGTGATCGGATCGGGGTCATCGACCAGACCAGGCTTCCGCACGAGTTCCACACCTTGCGGCTCGCCACCCTCGACGACGTCGCCCACGCGATCCGGACCATGCAGGTGCGCGGCGCGCCGCTGATCGGCGCCGTCGCGGCGTACGGGTTCGCGCTGGCGATGCGCGAAGAAGCGGGCGACGCAACGCTGGCTCGCGCGGCCGAGATCCTCCTGCGCACCCGGCCGACCGCGGTGAATCTGCGCTGGGCGATCGATCGGATGCGCGCGCGCCTGCGTTCGCTCGACCCCGGCGAGCGGGTCGATGCCGCATGGCAGGAGGCGGCCTCGATCGCGGAAGAGGACGTCGCACAGAACCTCGCGATCGGCCGCCACGGCCTCGGGTTGATCCGCGCGCTGGCGGGGAAAAAAGGCAGAGTGAACGTGCTCACCCACTGCAATGCAGGCTGGCTGGCCACGGTGGATTACGGCACCGCGCTGGCGCCGATCTACCTGGCGCACGACGAGGGAGTGGCGATGCACGTGTGGGTGGACGAGACGCGCCCGCGCAACCAAGGTCTTCTCACCGCGTGGGAGCTCGGCAGCCACGGCGTGCCCCACACGCTGATCGCCGACAGCGCCGGCGGACACCTGATGCAGCACGGCGCAGTCGACCTCGTCCTCGTCGGCGCCGACCGCGTCGCCGCCAATGGCGACGTCTGCAACAAGATCGGCACCTACTTGAAGGCGCTCGCGGCGAAGGACAACGGCGTCCCGTTCTATGCCGCAGTGCCGACCCCCACCCTCGACTGGTCGATCGGCGACGCGCACCGGGAAATCCCGATCGAGGAGCGCAGCCAGGACGAACTCCTGTTCGTGCAGGGACGGGACGGCGAGAACCGGACCGCGCGGGTGCACATCGGCACCGAGGGCATCAAAGCGGCAAACCCCGCCTTCGACGTCACGCCGGCGCGGCTCGTGACCGGCATCATCACCGACCGCGGCATCGCACCCGCCACGCGCGAAGGTCTGGCCGCGCTGTACCGTCCGCGCGCGGCATGACGCAGCTGCAACTGCGCAGGCAGATCATCGCCTCGGCGCTGGCGATGAACGCGCTCGGCATCAACCGCGGCAAGTCCGGCAACGTCAGTGCGCGCTGGAACGACGGTTTTCTCGTCACGCCCTCCGGCCTGCCGTACGAGCAGACCAAGCCCTCGCATATCGTGTTCGTCGACCGCAACGGCCGGCCGAGCGGCCGGCTGGCGCCTTCCTCGGAATGGCGCTTCCATCACGGCATTTATCGCTCGCGGCCGGATGCGCACGCGGTGGTACACACGCACGCGAGTTTCGCCACCACGCTCGCCTGCCTGGGAAAGGACGTGCCCAGTTTCCACTACATGATCGCGGTTGCGGGCGGGAACAGCATCCGCTGCGCGCCGTACGCCACCTTCGGCACGCAGGCGCTCTCCGATCGCACGCTCGAGGCGCTCGAAGGCCGCAAGGCCTGCCTGCTCGCCAATCACGGCATGATCGCAATCGGCGAAAGCCTCGACCAAGCGCTTGCGCTCGCGGTCGAAGTGGAGGCGCTGTGCGAGCAGTATTGGCGGGCGCTGCAGATCGGCGAGCCGAACCTTCTCTCCGAAGAGGAAATGGCCGTGGTGCTGGAGAAGTTCAAGACTTACGGCAAGCCTTCGCGGGGCTGAAGAGACGGCGTCGCCAGAGAGGCGCAGAAAGAAACGAAACCCGGCGTAAACCACCAAGACACCACAATGCACTTTGAAACGAATTTCTTTGCGTCTTGGTGGTCAATGCCTTGCAGCCGAGGCGCTTGCGCGAAAACGCAGTTCGTCCTAGCGTAGCCGACATGGCCGAGCCGCAATCCCCGTCCCCTCCGCCGACCGATCCGACCGAGCTGACGCGCGTGCTGGCGGAAATCGCGCTGCGCAGCAGCCATATCGTCAAGGAGCATCTCGCCAGGCAGGCGAAGAAGCTCGGCGAGGAAAATCCCGACGAGATCGGCATCGGCAAGGCGTTCGCCGAGCTCGCGACGCGAATGATGTCGGACCCGTTCAAGCTCGCCGAGGCCGGGCTGCGCATGTGGCACGACTATTTCCTGCTCTGGCAGGCGAGTATGCGCAGACTGGCCGGCGAGGAGGCGCCATCGGTCGCCGAGCCGCAGAAGAGCGACTTCCGGTTCAAGAGCGACCTCTGGCACAGCTGGCTGTTCGACTACATCAAGCAGTCGTACCTGATCGCGGCGCAGAACATCCAGCAGACCGTCGCCGAGGTCGAGGGCCTCGACCAACAGACCGCGCGCAAGGTGAAGTTCTTCACCCGCCAGTACGTGGACGCGCTCGCTCCGACCAACTTCGTGCTGACCAACCCGGAGGTGCTCAAGACCACCATCGACACCGGCGGCAAGAACCTCCTCGACGGGCTCAACCACCTGCTGCAGGACCTGGACCGCGGTCACGGCGAGCTCGCGATCAGCATGACCGACTACAAGGCCTTCAAGCTCGGCGAGAACGTCGCCACCACTCCCGGCAAGGTCGTCTTCCAGACCGACCTGATGCAGCTCATCCAGTACCAGCCCTCGACGCCGGATGTGTGCCGGACGCCGCTGCTGATCGTCCCGCCGTGGATCAACAAGTACTACATCCTCGACCTGCGCCAGAAGAACTCGTTCATCAAGTTCGCGCTCGACCAGGGCATCACCGTTTTCGTGGTCTCCTGGGTCAATCCGGACTGGCGCCTCGCGCACAAGACTTTCGACGACTACCTCCTGGAAGGCCCGCTCGCGGCGCTCGACGCGGTGGAAAAGGCGACCGGCGAGCGCGAGATCAACGTCATCGGCTACTGCCTCGGCGGCACGCTGACCGCCGCGATGCTGGCGTGGCTCGCGACGAAGGGCGAGTCGCGGCGGGTGAAGAGCGTGACTTTCTTCACCACGCTCATCGATTTTTCCGAGCCCGGCGAGCTGGGCGTGTTCGTGGACGAGAACGTGCTCGCCAACCTCGAGAAAAAAATGCAGGAGCGCGGCTATCTCGAAGGATCGGAAATGGCGTCGACCTTCAACCTGCTGCGCGCCAACGACCTGATCTGGTCGTTCGTGGTGAACAACTATCTGCTGGGCAAGGAACCGTTTCCTTTCGACCTTCTGTACTGGAACTCGGACGCGACGCGCATGCCGGCGAAGATGCACACCTTCTATCTGCGCAATATGTATATCCGCAACAAGCTGCGCGAACCGGGCGGCATCACGCTCGCCGGCGTGCCGATCGATCTGTCGCGGGTCGGCGTCCCGGCCTACTTCATTTCGGCGGTGGAGGATCACATCGCGCCGTGGAAGACGACCTATCTCGGCGCAAAGCTGCTCCAGGGCCCGGTCAAGTTCGTCCTCGGCGGCTCCGGGCACATCGCCGGCATCGTCAACCCGCCGAGCGCGGGCAAATACTGGTACTGGACCAATGACAGGCTGCGGGACACCGCGGACGAGTGGCTTGCCACGGCGGAAAAACATCCCGGATCGTGGTGGACCGACTGGGCGCGTTGGATCGCCGGTTTCGGCGGCGAAAAGGTGCCCGCGCGCACGCCCGGCGACGGCGGGCTCGAGACGATCGAAGACGCGCCCGGCAGCTATGCGAAGCTGCGGCTCGATGCACAGCCGGACGAGCCCGCGAAACCTTCGAGGAGGAACAAGTCCTCCGCGAGGAAAAAAGAAGCATGAGG
This sequence comes from Burkholderiales bacterium, assembly GCA_035651315.1. Classification (GTDB taxonomy): domain Bacteria; phylum Pseudomonadota; class Gammaproteobacteria; order Burkholderiales; family Eutrophovitaceae; genus DASRFY01. The sequence continues at coordinate 28,643 of DASRFY010000149.1, forward strand.
GATCGCCTTCGAGAAATGGAAAGACCGCTGAAGACCTGGAGACTCGCTGCCGCAGTGACGCTCGTTGCCACCGGCCTTACGGCGCCACTCCCGTTTGCCTTGTGCGCGGATCAGGCCGCCGTCCGGCAGGAAGAGGATCTACTCGCCAAGAACGGGCTCCATCCCGGGATGACACCCGATGAAGTGCTCGCCAAGCTAGGCGAGCCGTCCGGGAAGCGTTCGATCACCGCGATGGAAGGCACCGAGCTGCAGGACTGGTATTACGCGAAACAGGTGGTCCTGCACTTCATCAACGGGGTCCTGAAAGCGGCGTCTGCTGCCGAATAAACACTGCCGGGCTCCGGGCGCGCGCAAGCCGCGTCGCCATTCGTGCACCCGCCTGTCGTGCTCCTCGCGGAAGATGCGCCTGCTCCGGCGATTCTCCGCGGTCTGGATATGCGGCTTCTCGTTGTCTCCGACATGGCCGGCGGCGGCGGCGTTAATAAAGACCGCGCCGCGCCCGGCGCCGCCCCGTGATACGTTTTGGCCGGGCTGATGCAAGATGGCGAAAAAAAGCAGCCGATCGAAACCTGGAACAGGACCAGACCATGCCCCGTAAACCGCTCGCCAAGCAGATCGCCGCCGCTGTCATCGGCAACGCACTCGAATGGTACGACTTTGTCGTCTACGGTTTCCTGACGGTCATCATCTCGCGGCTGTTCTTTCCCGGCGAGAGCGACTTCGTTTCGCTGTTGCTGACCATGGCCACTTTCGGCGTCGGATTCTTCATGCGTCCGGTGGGCGGCGTCGTGCTCGGCATCTACGCCGATCGCAAAGGGCGCAAGGCGGCGTTGCAACTCATCATCGGCTTGATGACCTTGTCCATGGCCATGATCGCTTTCACGCCGTCCCATGCTGCGATCGGCATCGCCGCGCCCGTCATCGTGGTGCTCGCCCGCCTGTTGCAGGGCTTCGCCACCGGCGGCGAATTTGCCAGCGCCACTTCCTTCCTCGTCGAAGCCGCGCCGGCGGGCAGACGCGGTTTCTACGGCTCGCTGCAGATGGTCGGCCAGAGTCTGGCCGCGCTGTGCGGCGCAATCGCCGGGACCCTGGTGACGCGCGGACTGTCTGCGCAGCAGATCGATTCGTGGGGATGGCGGTTGCCGTTCATATTCGGCCTGATCATCGGACCGGTCGGCGTCTACATCCGCAAGCACCTGATGGAAACCGAAGCGTTCCTGGAATCGCGCCAGGCGCATTCGCGGCCGGCTGGTTCGGCGTCCCCGGCAAGGCACGCCCGTAGCCTTGCCGTTACTTTCGGATTGGTGATCTGCGGCACCATCTCCTACTACATCGTGCTGGTCTACACGCCGACCTTCGCCAAGACCCAGCTCGGCATGGCGCTCGGCGACGCCTTCACTGCGCAGGTCGCGGGGCTCGTCTGTCTCACGCTGGCCATTCCGCTATTCGGCGCGGTCTCGGACCGCATCGGCCGCAAGCCGGTTCTCATCGCCGCCACGGTCGCCAGCTTCGCGCTGCTCTACCCGCTGTTCGCCTGGGTGTACGCCGTACCGAGCTTGGCCCGACTCACGGTCATGCAGGTCACGTTGTGCACCGTAGTCGGCGTGCTGTTCGGACCGATCTCCACGGCGCTCGCCGAGCAGTTTCCCACCGGCGTGCGGTCGACCGGGCTCGCCGTGGCCTACAACTTCGCGGTCATGTTGTTCGGCGGGTTCGCGCAATTCATCGTCACCTGGCTGATACGAGTAACTGGGTCGCCGTTCGCGCCGGCCTATTACGTGATGTTCGGCGCGCTGATCGGCTTTGTCGCGGCGGTCTTTCTGGTGGAGCGGCATCGCGAAGAGCATCTGCCGGTGACATAGGCAGGAGGCCATCGTGAACGCAAACATCGGGCCCCGGCTGTCGGCAGCGACAGGAGTGCCATTCGCCACGGGCGCGGGAATCGGGGTGATGCTCGGCTCCCGGAGACTGTCGGCCGATTCGGACGCAGGCACCAAGCGAACCCTGCGCAGCGGCGGGATCCTGCCGGCGGAAGGCGCCGGCGGACAGGGCCAGCCCAGTCGCACGGTCGAAGGGAAGCCGCGCAAGTCGCTGTTCATCACGCTAGACTAGCGGACGCAGCCGACCCAAGCCGATCCCCGGGTCGCGAACACCCGGTCAGACGCAAGAAGCAAGGAGGAAGGATGAAACTGACCACCGAGCAGATCAAGCAGTTCGACCGCGACGGCTACCTGTTCTTCCCCAGCCTGTTCTCGGCCGAGGAAATGCGTCCTCTTGTCGGCGAGGTGCCCCGCCTTTTCGCCCAGCACCGCCCGGAGAACGTGCGCGAGAAAGGCAGCGACGCGGTGCGCACCAACTTCGCGGCGCATCTGTACAGCCATCCGTTCGCCAGGCTTGCGCGCCATCCGCGCATGGTGGAGCCGGTCGTGCAGATCTTCGGCGAGCCGGTGTATATGCACCAGTTCAAGATCAACGGCAAGATGGCCTTCGACGGCGACGTCTGGCAATGGCACCAGGACTACGGAACCTGGAAGAACGACGACCTGATGCCCGAGGCGCGGGCGATGAACGTGGCGATCTTTCTCGACGAGGTCAACGAGTTCAACGGGCCGCTCATGTTCATTCCCGGCAGCCACAAGCTCGGCGTCATCGACGCCGAGCACGACCTTACCACCACCAGCTACCCACTCTGGACCATCAACCACGACACGATCAGCAGGCTGGTCGAGCGCGGCGGCATCGTCGCACCGAAGGGGCCGGCGGGGTCGATGATCATGTTCCACTCGTGCCTGGTGCACGCATCGACTTCGAACCTGTCACCGTGGAACCGCATCAACGTGTATCTCAGCCTGTGCGCGGTATCGAACCACATCCGCCGCTTCAAGCGGCCGGAGTACATCGCGCACCGCGATTTCACGCCGATCGAATGCCTGCCTGACGATTGCCTCTTGAAGCACTACGACGTGCCGCTGCCGTGGAAGGACGGCACGCCCGAGGAAGCGCTCAAGCCCAAGCTGGTCGCTTAGCAAAAGAAAAGCGCAACGCTAAGGGCGCAAAGAGACCGAGAACTATGGCAAAACACGAAGCGCGTAATGACGTCATGCCGCTTTTTCTCTGCGCTCTCTGCGTCCTCTGCGCCTCCGCGTTGAGGTTTTGATTTTCTCTCGAGAAAAACCATGAATCTTTACGCCAAGCTGTTTGAGCGCCAGGCGGCCGGCAAGCCGCTGCGAGTGGGGCTCATCGGCGCCGGCAAGTTCGGGGCGATGTACCTGGCGCAGGTTCCAAAGACCCCGGGCGTGCATCTCGCCGCCATCGCCGACCTGTCGCCCGCGAATGCGCGAACCAACCTGGAACGGGTGGGCTGGAACCCGGAGCGTTTTTCCGCCGCGTCGCTCGATGCAGCGCTGAATTCGGGAACCACGCACCTGAGTGACGGCTGGCAGGCTTTGGTCTCGCATCCGCTGATCGACATCGTGGTCGAGGCCACCGGGCACCCGATCGCCGCGGTCGAGCACGCGCTCGCCGCGTTCCGCCACGGCAAGCACGTGGTGATGGTGACCGTCGAGGCGGACGCGATGTGCGGCCCGCTGCTCGCGCGGCGCGCGCGCGAGGCCGGCGTGGTCTACAGCCTCGCCTACGGCGATCAGCCGGCGCTGATCTGCGACCTGGTCGACTGGGCGCGCGCCGCCGGATTCAACGTGGTCGCCGCTGGCCGCGGCCACAAGTGGCTGCCGCACTTCGCGCAGTCGACGCCGGAGACGGTGTGGGGATACTACGGCCTGACTCCCGAGCAGGCGAAGACCGGCGGCCTGAACCCGAAGATGTTCAACTCCTTCCTCGACGGCTCCAAGCCCGCGATCGAGAGCACCGCGGTGTGCAACGCCACCGGGCTCACGCCGGCTCCGCACGGGCTGCTGTTTCCGCCCGCGAGCGTGGATGACATTCCCAACGTGATGCGCCCGGTAGCCGAGGGCGGGCACCTGCATCACAAGGGACAGGTGGAAGTGATTTCCTCGATCGAAAGAGACGGCCGCGCCATTCCCTACGACATCCGGTTCGGTGTGTTCGTGGTGTTCGAGGGCGAGACGGAATACATCCGCAACTGCTTCAAGGAGTACATGGTGCGCACCGACACGACCGGCCGCTACGCCTGCCTGTACAAGCGCTGGCACCTGATCGGGCTCGAGGTCGGCGTCTCCGTCGCCGCGGTGGGATTGCGCGGCGAACCGACCGGTTGCGCGACCGGGTTCCGCGCCGACGTGGTGGCGACCGCCAAGCGCGACCTCAAGGCGGGCGAGATCCTCGACGGCGAGGGCGGCTATACCGTGGTGGGAAAACTGATGCCCGCCGACGCGTCGCTGAAGATCGGGGCGCTTCGCCTGGGCCTGGCGCACGGCGTCAAGCTGCTCAAGCCGGTTGCGGCGGGACAGCCTGTGCGCTGGACCGATGTCGCGGTCGACGAGTCGAGCCAGGCGGTGAAACTGCGGCGCGAAATGGAAAAACTCTTCGCCTCGAAGCCCGAGGCCGAGCCCGTTCACTGAGGACACATCGTCCTCGGCCGCGCCACCGAACGAACGGCGTCTCAAGTGCCGCGCAACTGACGCAGGTAGGACATGCCTTCGATCGCGCGGCTGCCGTACCACGAAGTCATCTGCGCATCGACCAAAGAGACAGCGATGGTCCCGACGGCGTGCCCGGGAACAGGCGAGCAGATATTCATCGTCTCCCTCACCGCGTCCGCGTCGCGCTGCCTGAAAGCGTAGGGTTCGGAGGACAGGATTACGCGGTCGACGCGGCCCAGCAGCGATTCGAGGCGAATGACGGGATAACGATCATTACTCCCGACTTCGACCTGCTCCCACCCGACCGCCTCCAGCGTGCGCGCGATGTAGGTGTCGCGCGAGACGGTCATCCACGGATTTTTCCAGATCAGGTACAGCACCCGCTCGCGCGGCAGTTTCTTCGTCGCTTCGACCGCTGCGCGATACGCGGCGTCGAAGCGCCGCGCAAGCTCCTCGGCCTGTTCCTCGCGCCCGAAGATTCCACCGAGCAGCCGATACAACGGCGGGTTGTCGAGCGGCCCCATCGGATGGGTGACGATGACCTCCGGCACGAATTGCGCCGCGGCCTCGACGCGTTCCTTCGGGTTTTCGTCCACATTGACGATCAGGTGAGTGGGGGCGAGCGCCTGCAGCTTTTCCAGATCGAAGTCTTTGGTGCCGCCTACTTTCGGTACACGCCTTAGCTCGGCGCGCGGGTGCACGCAGAAACCGGTGCGCCCGACGATGCGCTCTCCCAGCCCGAGGACGAACAGCAGCTCAGTGATGCTCGGAACCAGGCAGACGATCCGGGCGTCCGGCCCCGCGCGGCTGTGGCTTATGCCGATCGCGTCGATATACGGAGTAGAAGGTCGGTTTTCAGGCATGAACCTGCCGACGCCGGCGATGGCCAATCACGCGGTCGCCGTCCTGGGACGTTTCCGAGCCGAGCGGGCCTTTGCCGGTTTGCGCGACTCGAAGGCTGCCGCGGAGGGCGCCGCGGGCAGCGGAAGGCGGCTTTCCTTCAAAGTGCGCAGGACGAAGCTCGATTTGCTGTGGCGGATTCCGGGAATCCGGTATAGCCGCTCGCGCAGCAAGCGTTCGTAGTCGCGCGTGTCCTTCACCGCGATACGAATGTAATAGTCGTAGTCGCCGGAGACCAGATAAGCCTCCAACACTTCCGGAATCTGCTCCAACTGGCGCCCGAAATCGAACAGCGTCTCTTCGCTGTGGCTGTTGAGGGTCACCTGCACAATCACGCTTTCGCTGAAACCGATCGCCGCCGGGTCGATGCGAACGGTATAGCCCTGGATCACGCCTTCGGCCTTCATCTTCTTGATCCGGTTCCAGCAGGGTGTGGTCGATAGCCCGACTCGGGCGCTGATGTCCTGCAGGCTGGCCCGCGCGTCTTCGCGCAACACCGCCAGGATCGCTAGATCGTGTTTGTCCAAGTTCATTCTTCAGTCCGTAAGACTCTTAGAATAATTTTCCGAATGGTGCCGTTAAACCAGGAAAAATAAGACGCCTTTTCCGGTCGATCGTCAATAAGATTGCTGTATGAACGATCGCGTCCTCGCCGCCGTCCCGGCCTCCGCCGAAACCGCGTCGGAAGCCCTATCCGGCGCTCGCCTGTTGGTCGACGCCCTGTTGCGGGCTGGAGTCGACACCGTCTTCGGTTATCCGGGTGGCGCGATCCTGCCGGTCTATGACGCGCTGTACGCCGAACCGCGCCTGCGGCACGTGCTGGTGCGCCACGAGCAAGGAGCCGTGCATGCCGCCGAGGGCTACGCGCGCACGACTGGCAAACCAGGCGTGGTGCTGGTGACCTCCGGACCCGGGGTCAGCAACACCGTCACCGGACTGCTCGACGCGTTCTGCGATTCGGTTCCGGTGGTCTGCATCAGCGGGCAGGTGGCCACTGCGCTGATCGGGACCGACGCATTCCAGGAATGCGATGCGCTGGGCATTTCGCGTCCGGTCACCAAGTGGAACGCGCAGGTTCGGTGTGCTGCGGACGTCCAGAACACGGTACACAAAGCCTTCGCCATCGCCACTCGCGGCCGTCCCGGTCCGGTGCTGATCGATCTTCCCAAGGACATACAACTGGAGCGCGCACGGCCTTTGTTGCACGGCCTCGATGAATTGCCGGCGACCGAATCCAGTCCGTCGCCGGCGGCGATTCGAGCGGCTGCCGATCTCATCGTCAGGGCGCGACGGCCGATCTTCTACGGCGGGGGCGGATTGATCAATTCCGGGCCCGCCGCCTGCGACGCATTCGCCCGGCTGGTGCACGCCACCGCCGCGCCCTGCACGCTCACGCTGATGGGGCTGGGTGCCTTCCCCGCGTCGGACAAGCAGTTTCTCGGCATGCTCGGCATGCACGGCACTCTGGAAGCCAACCTGGCGATGCACCACGCCGACCTGGTGGTCTGTGTCGGCGCCCGCTTCGACGATCGGGTCACCGGCAAGCTGGCCGACTTCTGCCCGCATGCAAGGAAGATCCATCTCGACATCGACCCTGCCTCGATCGACAAGCTGGTCCGGGTCGATGTGGCGCTCGTCGGCGATTGCGGCGAGCTTCTCGAGTCGCTGGAGAAAGAACTGATAGCCCACAAGCTCGACGCGGCGCGGCTCGATCCGTGGTGGTCGATGATCGCCGAGTGGCGCGCGCAGGAGTGCCTGCGCTTCGCCCCGCGCGAAGACCAGATCCTGCCTCAGCAACTGATGCACTCGCTGGACCGCGCGCTGGCGGGCCGCGAAGCGATCGTGGCCACCGATGTCGGCCAGCATCAGATGTGGGCCGCGCAGTATCTGCGCATTGAGAGGCCCCGACGCTGGCTGACTTCCGGCGGCGCGGGCACCATGGGCTATGGCTTGCCGGCTGCGATCGGCGCCCAGATCGCCCACCCGGACACGACTGTGGTGTGCGTAAGCGGCGATGCCTCCATTCTGATGAACCTCCAGGAGCTGTCGACCGCCGTGCAACATCGCGCGCCGGTGAAGGTCCTAGTGTGTAACAACGGCTATATGGGTATGGTGCGCCAGTGGCAGGAGTTCATCCACGACCGGCGCTACAGCCACAGTTGCACCGCGGCGTTGCCCGATTTCGTCCAGGTTTCGCGCGGCTTCGGTTGGGGCGCACGCCGGGTGGATCGACCGGCCGAACTGGATGCCGCGATCGCCGATTGCCTCGCGTACGATGGCCCCTATTTCCTCGACGTCGCCGTGGCGCCGCAGGCTAACTGCTTCCCGATGATCCCGTCGGGGTGCGGCCATCAGCAGATCATGTTGAGCGAAAACAGGTTCTACCGCCCGAGCGATTCCGCGTAGCGAGCGGGCGATTCTCATCACGCGCCGGAGGGCATACCCGTCCGCTGGCGCCGGCAGGAAGCGTCGCCGTACCCAAGGCGACAGGCTACTGAAGGAGCAGAACATGCGAGCAGTCACTCTGGACGACAAGTACACGTTGGACAGTGGCCGGGTCTATCTGACCGGCATCCAGGCGCTGGTTCGACTAATGCTGGTCCAGCGGCAACGCGACGCCGACGCCGGACTCAACACCGCGGGCTTTATCTCCGGTTACCGCGGTTCACCGCTGGGCGGGCTGGACGAAGCGCTCTGGGCCGCGAGCCGGCACCTCGACGCGCATCACGTGCGCTTTCAGCCCGGAGTCAACGAAGAATTGGCGGCCACGGCGGTGTGGGGCAGCCAGCAGGTGAAGCTGACCGGCGATTCCGATTATGACGGCGTCTTCGCCATGTGGTACGGCAAGGGTCCGGGCGTGGACCGCTGCGGGGACGTGTTCAAGCACATGAACTTCTCCGGCACCGCGAAGTACGGCGGAGTGCTGCTGGTGGCCGGCGACGACCACGGCGCCTATTCCTCGACGCTGCCTCACCAGAGCGACCACCTGTTCGCGGCGTCGATGATCCCGGTGCTGTACCCGTGCAACGTGCAGGAATACATCGAGCTGGGACTCCACGGCTGGGCGATGTCGCGCTTTTCCGGCTGCGCGGTGGGCTTCAAGGCGCTGGCCGACACCGTCGAATCCTCCGCCTCGATCGACGCCGACCACTCCAACGTGCGCATCGCGCTGCCCGAGGACGTGGTCCCGCCCGAGGGCGGCATGAACACCCGTTTGCTCACCGACGGCCTGGCCCAGCAGGCGCGGGTGCTGGAAGCGCTGATGCAGGACTACAAGATCTACGCGGCAATTGCCTATGCCCGCGCTAACAATCTCAATCGTACCACCATCGATTCACCGAATGCGCGGCTCGGGATCGTCGCTTCAGGCAAGTCGTACCTGGACGTGCTGGAGGCGCTGGAAGAGCTGGGTATCGACGAGGCCGAGGCGGCGCGGATCGGCATCCGCGTGTTCAAGGTTTCGATGCCCTGGCCGCTCGAGCCGGACAGCGTGCGCGAATTCTCCAAGGGCCTGGAAGAAATCCTGGTGGTGGAAGAAAAGCGGCAGATGGTCGAGTACCAGCTCAAGGAGCACCTCTACAACTGGCATCCGGACGTACGCCCGCGCGTGATCGGCAAGTTCGACGAAGCCGGCGAGTGGGTGCACCCGCGCGGCCGATGGCTGTTGGCGCCCAAGGGCGACTTCTCCATCGCGCAGATCGCGCGGGTTATCGCCGGGCGGGTGGCGCGCTTTCATCCCAGCGACCGCATCAAGGCACGGCTGGCGTTCCTCGAGGCCAAGGAAGCGGTGCTCAACAAGGCCGTCAAGACTCCCGCCCGCCCCGCCTATTACTGCTCGGGCTGCCCGCACAACACCTCGACCAAGGTGCCGGACGGCAGCGTCGCGCTCGCGGGAATCGGCTGCCACGCCATGGCGACCTTCATCTATCCCGAGCACAACCGCACCATCACGCACATGGGCGGGGAGGGCGCGACCTGGATCGGCGAGGCCCCGTTCTCGAAGCGCAAGCATGTCTTCGCCAACCTCGGCGACGGCACGTATTTCCACTCCGGGTCGCTCGCCATCCGCGCCGCGATCGCCGCGAAGATCAACATCACCTACAAGATCCTGTACAACGATGCGGTCGCCATGACCGGCGGGCAGCCGGTCGACGGGCCGATCTCGGCGCCGCTGATTGCTCAGCAGATGAGCGCGGAAGGCGTGCAGCGCATTGCCATCGTGACCGAAGACCTGTCGCGCCATGCCGACCGCTCGAACCTGCCGCCGTTCGTGACCGTGCACGACCGCAAGGAACTCGACGCCGTTCAGCGCGAGCTGCGCGAACACGAAGGCGTGTCGGTGCTGATCTACGACCAGACCTGCGCGACCGAGAAGCGGCGGCGGCGCAAGAAAGGCGAATATCCGAAAGCGACTTCGCGGGTGTTCATCAACGAAATGGTCTGTGAAGGCTGCGGCGACTGCGGCGTACAGTCGAACTGCGTGTCGATCCTGCCGGTCGAGACCGACTTCGGCCGCAGGCGGATGATCGACCAGTCCTCCTGCAACCAGGACTATTCCTGCGTGAAAGGCTTCTGCCCGAGCTTCGTCACCGTGGAAGGCGGGGCGCTTCGCAAACCGCAGGTCGCGCGGACTGCGGCGGCGCCCGAGCCGCTGCCCGAACCCGCGGCGGCCGCACTGGCCGATACGCCCTACAACATTCTCATCACCGGCATCGGCGGCACCGGCGTCATCACCGTGGGCGCGCTGCTGGGCATGGCGGCGCACATGGAAGGCAAAGGCGTTTCCGCCCTGGACATGACCGGAATGTCGCAGAAGAACGGCGCGGTGACCTCGCATGTGCGCATCGCCGCCACGCCGGAGAAAATCCGCGCGCAACGCATCGCCACCGGCGAGGCCGACCTGATCCTCGGCTGCGACATGCTCACCGCCGGTTCGCACGATGCCATCGCCAAGACCCGGCCGGGGCGCACCGTGGCCGTGATCAACCTGCATGAACAGCCGCCCGGCCAGTTCACCAAGAACCCCGACTGGCAGTTCCCGGCGGCCGAGGTGCGCGCCCTGATCGACGAAGCAGTGGGCGGGCGCGCCCATTTTCTCGACGCTACGCGGCTCGCCACGGCGCTGCTGGGCGATGCCATCGCCACCAATCTGTTCATGCTCGGTTTCGCCTTTCAGAAGGGACTGATTCCGCTGCAGCGTGACTCGATCCTGCGGGCGATCGAGCTGAACGGCGTGGCGGTCGAGGCCAACAAGCTGGCATTCGACTGGGGGCGCCGCGCGGCGGTGGACCTGCAACGGGTCGAAAAGGTCGCCACGCCCGCGAGGCCGGCGATCGTGCAGATGCCGCAGAGCCTGGAAACAATCGTGCGCCGGCGCGTGGCATTCCTGACCGAGTATCAGGACGCGGCTTATGCGAGGCACTACGAGGAATCTGTGGAGAAGGTGCGCCGCACCGAGGCCCGGCTGGGCAAGGGCGACGCGCTCGCCAAGGCGGTGGCCAGATACCTGTTCAAGCTCATGGCCTACAAGGACGAGTACGAAGTCGCGAGGCTCCATGCGAGCGACGAGTTCCGGCGCCAGCTCAACGACACCTTCGAAGGTCCATTCAAGCTGAAGTACAACCTCGCCCCGCCACTGCTCGCCAGGAGAGACTCGCAGGGACGGCTGGTGAAATCGCAGTACGGTCAGTGGATGGGGTATGCGTTCCGGGTGCTGGCGAAGTTCAGGCGGCTGCGCGGCAGCGTGCTCGATCCTTTCGGCTACACGGAAGAGAGAAAGACCGAGCGCCGGCTGATCCGCGAATACCAGGCCATGATCGAGGAAATCATCGGCGCGCTGACGCCGGAGAATCACCGGCTCGCGGTCGAGCTGGCCAGCCTGCCCGAACATATCCGAGGCTTCGGCCACGTCAAGCAGCAACACCTCGCCGCATTCGCCGCTCAACGCGACGCACTGCTCGCTGCCTTCCGTGCCGGCGCCCCAGGGGTCGCGCATGCGGCGTGACGCTTGACCGGCTTTGACAAGCCACGGTCGAGTCAGAATTTACGTTACTGAGAAATGCATAAGTAATGTCCTATTTGAGGCGCAAAGAAAGAGGGCAGTGTTTGAGGAAGGAACGCAGCAACGGCTCGTCATCGCCGATCGCGAGGGTGGCCAGCTGCGTCT